>JABSOM010000002.1 GCA_013215945.1 Campylobacteraceae bacterium
GAAGATACTTTTATTGCTGATTTTGCAGTGGCTTTAAATTGTGGACAAATCAAAACAGGTTCAACGTCACGATCTGACAGGATTGCCAAATATAACAGACTACTAGAAATTGATGCTGAAATTGTTTATGCACAATATTTAGGAAAAACTCCTTTTATTAAATGAAAAATACAGCGAATAAAAAGAGTAAATTTAAAGAAAGGAGTGTGTTAGAAAATAGTGTATCAAAAAATAAATAAACAAACATTTAAAGGAAAAATATGAACATCAAAAATATAACAATAGCAACGACTTTGTCGTTATGTGTCTTGAGTACAGCAGGATTAGCGCAAGAAAAGAAAGTTTTACTAAAAGTACCAACAACATTTTCAACCAATTTAATAGGTTTAGGAACACCTCTTCCTGCTTTTAAAAAGTCTTTAGAATCAATTAATTCTACTATTAAAGTAAAGATTTATGAGCCTAAAAAATTAGTTGCACCTTTTGAAATACTGGATGCCGTATCTTCTGGAAAAGTAAATGCGGGTTGGTCAACAGCTGGATATTGGAAGGGTAAAATGCCTGCGGCTGCCATTTTTTCTTCCGTACCTTTTGGTCCAGAAGCGCCAGAATTTTTTGCATGGTTATATGAAGGAAATGGTTTAAAACTGTATCAAAAAATGTATGATGACGCAAAATATAATGTACATGTAACGCCTTGTGCTATTAATTCTCCTGAAACAGCAGGTTGGTTTAGAAAAGAAATTAATACACCAGAAGATTTAAAAGGTCTAAAAATGAGATTTTTTGGCTTAGGTGCTGATGTTATGACAAAGTTAGGTGTTGCTACCTCTTTACTTCCAGGTGGAGAAATATTTTCAGCTCTTGAAAAAGGGGTAATTGATGCAAGTGAGTTCTCTATTCCAGTAGTTGATAAACGTTTGGGTTTTTATAAAATTGCAAAATATAATTATTTTCCAGGGTGGCATCAACAAGCAACTGTTTTTGAATTATTAATTAATAAAAAAACATGGAATAACATGAGTCAAATGCAACAAAATGCTATTAGTCTTACGTGTAAAGCAAATATGACTGCTTCTTTAGCAGAGGGTGAAGCTGCACAAGGTGCTGCTATTAGAGAGAATATAGAAAAAAATGGTGTAATTGTAAAAAAATGGACACCTGAGATGTTGAATGCATTTAGAGGAGCATGGAAGGAAGCTTTAGTTGATTTAAGAAAAGACAGTACGTTTAATGATGTATGGAAAGATTTAAGTACCTTTAGAGAAGAGTATAAATATTGGAGTAATTTAGCATTTTTACCAAGATAAGTTATGAAGAAAGAAAGGGATTAAAATGACAGGAAAAGATCATATTGTTGAAACAATACAAGTATATGACAAAATTAATCATACACAAGACAAAGAACCAGGTTTAGAAAATGAGAAAAGACCTGAAATTTGTAACATTCTTAATAAAATAATATTTAATGTAGGGACAGCCATTTCATGGCTGTCTGTACTATTAATTGCAATTATTGTAATACAAGTTTTTTTGCGATACGTATTTGGAATAATCTTTATTCAATTAGAAGAACTTCAATGGCATTTATATGCTGTTATTATTATGTTTGGCTTATCTTATTCAATGGTAAATCATTCTCATGTACGTGTTGATATCGCACGAATACATTTTTCAACTACATTACAAAGAAAGATTGAAATAATAGGTATTATTTTTTTAATGCTTCCTTTTATTTTCATAGTAATTGATTATGGCTGGGACTTAGCATACGAAGCATTTCGTGTAAATGAACGTTCAGATTCTCCTGAGGGTTTACCTTACAGATGGGTAATTAAAGGAGTAATGCCTGTTAGTTTTTTTCTCTTGTTACTGGCTTGTATTTCTCGTCTTATTCGACATGTATCGTATTTAATGAAAGGAAATACAAATGGAAATTAATGATTATCTGGTTATTTCAATGTTTTTCACCTTTATATTTTTATTAATATCTGGTATTCCCGTTGCTTGGGTACTAGGAGGTGTTGGGGTTGCTTTTGCTGGTATTGGGTATTTATCTGATCTGTACTTAGGTACTATTACTGGGCTTGATTATAATACAATTGGTTTGCTTTCTAATAGAATTTATAAAATAATGGACAACTGGATTTTAGTTGCTTTACCTATGTTTATTTTTATGGGGCTTGCTTTGGATGAATCAGGAATTGCTGAAAAACTTTTAAAGTCTTTACAGCGCTTTTTTGGGAAAACCAGAGGTGGATTAGCTATTACTGTTGTTATTTTAGGAGTAATGTTAGCTGCTTCTACTGGAATTATTGGAGCTTCTGTTGTTTTACTTGCAGTAATGTCTCTTCCTTTAATGTTAAAACAAGGGTATGACAAACAAACAGCACTGGGAGTAATTGCCAGTTCTGGTACCTTAGGAATTTTAATTCCTCCTAGTATTATGTTAATTATTATGGCAGATCAGTTAAGTATTTCTGTTGGAAATCTTTTCATGGGAGCTGTTTTCCCAGGCTTAATACTTGGAACTTTATATGTTGGATATCTTGTTATTTTAGGATTACTAAGGCCTCATAAAATGCCTTTAGTAGATAAAAATGAAAATAATGAGCCTGAAATGAGTTTAATATGGGATTTATTTAAGAATATTTTACCTCCATCTTTTTTAATACTATCTGTTCTTGGTTCCATATTTTTTGGACTTGCAACGTCAACAGAAGCAGCAGGTATTGGCGCTTTTGGGGCAATTATATTAATGACCGTGAATGGACAATTGAGTTTTAGAAAAATATTAAATATATCTAAAGCAACAATGAATACAACAGGATATATTTTTGCTATTTTTGTTGGAGCTACTTGTTTTTCACTTGTTTTACGTGAATTAGGAGGAGATGAACTAATACTTTCTGCGCTACACTCAATTTCAGAAGATCCTATTATTATTATTGTTTCTATACTTGTGTTAGTATTTATTTTAGGATTTGTTCTTGATTGGATTGAAATTACATTAATTGTTTTACCTTTAGTTGCTCCTATTATTAGTGATTTAGCTATAGAAATTAATGGTTATGGCATTGAAGAACCTACTTTAGTATGGTTTGTATTGTTAGTCGCTATGACCTTACAAACATCCTTTTTAACACCACCTGTAGGTTTTGCATTGTTTTATTTAAAAGGGGTTTGTCCTCCAGAAATACAGTTAATAGATATCTATAAAGGAGTTATTCCTTTTATTATTCTACAATTAATAGGTTTAGCGATAGTTTTTTATTTTCCTGACATAGTTACATGGTTACCATCAATCGCTTATTAGAATTTAATAAATAACTGTAAAATTATTCTCCTTTTTTTACAGTTATCTTTAATTAACGTTATGATTTGATTATAAAATGCAGAAAAATACTTTTAAAACATCTGGGAATCAATAAAATAATTTCCCTTTATATCCTTACTTCTAAAAAATTATGGTTTCTTATTTTATTCTAATTTATTTAAAATTTTAAATAAATTCTTTGAACTACATTATTATAAATTCATCTTCTTTTTCATCGAGTTGTATTGTAATCTATTTTATAGAAAGATGTGATATTCATTAAGTAATTGGATTCAACTAGATAGGGAAAAAGTAACCAAGCTGTAATTATTTTTAATTAAACTTGCTCATAAAAATTTGGGAGATAAATGTGAACAAAGAAATAAAATTATCAAAAAATACTATGATTGTAAGCGAAACAAATTCTAAAGGACATATAATTTATGCCAACAGTGATTTTTGTAAAATTTCGGGTTTTACAAAAGAAGAATTAATAGGGAAACCTCACTCTATGGTACGGCATGAAGATATGCCAAGGGCTGCATTTAAAGATTTATGGAAAACAGTTCAAAAAGGTAAAACATGGAAGGGCATTGTTAAAAATCTTTGTAAAAATGGGGATTATTATTGGGTTAATGCGACTGCTTATCCTGTTGAAAAATCCAATGGTAAACACAGATTTATTTCAGTACGAATTAAACCTACTTCAAAAGAAATTGAAAATGCACAAAAAATGTATAAAAAACTTTTAAAAGAGGAGAAATAATGTTTTTTGCCAAAAAAAAGGATGAAAAAATAATTCTAGCTTTTTTATCAAATTTTGAAGAGTATGTAATAAATGAATCAAATGATTTGGAACTTCCTAAAACTACTGTAAAAAAACTTAAAAATATTGAAAAAAAAATGTTAAGCATTGCTTCTCATATTAAAGAACAACGCGCTCAAGATATAAAAGTTTTTGGAGAAATCATGCTTACTTGTGAAAAATTATCGGATGGTTATACCGATGATGAAATCAGTGAAAAATCTATTGATCCTAAAATTAATTATATTTCGCAAACGGTAAATGTTATGGTACATAAAATTGATGTTGCTTTAAAAATTGTTACTTTAAGACTAAAAGAATATGAAGAACAAAACTATCTTCAAGAAATAGATGAAAATCTTTTTAGAGGAGGAGAGCTTAAAAACTTAATTTTAGGTATTAATTCTTTAAAAGAAAAAGTTACCAGTAATTTATTAACCAATTATCGCCAAGGTTTGATTTTGGAACAAGAGTCTGGTATTTTATTGAACGAAGCACAACGCTTGGCGCAATCGACTATGACACAAGCAAGTACTATAGAAGAAACAGCTGCTTCTATTGAAGAAATTACTACAACTATTTCTCAAAACAGAGTGACGTCAAAAGAGATGGCTGTTTTGGGTGAAAAAGTAAAAAACTCTGCAAATATAGGAATTGATCTTGTTTCAAAGAACTTATCTTCAATGGATGATATTTCAAAAGCGTGTAAAGATGCTTTTGAAGCCATTGGTATGATTTCACAAATCTCATTTCAAACGAATATTCTATCTCTTAATGCAGCAGTAGAAGCAGCAACAGCAGGAGAAGCGGGAAAAGGTTTTGCAGTAGTTGCACAAGAAGTAAGAAACTTAGCAAATAAATCAGCAGAAGCTGCAAAAAGCATTGAAGCATTAATGAATATTTTGACGGACAAAACAAAAGAAGGAAAAGAGAATTCCCAAGAAATGTACGACGAATATCAAGACTTAAGTCAAAATATCAAGCAAACAATTTCTTTAATTAAAACAGTTGAAACGTCATCAAAAGAACAAGAAATTGGTATTCAACAAATTAATGATGCTATTTCACAAATTGATCGTTTTACCCAAGAAAATGCTCATACTGCTGAGAAAGTAAAACATATTTCAACACAAAGTAATAATATTTCTAAACAAGTTGTATCTTCTATTCGTATTGCTAAGTTTCATGGCAAGGACGATATTGATATTAGAGATGCCAAATCTCATAAGCTTAATTACAAGGGTGATGAAAGAAGGAATGATTTTAAGTAATAAAACGCATCTGCTTTTAAGAATATATTGGCATAATTAATATATAAATTAAAAGGAAAGTTATGAATATCAAAATATATTACTGTGGAGAATGAAACTATTTACCAGAAGCTTCTAGGTTAGAAGAAGAATTAAATGGTAATTTTAATGATCTGCATATTGAGTTAATTGAAGGAAAAGGTGGGACCTTTTTGGTTATTGTTGAAGATGTAGTCATTTTTGATAAATTAGCACTTTCTAAAACAGAAGCTGCTTTTCCAAAGAATGAAGAAATAAGCAATAAAATTTATGAACTTAACAAATCAAATAAGAGTTAAAAGGTTTTACTTATGAACAAACTACTTTCTGTCTTAATCTTCTTAGTGCTTTTTTCACTGTCTTCTTTGTTTGCAAAAGAAACAATTCGTTTAACAAATGGGGAATGGTTGCCTTATATGTCTGCTACTTTAAAACATAAAGGAGTGGCTTCCCGAATTGTTACAGAAGCTTTTGCACTAGAAGGGATTGATGTTGAATACACTTTTTTCCCATGGAAACGTGCATATGCTTTGGTAAATAATGGAGAATTTGATGGATCCCTTGCTTGGGCAAGTAAAAAAGAGCGGGAAAAAGAAGTTTATTATTCCAAAGAAGGCGTTATTCTTGGACAAACAATGTTTTTTTATAAAAATGATTTAGAACTTTCTTGGCAAACTAAGAAACAAAACTATGAAAACTTAAAAGGTTTTACTATTGGAACGCTTATTGGTTATAAATACCTTGATGTTTTTGATGATGCAGTCAAAAATAATATAGTGAATGAACAAAAAGTAAGTACATTGGAAATTAATTTTAAAAAACTTTTAAACAATAGAATCGATTTACTAATTTCTAACAAGGATGTTGCTTATAATGTTTTAAATCAATCCTTTAGTAAAAAAGAGATAGCTACTTTATCTTCTATTGAGTACAACCCTGAAATGACAGTGTATTATTTAATACTTTCTAAAAAACATAAAAAAAATATACGTTTGATGAAATTATTTAACTCTGGTTTAAAAAAATTAAAAGAGAGTGGAAAGTATGATCAATACTATAAAGAATCAAGAGCAGGGGACTATATAAACTAAAAAGTTTATACAGTCTTTATGATTTATTGTATAAATTCTTTTTACTTCGTATAAAGTAGGTTGTATAATAAATTTCTCTTAAAAACACTAAGAGTGAAAAAATCAAACATAACATGGCTAAAATAAATAAAATACTTATAACATTGGAGCTGTGAAAAGAAAATACCGATGATAAAAACATGGTAACAATAACCAAAGCCACCAATAAACCAGTAATTGCACAAAAGAAAATAGCTAAGTTGGTATTCTTCATTCTCATGGTTAAAAAGGTATGCCTTTTTCTTAAACGGGCCTCAGAAAAAGGGGATGTACCTGCTTCTTGTTCTTCTTCCAGTTTATCTACTTTATCAATTATACGCGTTAATCGTCCGGTAAATACATTTAACAAACCGGCAACTGCCGCTATTAAAAAAACAGGAGCAACAGAGAGTTTTATTAGCTCGGCTACTGAATTTACCATATTTGTATCAACTGAAGTTAACATGAAATACCTTTTTTAGGTATTTTATCCAAATCATAATTAATGAAAAGAAAATTCTCAAGCAGTGTTTGTAACAAAGATGCAATTTTTTACAAGACAAATTATTTAAAATTTATTATAGTGTCGTATAAGCTTTTTGCTTAAGTAATTTACGTTAAACATACAATACTTCTTAATACGTTCTTATTGTATTGTTTAACTTAAGGATAAATTTTGACTATTACTTTTTTATTGGCATGGTTTGCCGTAATGTTTCCTTTGGTTTTTTCTCCAGGACCTGCTAATATTGCTTTTGCAGCATCAGGGGCTAGTTTTGGAATTAAAAGATCTCTTCCTTTAATGTTTGGAATTGAGAGTGTTTTTTTTATTAAGTCTTTATTTTTAGGTTTTGGTTTAAGTGCATTTTTACAAAACAATCAAGTTTTTATTTCATATTTTCAAGTTATTGGTGCACTGTATTTAATCTATTTGGCTTATGGTTTTATTAAACCCCTACTTAATAATGAAAACCATCAAAGCAAAGAGTTGTCTTATTTTGATGGTTTAATCATACAGTTTTTTAATGTAAAAGGTTGGATGATGATTGTTTTGATGTTTTCTTTATTTTCAAGCTCCTTAACTTATGAGAACTCAAGTGTAAATATCTTAATATTATGTATTATGTTGGCAGCTCTAAATCTAACGTGCCATTTGATTTGGATATCTTTTTCTTCTCTTATGTTTAAAAAGATAGTAAAAAATCAAAAAGTGCAGGCCTATTTATTTGCAAGCTCTTTGCTTTTAGTAGCTATTAGTTTTATACTTGATTCCAATGTATTTATCGGTTTTTAAAAGGAGTATTCTTGAGTGATTTTATAAAATTATGGAGAAATAAAGAACATCAAGATATTGAACTTTTAAGTGCTTCTTTTACTGATTTTTCTTTTTCAAAACATTTTCATGAAGAACTTGCTCTTGGTATTATTGAAAAAGGAGTAGAGGGATTAGATTATAATGGCAAAAAACTTATGATTCCTCAAGGTAATATTGTAGCTATTAATCCAGGTGAAATGCATACTGGCTTTGCTGGGACTAATAAAGGCTGGACATATCGAATGTTTTATTTCAATAAAAAATGCATTGAAAATATATTAAAAGATTCATTTTCAAAACATTCAATGGTATTAAACAATGCCAGCATTAATAATCCCTCTTTATTTTCTTCTTTGTATTGTTTACATAAAAGTTTAGAAGAAGATGATTTTACTTTGAACAAAGAATCTCTCTTAACGCATAATATTCATCAACTGTTTATTCAATATGGAGATGTGAAGTTAGAAGAAAGCCTTTCTTTTAAAGACTATAAATACAATATGATAATTAGAGATTATTTATGTGACAATTATGAAGAAAATATTTCTTTAGATGAACTATCAAAACTCATACCAAGAGATAAATACCAATTGATACGAAATTTCAAAAAACAGTTTAATATAAGCCCTCATCAATTTTTATTACTTCTTAAAATACAAAAAGCAAGAAACTTATTGTTAAAAGGCGGAGATATTACTGATGTGGCACTAAGTACAGGTTTTTTTGATCAAAGTCATTTTAGTAAAAAATTCAAAACTATTTATGGAACCAGTCCCGGAAACTATCTTTCTTTTTTTAAATAAACTATTTATTAAAGATTTTGATTCTTGAACGGATTTTTTCTCCAAAAGTATTAATTATTAAAGCAATTACTATAATAAAACACGCCAAAACTTTATACAAACCAACTTCTTCCCCTAATAAAACATAGGATCCAAACAAACCAAAAATAGGAATAAGCAAAGAAAGAGGCATTAATAAATTAACAGGATACTTAGCTAAAAGTAAGTTCCATACCCAATATCCAAATAAGGTTGTCGGATAAACTTGAAATGCTATTGAGATTAATGCTTGTTTATCCAAGGTCTGTGCAAAATCAATAAAAACACTTTCTCCTTGCATTAAATAAGCCATTATAAACAATGGAATAGGAGGAAACAAGGTTGAATAAATCAAAAAAGCAAAAGCTTCTTTGGTATTTGCTTTTTTAACAATTATTTGAATAACAGCCAAAGAAACAGCCGCTAAGATTACAAATAACATACCTATTAGTGTAACCGTTCCATCTGTAACTAAAAAAATGACAGCAATTCCAGCAAGAGCTAGTATAAAAGCAATTTTATTATAAACAGTCATTTTCTCTTTTAAGATAAAATAAGACAAAATTACAGCAAAAAATACGCCTAGGTTTAAAACAATTGAAGCAACACCTGCTGAAATTCCATAAAACATACCTAAATATAATATGCCCCATAACCCAACACCAAAAAACAAACCATAAGCAATAACATATTTAAAAGGAACCTTCGGTGGTTTTATAAAAAATACAAGAGGCAGGGCACATAACATAAAGCGCAGACCTGCAAGTAAAAAGGGATTTAAAGAGCCCAGCCCCATTTTTATAAAAGAAAAGTTTATTCCCCAAATAAATGTAATTCCTAGTGCAATAAATAAATCTCTTAGTGACATGGATTTCCTTTTTTGTATAATGATAGCAGGTATCTTTTATTAATTCCTTATCTTTCGTGCTTAATTCCTTATCTATTTGTGCTAATAAATACAGCAATTAGTGCTAAGTATTTATATCTTATGTGATAATATATTTTTAGGAGTAAAATATGCATAAAAAAGAGACGACTTTATTGCACAGTAAAATTGCAAATGAAATGATGAATTATATTAACACCTATATAGATAGTCCTATTAATATAGATGAAATGGCTTTAGAATTTAAGATAAGTAAATTTCATTTTCAACGTATCTTTAAAGAACAAATGGGCGAAAATATTTATGAAAGTATTAAATCCATTCGTTTACAAAAAGCAAGCAATTTATTACTTACGAATCAAGCTTCAACCATTAGTAGAATTGCTTCTCAATGTGGTTATTCCTCTTCTACCTCTTTTTTGAGAGCTTTTAAACAACGCTTTGGTCAAACACCAAAAGAGTGGAGAAAAGGTGGGTATAAAGACTATTCAAATAAAATATTAAATCTATGTTCAGGTATTTCTTTAATAGGTAAAAACGATATATGTAAAGAACCTAATATTGTAAAAATTGAAAAAAAAGTGGCCTATTATATAAGAGAAAAAGGACATGGAAATAATTCCAATAAATCATGGCAAAAACTAAAAGCATGGGTATATTCAAATAATATTCAAAACTATTTTCAAATTGGCATTTATCATGACAATCCTATTATTACAAAACCTCAAGATTGCCACTACGTTGCAGGAATTGTAATTGATGAAAAAGATATTTTAAAAGAGAGTAATTTACCTTATTTTTCACTTTATTCTGGTTTGTGTGCAGAATTTTCTTTTGAAGGAAAATATGAAGATATTCTAAAGTTGATTCAATGGGTATATCATTACTGGTTACCTAATTCTGGTTATGAAGCTACAACTATTCCTTCTTATATACGTTTTGTGAAAAATGATTATTTTGATAACTCTGGCACTTTTGTAGCAAAGTATTATGTTCCCATCATTTTTACTTAAAATGCTGATATTTTTTTAATAAAATAATATTACTTTGCTATACTAATAAAAAGTTTACATAAAAAACAAAGGGAAAGAATGCTTTTAGATTACAGTGAAGAAAGTACCATAAATAAGTATAAACTTATGTCAGATACAGTTGTACCAAGACCTATTGCTTGGATAGTAACCCAAGAAAATGGTGTCATTAATGCAGCCCCTTTTTCATATTTTATTCCTTTATCTTCAAGTCCTGCTACTGTTATAGTTTCAATTGGACATAAAGAAGATGGTTCGCAAAAAGACTCACTTTCAAATATCTTAAAAAATAAAAAAGCAACCATTTGTTTTGTTAATAAAAACAATGTAAAACAAGCTGCTTTAAGTGCTACGTCATTAGGAAATAATGAGAGTGAAATAGAAAAATATGAAATAGAGGTTAATACAGTATTAGAAGATTACCCTCCCATGATTAGCTCAAGCCAAAGTGCTTTATTTTGCGATTATTATTCTACAGTTGAACTTCCAGGAAAAACAGTACCTATTATCTTAGAAATAAAAAAACAATATATACAAGACGATAGAATAGATGAGAGATATCACATAAATGTTGATAATATTGGAAGAGTAGGGGCTAAGTTTAAAGCAATGGTGGATTTATAAAAGAAGCGTTAGCTTCTTTTATTCTACTATTTGATGCAGTTTTGAACAATGTTTTAAGTGTAAGTTTCCACCCTTTATATCGTTCATAATATCTTGGAAACTGTGTATATGTCATAGAAAAAACTCGCATTTTCTTATAGAAAAGAACGCTTACACTTTTGTAAGGAAGGAAAAATTTGCCTTTAAAGTATAAAATATTAAGTCTTCATATATTCATTATATGTTTAACACTGTTATTTATGTTTTTAATATATGATTCTTATAAATTAAATCAAAACAATACTTATGACAAGCAAATAAAACAAATTGTTGTAATAAACAAAGAATTTATGAATAACAACTTACAATATATTAAAAAAGAAGTTAAACAAACGGAAGCAATTTTTTTGAAAATAGAAAATGAGCTTAAAAAAATGTATATAGATGACAATACAAACGTAATAAACGTAAAAGATGAACTATCAAATCGATTTGATTTAAAAAAACAAGAGCTTTCACTTGAAGTTTTTAAAATAAATAAAGATTATAAAATAATTGATAGTAGTAATACCTTTGATATCAACTATTATATATCAATAAATAAAAATGAAAAAAAGACCCTTTCCAAGATTACAAAGGTACATGTCTTAAAACAATCTCCCGGTGTTTTTTTTGATGCTTTTGATCAAACAATTAAAAAATATGCATTTTTCAAGTTAAAAGATTCTTCCTATTTAGGAATAAGTATAATTTTTGAATTTTCAAAAAAACATAAAGAAGCTTTCAAAAATCTGGTTATTTCCTTACATACAAAACTTAATTATCGTTATGTTATTAGGGACAGCAATAAGGTTGATTATACAATGAAATTTTTTATGAGAGCAGATGAGTTTTCATCACGCGCAGAATATTATGAAAAATTATATAAAAATAAAAAACAATCTTTAATCGATTTGGCTTTTATTAAAGCATCAAAAGAAGGAAAATTCCATAGTATAGAAAAAGACAATAAACTCTATACTTATGTACCTTTACTTAAAAAAGACAATGAACTTTTGCCTCTTTTTGCTGATATAGTACTGGAAATAGAATCAGATATTTCCTCTGAAAAACTGTTTTTTCAAAAAACATATAAATATGTAATTTATTTTGTTTTAATGCATATCTTGATGATTCTGGTGATTTTTTATTTTATAACTTCTTATCAAAACATAGAAAAGGATCTAAAAAAGGCAATTTTAAAAAATAAAAATTTAGTTAAATATAACAAAAATTTTATTTCCAATATGGTACATCAAATTAGAACACCCTTGGCTGTTATTATGAGTAATCTTTCACTTTTGGAGTATTTTAATAATGATAAAAATAAATACGCTCATCAAATTAATGCATCGATTACAACCTTATCAAACTCCTATGAAAACCTATCGTATATAAATTCTTACGATTCTTTATTATATAAGAATAAAAGAATTGATTTAAGTGATTTTTTAAAAAAAAGAGTCAGTTATTTTGATGCTGCCGCAAATGCTAATAAAATGAATCTGATAACTAATATAAATGATAATATTTTTTTTACAATCAATGATCTTGAGTTAGAACGTATTATTGATAATACGATAACCAATGCAATCAAATATTCATATTTTCAAAAAGATACTTATATTACATTAAAAAAGAATTCAATTGCTATTGTAATTAGCTTTAAAAACCAGGGATATAAAATTAAAAATGAAGAAATGTTATTTGAGAAAAAAGAGAAAGAAGAAAATCAAGAGCGCTTAAATTTGGGACTTTATGTAGTAAGTTTGATAGCAAAAAAACATAATATAAAAATAGTATTTAGAAGAGAAAATGATTTTAACATTTTTGAATATCATTTTAAAAATACAGATTAAATATAATAAATAAAGAGGTTAAAATGACTTTAAACGTTGTAATAATAGAAGATGATATCCAACTTAATTTAGTTCTATCAGAATATTTCACTTTGAAAAACTTTAAAACAATTTGTATTCACGATGGTATAGAAGCGGTAGATTTTATCGAAAAATCAAATTCTCATAAAGTTGGCTTATATATTATTGATATTAATTTACCTTCCTATAATGGTCTTGATATTATAAAATTCATACGGAAAACCGATATTGTAACACCCATTATAATTGTAACCGCATCTCTTGAAATTAAAAATCTTACAGATGCTTTTGATTTTGGATGTAGTGAATATATAAAAAAACCTTTTCATATAAAAGAACTTGAAATTCGTGTTAATAAGCTCCTACATAATGAGATTAAAGTAATATATTTTTCTGATGATTTTTACTATGATGAAGAAAAAAAATCTTTTTCATATCAAAAAGAGATGATTGACTTACGCTTCAAAGAACAGCGTTTGATTGAAATACTATTACAAAATGCGAACAAACTTGTACCTGCAGAAATTATTTATGATTATGTATGGGAGGGAGAGATACGTGAATTGTATCCCTTACGACAATTATTAAGGGATATAAGAAAAAAACTTCCTATGGATATTATTACTACAAAAGTAAAACAAGGTTATATTATTAAAACCAAGCAGTATAAACAATAGGATGTATTATTAATGAAAAATAAATATTTTCTTATCTTATTAAATATTCTTATTACTTTTGTCTCTCTTTATTTTACCTATACTCTCTTTAAAAGTTATAAAGAGGAACAGAAAAATAAAATAGCCGTATATTTGGATAAACGTATTAAAATAAATAAAAGTTTTATTAAAAATGCATTTGTAACCATTCAAAATGAAATTAATTCAAATGAAAAAATGTTTCTTAGAATGCACAATGAAGCATTGTTTATATTAAGAAAAAAAGGAAAAATCAATATTGACGTACTAAAAAAAACACTTCAAGAAAAATATGATATTTCAAATATTGATTTTCATCTTTTTTATATTAATAAAAACTATCTTATTACCGAATCAACATATTTAAAGGATATAGGGTTTGATTTATCACTTGTTCCTGATGCACGTAAAGAGTTAAATCGTTCAAATAGTGATAATTTGGTACATTATTCAAATACTATTTCTATTGATATTATTACTTCAGATGTGAAAAGTTACTCGTATGCTAAAGTGAATGATTCTTATTATTTAGAAATGGGGTTTATTAATCATAATATAAAAAGCATTCTTAAAGAAACAATGAAGAATATACAAATAATTACAGATAAGAGAAGTCAACTTTATAGAATTGAGAAAAAATTAGATGAAACAGAATATTACGATAATGTGCTGAATAAAAATACGCAGCTGTCAAAAGAAGCTTATATCAAATCTCGGAAAAAGTTTCCTACAGGTATCACAAGTGATAATTTAATTATAGACTCGAATAGAAAAGAAAAAATATTAAAAAAATACTTAGAAGATACAATCATATTCTATATTCCACTAATCAAAAAAAATAATAAATATCTTGATGTAATGGGAGATTTTGTACTAGAGCTTTATATTGACATGCAGTATGAAAAAGAATTAAATGAAAAAATTACTTTTTATTATTATCTTTTTGTTCTTATTCATATTATTTTACTTATTATAATTTATTTTTTTACAAAAAAATACCATATGTCTCAGCTTGCACTGGAAAAAGAAATAAAAGTAAAAGAATTTGTATTAGAAGAAAACAGAGACTTCATTACGTTAATGACTGCGCATATGCGTACCCCTCTATCCATTATTATGAATAACTTTTCATTTTTAGAAATGAAAAGTTCAAGTAAACTTCATAAATACTTACTTCAAATTAATTCAGCAATTAATATGTTGAAAAAATCCAATGATGATCTTGAATATTTAAGTGCTAATTCTCATATTATTTATCTAAGCGCTTCTGTACACCTAAGTAGGTTTATCCAAGATCGTATTGACTTTTTTTCCTCTATTCTTGAAGTCCAACATCGTGAACTTAGTTATTCTTTTGATAAAGATGCATATATAACAATCAATGCTATAGAGTTAGAGCGTTTAGTTGATAATAACCTCTCCAACGCAATTAAATATAGCAAAGAGAATACTACGATATATATCAAACTTTATAAAATACAAGATGTTTATTGTTTAAGTTTTGCATCAAAGTCACAAGCTATTTTTGATACAAAAAGAATATTTGAAAAAAGTTACCAAGAAAATAATGATGCAAAAAGAAGCCTTGGTTTGGGTTTATCTATGGTGAAAACAATTTGTAATAAACACAATATTTTATATGAAGTTAGTTATGAAGACGGAATGAATATTTTTAAGTATTTTTTTAAAGTAAGTAGAAACAACAAACCCAAATTATAATGGCTTGTTGAAGAGTATTAATTACTGTATTTTCATACAATACTATTATCTTTTACTTAAATATTTACCTTTAGCATAAGCAGGTTTCCCATAAAAATTTGTATATTTTTGTATCTTTTGCTTCCATGCAGTATCATTGCTTTTTATAAGGTCTCTTACAATTCTTGCATTTAAATTTTTTGGGAGTTGTGTGTTTTTTTCAACTAAACAAATAGATTTATTCATTTGTTTTTTTGATGTTTGTCCCTTAGTTAAAATACCTCGTATTCTTATGCTATCAGGTTTACCTTTTATTTTTTTAAAAGTACTTGAATACTCTCCCGCATTAGAACTGATGTAATAAGTACCATCTTCAATACTTTTTGTATTGGTATAAACTATTGAAGGGCGTAATGCTGATATATTTAATAAATTCTTTGCACAATAAATTGTATGTACATAAATATTGATATTACTTTTGATATAAATATCTTTATATCCCTCCACTGCAAAAACGCTTGTATACAAAAATACAAATACGATTAAAACACTTTTTTTCATTTTATTCCTTTTATTTTTTTGAATCTTAACATAAGGATGTCATAAGAATGTAATATTTTTGCAAGCAATATTTCTTTTTGTATTGTTAGCATTTTATTTCATTCTTAAATTTAAAAATATTACATAGATATGACAAATAACTTATAAAGGTCTTACATTTTTTCTTTATCATTATGAAAATTATTAAGGAAATAAATGAAGAAATTATTAATACTCAAAAACATTTGTAAAGTAAGTTTAGTTGCAGCTGTAACTATAGGCTCTTTGAATGCTAAAGGTTTTGAAGCAAATGTGCTTGTAACAACAGATAAAGCGTATGTACTTGGAGGAAGTTATATTTTTAATGAGAATGTAAAACTAGGTTTAGGAATTATTAGTGTAGATGATTTGAATACAAATGCAAATAAAAAAGATGATTTTTTAGGAGGATATGCAACACTTGAATTAAAAAAAGAAGTTTATCCTAAAACAGAAGTTTTTTTAGATCTGAGTTATGTTAGTGGTAAAACGGATGAGACAAATTTAAGTATAGATAAAGCTATTGCAGGCTTTGGAGTTAAATATAATGATGATAAATATTTATCGCCTTATATTGGAATTACAAGTGAAGAAGTTACTTATGTTGGAATTTCTAAACAGTTAAGTGAATCTTGGGAAGTAGGGATTGGAGCTATGCATGATTTTGATTATAATGATAGTTCTGCATTTTTAACATTTTCATATAATTTTGGAAGTGGTTCTTCTTCTAATATTACAACTTCGGTGAAAAGTGCTTTAAACAAGGAGTTTAATGATAAATATAAGGCAACTCCTACTCCTGCTCCTGAAGTTTTTGCTAAATAATTTATCTGAATAATATTGTTATGAGGCTGTAGAATAAAAGAAGCTTTTGCTTCTTTTATTCTACTATTTGATGCAGTTTTGAACAATGTTTTAAGTGTAAGTTTCCACCATTCATATCGTTCATAATATCTTGAAAACTGTGTATATGTCCGTTATAAACATATACAAAAATCTCATCCCCTTTTTCTAAAAAGTGTTTTTTCCCAAAGTTTGCATAAGCTGTAGCTCCTGCTGCTATTAATACTCCATCTTTACCTTCTAAATCTTTTATAAAAGGATTTAACTCTTCTAGTGGCCCACAATCATCTTGTGTATTAAACTTATCAATCATCCATGTTTTTAAGGTATCAAAAAAATATGAATAAGAATTTACAGCAGAAGTTGTTCCATAATCATGTAAGATTCCATTTCTTTTAATAAAAGAACAAATATGATAATTGTTTAAAATACCATCTTCACAGAAACTATCAATTTCAATAAATTCATTGGATATTCCTTTTGAATTTGAACCCCAGTTCTTTTTTGTACTTAGTTTATTACCATCACTTAGTCTCATACTGCAATCATTAAAAGCAGCAAATTCTTTAGGAACTAAATCTATTAATTTCCCATTTTCAAAGATAAAATCACATAACAATGCAACTTCTGCTTCTACTTGTAAACATTCACAATCATTGTGATTAATACTATCATCACTGATTGGAAAATGTCCTAAAAATCCCTTGTCATTTGGAATATAAAAAGGGAACAAACCTTTGGGTGCATCTTTTTCTTGGGTTTTTATTTTTGAGAACTCATCGCTTTCACCAGCTTCGCTTAAATGATTTGCGAAATTCCCAGCAACACCAAAACCTAAATAGTTTTTGAATTTATCTGTCGTATATATATTTTTTTGCATTTTTTTTCCTTCTTACACACATAAAAAGTATTATCTTTTTATAAACGTACCGTAGTACAAAGTATATTTTTCAATAGTATAAAAAATATTATGAAAATGTGGTTTTATCATAAAGGAGTTTTGAAGATCAAGATAAATAGAATTATTCTATTTATCTTTTGATTAAATTGAAACTCTTGTATGGATAAATAAACCGGACATGACGAGCAGAAGTAAAACTTCCTTGGCGCCTTTGTTTGGTTTATTTATTTGAATAATATTCATTTCCATACCGTTTCCTTTTTTTTGATTATTTTACTTAGTTAATCTTTATCTTTGCTAAAAAACCTTAAGAAAAAAATCTTTTTTTCACTTCTTCTTGTAATTTAAAACCAGAAAAATTAGCTCTTTGTACTAATTCCCAAAAATATCGGTACGTAGCTCTATCATGTAACTCTCCTTCATACTGAATAGGTCCCCATTCAGCGTCTTGGGCTGCTAATAAAATATTTTGAGCATCTAATACTTCTGTAAAATCTGGTTTCATTGCATCAACAATAGCTTGAATTTGCGTTGGGTAGATTGACCACATTCTCATAAATCCAAAAGAATTTCTTGCAATCTCTGCATCTTTAAATGTTTGGTATGGGTTTTTTAAATCAAGCGTTACATTGTGACAAGGAATAATATGATTAGACAAAGCAGCTTGTGTTACTTTGGCTTTTGCAGCTGCTATTAATTTATGATCAAATTGTCCCGGACTTCTCATATTTGAAGCTGCAATTGCACCTTGGTACCCTGATACAAAATCCATTAATCCAAAATCAAGTACTTGTAACCAAGGAAGTGTTGCTGTTTTTTCAATATCTCTTAGTGCTCCATGTGTTTCTACTAAAACATGAATAGGAATTTCTCTTTTAATTCCAGCTTCTTTACATTTAGCTTGAATATATTCAACTTGTGTTTTAATATCTTCATAAGAATGTGATTTAGGTAAAGTAATATATGCTAGTTTTTCACCAGCACCAGGCACTAAAATATCAACATCGTCTCTCCAATATTGGCTTGCATGATCATGAATTCTACATCCCGCCATATCAAATTTATTAGCATCAGAATTAACAAGTCTTACAATCATTTTTGCATGTTCTATTTCTTTTCCTGTTTCTGCACCATCTTCACAGTCACAAGTAATATCAAAAATGGGTCCCATTTTTTCTTGCAAAGACATTGCTTTTAAAATGAATTTTTCACTGCCTGCGAAGTGCTCACATGTTGGTATTATTGGTAAAGAATTTCCTGAATCAAATAGTGCTTCATTTGGGTGTGTCATAATATTTTCCTTTTTTTATCTGTTTTTTTTAGGAATTACAACGGTATAGTCTAAATCTAGAACTACATTTTTGTTGTATTTTCCCTCATCATTTTTTAAAGCAAGACAATCTTTTGCTTGCATGTTTTTTAAACCAACACTTCTTAAACGTAAAAGTGCAATATCATCTCTGTTTACTTCAATTTTCTCTAAAATTTCTGTATAAGCATAAATAGTATCCCCAGCAAAAGTAGGATTACAATGTGTTCCTGCATTAATAGCATAAATCCATTGTGCATTTTGTAAACCATTAAAACTTATACTTCGTACAATTGAAATAACATGGCCTCCATACATTAGCCTTTGACCTACCGGAGTACTTTTCATCATATAATCATCAAAATGTACTTTTGCATTGTTTTGGTATAACTTAGTTGCTAAGGTATGATCACTGTTATCAACCGTAAGACCTTCACTGTGATTAATTCTCTCACCTACACTATAATCTTCAAAAAAATACTCTCCACCTGTTTTTTGTGTATTAATATTTCCCAAATGTGGAATAGAAATCTTTGAAGAAATTGTTGTTGTTTTAGCAAAACTAGGCACTTCATTAATATCTGATTTTACACTTGGATCTTTTTTGTGAATCATTACCCATCGTTTTAGGTTTAAAACTTCTTCGTTCTTCTGGTTATAACCAAGAGAATGAACATAAACTACGCCTGATTTGCCAGAGGAGTTTTCTTTTAATCCAATAACTTGCGTTTCTAGTCTTACTGTATCTCCTACAAATACAGGATTTGCAAAACTTACTTCTGCATAGCCTAAATTTGCAATCGCATTTAAAGAAATATCTTGAACAGATTTTCCAAAAGTCAAATGAAAAACCAGCATATCATCAAGAGGCCGTTTAGAATAACCAAAATCTTTTGCTAAAACATCACTTGAATGCAAAGCAAATCTGCTTCCAGTAAGCGCTATATAAAAAGATACATCCCCATCTGTTATTGTTCTATCAAGAGGATGAATGATTTTTTGACCTATGGTAAAATCTTCAAAAAAATTACCATGGTTTACTTTTGTACTTATTGTAGACACCTTATCTCCTTAGAATGAACTTTTTCCAATTTCTTTAAATCTGTCGTATAATGTGATCGTTCGCTGCGCCCAATTAATTCTTGATTTGTCAACCAATTCGTATCCGAATTTTATTACTTCTTTTCCATCTTTGAGACCTTCATTATAAGCAGATATCATTTCTTTTGCATTTTCAACTTCTGCTTTTTTAGGTGTAAAAATATCATTTATATATTCTAATTGAATAGGGTGAAGTGCTGCTTTTCCATCGCATCCTAAATAAAATGCTTCTTTAGCACTTTCTTCACAAGAGAACTCATCTTGTACATTAAAATGAGGTCCATCAATTACTACTTTTTCATAAGCCCTTGCAGCTAAACAAATTTGACTCATATATTGAAACATTGCTTTTGAACCGTGTTTAATATTGAGTTGAAGTTTTTGTGCTAAATTATTCGTACCAATAATAATACAAGCCAAACTTGAACTTTGTGCACATATTTCTTGAATGTTTAATACACCCAAAGGTGTATCAATCATAATCATTAACTCCAGTTTTGAATCAATACTGTCAATAATTTTTTGTGCTTTTTTTACATCACTAGCACTTTCTATACTTGAAAATAAAACGCCATCTACTTTTATTGTATTTAGTACTTCTAGGTCTTTTTTAATTTGCTCAGAATCTAATCTGTTTATTCTTACAATCTTTTCAGAATTTCCAAAATTATCGTCTTTTTTAAATTCTTTTACCAGTAGTTTTCTAGCTGCATCTTTTTGATCATGCAAAATAGCTTGAAAATCAAAAATAATAGCATCTGCAAGTACTATTCTTGCTCTTTGTACATTTTTTTCATTATAAGCAGGTACAAATAACATAGAACGTCTTGGTCTGTATATTTCAGATTTTAATGTAGGGCTTACGTCATCTCCTAGGGCAAGAAGTTGTTTAATCAACTCTTTTCTTAAAACTTTTCCATTCTTTGTTTTAGGATAATCATTTACCACAAAGATTTTTTTAGGTGCTTTGTATTTTGCTAAGTTTTTTTGTCCAAAAGCCAATATTTTATTTTCATCTTCTTTAGAAAGTTTTTTATCGCTTAAAATAGCAATAGCAACAATGGTTTTACCGGCTTCCACATCTAAACCTACTGCAACACAATCATTTACATCTTCATGTGTTTTAATTACTCTCTCAATTTCATGTGGACTTACTCTAAAACCAAAGGTATTGATTAAATCATCTTTTCTTCCTAAGAACCAAATATAACCATCTTTGTCTTTTTTAGCATAATCTCCTGTTAAAAAATAACCGTTTCTTTTTACTTTTGCTGTTTCTTCTTCTTGATTCCAGTACTCTAAAAATAATCCCGGATTTTCCAAACCAATAGAAATCATACCTTCTTCTTGTGGTCCTACTTCTTCCATTGTTTCAGGGTTTAATAATTTTACATTATGTCCAGGTTGTACAAAACCAGCTGATCCTGGTCGTATTGGTCTGAATTTTGAATGTGAAATATAATACGAAAACTCACTCATTCCAATAGCTTCATAAATATCTTGTTTAAATCTGTCTTGCCATAAAGATACCATTTCAGAAGATAAATGTTCACCCGCACTCATACAATGTCGTAAACTTGGACAATCTTCTATTGTAAAACTTGTTTTTTGTAGGATTTGTCTGTAAATTGTAGGTACACCTATAAAAATAGTACACTTGTGTTTTTTAATAAGCTCAACCCATGATTTAGCGTCATTATTTCCTTCATAAGCAATAACGGTTTGCCCTTTGTATAATGGATCCATTAATGCAGAACCTAAAACATAAGTCCAGTTAAATTTACCAGAATGCATAATTCTATCATTGTCTTTAAAATCAAACCAAAATTCACTAGCAGGTGCGCGCCCAATTAATGACCTGTGAGAATGTAATACACCTTTTGGAAAACCAGTAGTCCCAGATGTATATACTAAATATGCAGGCTCACCAGATTTTGAATTATAATGATTGGGTGTTACATGTGCATTTTCAATAGATGTTTCAAAACAATATAACCTTGCTCCATGAGGTTTTTGCAAAGAGGTAATATCTTTAGCTCCTGAAACTATAATATGTTTTAAATTGTCTAAGTTTTCTAAGTAAGGCAATAAAGTATCATACATAGAAAAAGAAACAACAATTGCTTTTGCTTGAGAATCTGTTGCTAAATATTTAATTTCAGGCCCAGATAAAAGGGTTGATGTTGGAACTGCAACAATTCCCGCTTTAATACTTCCAAAAAAAGTAATAGGGTAAGCCAAAGAATTTTTCAAACATATTAAGGTTCGGTCTCTTGGCTCTAATTTAATACTTAATAAAAAATTGGCAAATTTATCTGATTGTTGATTTAATTCTTTATAGGTAATTTGTGAAGTACCTAAAGAAGAATCTTCAATAATCATAGCGGTTGCATTTTCTTTAATTGTTCCCATATGAGAAGTTGTACAAGCCGTACCAATATTCAAAAATTCTGGAACTTTTATTTCAAACTGTGGGTATTGTTCTATTTTCATACTAAACTCCTTATATTTGACCAAATGGCCAGTTTTCTTTAAATGTATGTAAAGGCATTTTATTAAGTACCGTTAATGCAAAATCTTGATCTTCTTTGTTTAAACTTTTTAAAGCATAGGCTCTTAAAATATTTTGTAAAGATTTACCAAACATTGGAGGATCTAACATTTTCCCTTCAAAGCGTATCGCACCACTTAATAAAGCATCTGCTTCAAGCGCTGCTTTTAATATAAACACATCTTTAGCAATTTCTTGTGGGCTTGGAGTAAATGCAACCTTACAAATATTAATATGATTGGGTGTAATTACTTGTTTTCCTGTAAGTCCCATAGCTGTTTCTCTTTTTGCATGTGCATAAACATGTCTTGATGCATCATCCCCATGTAAATCCAACCATCTTCTAATGTCTTTTTTCTCTAAACAAGAATCAGGTAGAGAGTTGGGTGTTAATAATACTTCAACCCCTCCAATTACTCCACATCCTTGAATCCTAGCTTCCATAGTAAGAATATTAAAGAAAGTCTCTAATTCATCAATCCAACCCTCAGGTGTGATTTTGTATGCCATTGCTTTAGAGAAATCATGAATACCAAAGATTACATGTTTAACCGTAGAATAAGACATTAATTTATCTGCAATTTGTAAAGATTTAGGATGCTCAATAATAGGTTGTATTGTTAATTTACTTCCAATAGTTACTAACCAAGAAGATAAATCTCTAATTTCAGCATCCCCATATACTTCCCCAGCTTTTGCTAATACAATTACATCAATGTATTTATGAACTTGTTTAATTAGTTTTAAATCTTCTTCATATTCATCTGTTCTAAAAGGATTAATTCTAATGGCAATTTGAAAATCTCTTTCTGGAAACTTAGGTAATTCTTCTAAAAGTAATTTTCTAGAAATTTCTTTCATTCTACAGCCATCTTCTAAATCAAATAACAGTGTATGTGCTTTTGTTTTATAGGCATGTTTTTGAAGTCTTAATTTAGCTTCTGCAATGCTTTCATAATTTCCATCTAAAGGATTAAATTTAATAGGTGGGTAATAAATTTGAATTCCTGGCCAATGACCTCCTAATACTGGAAACAAATCATCTTTTGCGGTTAATTTTGTTAAATCTACTGTTGCTGAAGTCATAATTTACGCCTTTTTCTTTATTATATTTCTTAAATTCTTTTTAGTAACACATGTCGATAGAAGAATTTAATCATAATAAACAGGTGTAAACATAAAAATAAAATGTAATATTTATTTTTAAGCTATTATTTATATATTATGTAGAGCCTTGTATGTAGGCATTGTTGAATATACAAAAAAGTTTTTCCCACATAATGAGAAAGTTTTTTTCAAAAATAGCAGATAATGAAAGAAAAATTTCAAAATTTGTAAAAATTATTTTACCATTTTGTTACATTTGCTAAAAGAAGCTTAAATTTTTTTATTATATACTACAAGTAATGAAAAATAAATGCTTGAAAGTTCTTTATGCGCAATCAAAATAAGTCATTAACAAGAGGTCTTCAGATTTTAAAAGAAATCTTGTTTTCAAATACACCTCTTACTGCTGTTATGTTGTGTCAAAAACTTGATATTGATAAAAGTACAATGTCTAGGTTAATTACTTCTTTGATGAACGAAGGTTTTATTAAATACTTAGGCAATACAAAAGAGATAGTAAAAGCAGACATTATGGATATTATGACTTCACAAGCCAGTCAAGATGTGTTAATCCAACGCAGTCAAGATTTATTAGAAGATATTTTTAATCTTACCAATGAATGTGTTTATTTAGCCATTAATGATAACAACTCTTTATTGTATTTAAATCAAATAGATAATTCTACGCGTGTTATAAAAATGAGAAACAGTATAGGTTCTTATGCGCCCTTACATTGTACGGCTTTGGGAAAAGTTATTTTAGCTTACAGTGATATTGATATTTCTATTTTGGATTTAAATGAATATACAAAAAATTCTCTTTTAAAAACACGTTATTTACAAAAAGAATTAAACAGGGTCTTGGAAAATAAATATGCACTTGAACAAGAAGAGTTTGAATATGGTTTAAGTTCTTTGGCTGTGCCTATTTTTGATTATGAAAATACATTTTTAGGAGCGGTTGGAATTGCTGGTTTATCAGCTAGGTTAAGCCAAGAGAGTTTACATAGTATTGCTTTACAAATGTTAAAACTCTCTTCTAAGAAAATTAGAATCTAAAAAACTAAAAGCTTTTGCTTTTAGTCTAAAAACTTTCCCACTCATCATTACTGTCGTCTTGAATAAACTTCGCACTATTAATAGCAATGTTTTTATTTACTGCTTTTTTATCTTCAATTTGTAAAACTTGTTTACTGTTTTGTATTACAAGGAAATCATTTGTTTCTTCTTTGAGAGGAATTTCTCTTGCTTGGATACTGTTTTTACCTGTAAATTCTTTTTCATTCGCATTTTTAACAATCACTAAAGCAATGTCTTGTGTTTCTAAAGCAATATCTTGTGTGATGCTTGCAACGTTTGCATTTTCTTGTGTTTGTTTATCTAATAAATTAATTGAATTTGATATTTGATGAATACTATTTTGTTGCATTGAACTTGCTGTTTCTATTTTATTAATTAAACTCAAGGTATTTTCTATGTTTTTATTTAAACCTGCATATCCAGCAATCATTTTATTTGCAATTTCTTTTCCTGTATTTGCTTTTGTTGTTGCATGTTCAACCAAATCTTTTATTTCTTTTGCTGCTTGGGCTGAACGTGAAGCCAGATTTCTTACTTCTTGGGCAACTACTGCAAACCCTTTTCCAGCTTCCCCAGCTGTTGCTGCTTCAACAGCAGCATTGAGTGAAAGAATATTGGTTTGAAAAGCAATTTGATCAATTACACCTATTGCTTCATTGATGGATTCTACTTCTTTATTGATATCATCCATCGCAAGTGTTGTTTGTTTTGCAAAATCTTCCCCTTCTTTTACAGAAGTATTTAATTTATTCGCATTAGACGTCATTTTAGATACATCAGAAGTAGTATCGCTCATAACAGAAGAGATATCTTCAATAGCTGCTGCTGTTTCTTCAAGCGATGCGGCTGCTTCATTTGAAGACTTACTTAGGTTTTTAACATTTTTTAATAATTCATTGGAACTGATTTCTAAACGTAATCCTGTGGTTTTATTTTGCCGTAACATTTCACTAATTGTTTCCGCCAAAGAATTAAGGCTATCTACCATAGCTCCTTTTGAAGAAGTTATTCTATAAGAAAAATCAAGATTATGAAATTTTTCTAAGGCTTTTTGTATTTCATTAACATCATCTGCAACATTGTTTGAAATGGTTTCCAGCATATCATTTAAACTTGTTTTTAATTCATCCAAACTATCATTAGAAGTACTTGCCTTTATTTCTTGTAACAATTTTCCATCTTTTACTAAAGAAACAACTTTTTTAACTTCTTCAATAAGAATTTCATCTTCTTCCATTAATTGTTTTGTTTTTAGAATATTTTTATTAAGAAGTTTGGTCATTTTTCCTAATTCATCTTCTGAGTTTTCTTCTAAAAGCTCTATATGTTTACTTTCTTTGTTAATGTATTTAAAGAAATTTAAAAAACCATCTTGGAATGAAACAAGTGAGCTTGTAATACTTCTGATAATTAAAAGTATAAAAGTAATTAAAATTAGAATTAATAATGCAGAAATGATTAAAGAGAATTGAATCATATTTTCTATTTTTTGACTTGTTGTATTTTTTATTTCTTTTGCTAGTGTAGATAATAAAGTCTCCGCTTTATGAATCGTTTTTCTCATTGTACCTTGAACCCCAAGTTTACTTGAAAGGCCAATTCTTTGTTGAGCCCCAACTAAAGATAAAAAATCTTCTTTATACGAATACAGGTTATTGATTAATTCACTATTATTAGTAAATTCTAAAGACAAAGCATCAATCTTTTTACTATATTTATCTACATATTTTAAATCAAGTCTTAACATAAAATCTTTTTCTTGTTTTCTTAAATCATAGACTTTCGCCAAGAGTTCATAATCCTTGGATTTTTTTGCATAATCTTGTATTTTATGAACACTTGCTCTTAAACTTCCATACAATGCATCTTTTGGATGAAGCCCAATTTCTTCTTGATTTTTAACAAAATCGTAAAAATCGTTTTTATATTCTAATACGAATTTTGAAAAGAGAGTAAGTTTATTGTTTTCAATATTTTGGCTTTGTAAATGTTTTTTTAAATACCTGATATCGTTTATTAAAACATTAATATTTTTCTCAAACTTTTGTTTGTATTTTAAGTCTTTTCGTAAAATAAAATCTTTTTCATTCCTTCGTAACATCAGCATGTCACTTTGTAATTTTTCAATTTTACTTTCTATTTGACCAAATTCTTTCGTATCCTGGGTTGATACATACATTAAAGCACTTAATAAACCTAAAGAAACAATGGTTAAGAGTAATAAAGAAAACAGTTTTACACGAATCGACATAGTAGAAAACATTTAACATCCTTAAAATATATTTAAATAATTTAAGGAATAATAATCTAAGTTGGTTACAATTTAATTACATGTTTAATTATTATATATAATTACAAGTAGTTAAAGTCAAAGTCTTAATTTAATCTCTTTTTAATGATAAGGGTATATTTATGTCTTCGTAATCATATTGTTTATAGTCCGTATTTTTTGCATCTATAGTATAACCTGCCATTCTATCCGCTAATTCATTGCCTTGTGTTCCGGCATGTGCTTTTACATGTTTTAAGCTGATTTTATTTTCTATTTCATCATAAAGATTGTGTGCAAGTTTAATTATTTCTAAGTTCTTTATTTCCCCTGTTTTTTTAGTCCAGTTTTTACTTTTCCATGAATATGCCCATTTTGAAATACAATCTATACTGTATTTTGAATCAGAATAAATAGTTATACGTGAAGCTTGTGATTCTTGGGCTAATAATAAAGCTTTATACAAAGCATTTAACTCAGCCGTATTATTCGTCCCCATACTGTGATACTGCCCATATAACAAAATGGGTGCATTTTCATCATAATATAAAGCCAAACCGCTTCCTGCTTCTCCTGGATTATTAGAACACGCGCCATCACAATAGATTGTTAAACTATTATTTTGAACGGTTGTTTTGTTTTTTTTGATTGTTTTTGTTTTTGATAATTCTTCTTTAAAGGTTTTAATTGAAAAATAGTTTTTTTGTATTTGTTCTTGTGTTTCTTTTGAAAAAGTTCCTCTTAATAATATAAGTAAAGCAGCTTGTTCAAGTGAGATATCTTTATTCAAAACCTTCGTATAGTCTTTTTCTTTTAGTGATAAAATATTTTCTTGTGCAGTATTTAGTTGGGAGTCTTTTAGTATTAATTCTAAAAAAGCATTATCAATTATCATTGTATTCCTAGTTTTTTATTTGGATTATATCAAATGTATAAAGGAAAAAAGCTTTAAAAGAAGTATTTATTTTTTTATTTTATTTTTTTCAAGTAAAAGCATAAAATCCTCTTTATTTAAGGGTTTTGAATAATAATAACCTTGATAATACTTACAATTGTATTTTTGTAAAAAATCTTTTTGCGCTTGTGTTTCCACACCTTCTGCTACTGTTTTTAAATTCAAACTGTTTGCCATTGCAATAATTGCTTTTATAAGCGCTTTATTTTCTTCTTTTTTATCCAAATCATGAATAAAAGAACGGTCAATTTTTAATTTACTAATAGGAAACTTTTTTAAATAACTCAAAGATGAATAACCAGTACCAAAATCATCAATAGATAAATCAATACCCATTTTTCTAATTTTATTCAGTTGTTTTAATGTTTTTTTATCATCATTAACCAATAAACCTTCTGTAATTTCAAGTATTAAACGTTCTGCTTTTAAGTTACTTTCTTCTAAAGCTTCTTTAACTAAAAGAGCTGTATCTACTAGTTGAAATTGTCTGCTTGACATATTTACAGCAACTTTAGGTGCATCTATAAAAAGATTTTCCCATAAAGCTGCTTCTTTACAAGCTGTTTTTAAAGCCCATTCTCCAATTTCTACAATTAAACCAATTTCTTCGGCTAAAGAAATAAAATCACCAGGTGGGATATACCCTTTTATAGGATCTTTCCATCTAATTAAAGCCTCCGCACTTGTAATTTCATTAGTATTTATATCAACAATAGCTTGATAATGAATGTCAAATTCCTCTTTTTCCAAGGCTTTGTGTAAACCTGTTTCTAATTCTCTTCTGTGTTGAATTTCTAAATCCATAACATTGGTAAAAAATTGAAAATTATTTCGTCCTTTTTGTTTGGCTTTATACATGGCTGTATCTGCTTTTCTTAGCAGTGTTTCTGTATCTTGCCCATCTTCTGGAAAAAAAGTAACGCCAATACTTGCAGAAATAAAAGCTTCATGACCCTCTAAATTAAAGGGTTTTACCAAACTCTCCAGAATTCTTTGAACAACAATTTCAATTTCTTGCTCTTTTTTTACATCGGGTAAAATAATTGCAAACTCATCTCCCCCTAAACGAGAAGCCGTATCACTTTCTCTTAAAATATACAGCAACCTTGCAGCTACTTCTTTTAAGAGTGAATCTCCCACACTGTGTCCAAACGTATCATTGACATATTTAAATCTATCCAAATCAATAAAAATCAAAGCAACTTTATTGTTTTCTCTTTTTGCCCTAATTAACGCTTGGGAAAAACGTTCCAAAAGAAGATTTCTGTTTGCTAATTGGGTTAAAAAATCGTAGTTTGCTTGGTTCTGAACCAAAGCAGATATCTTTTTTGCTTCTTCATAGGATTTTCTTAGTTTATTTTCAACAAGATATCTTTCTTCTATTTCTTTTTGTAAGTTTAAATTACTTTTTAGTAGTTTTTTAGTACGAGAATTTACACGCTTTTCTAAAGTGATTTGTAAATTACTTAAGTTTTTGTTATTGCGGTACAAAGAATATATAATAAACAAACAAAAAAGCAAAGTCATCATATTAATAATGATAGAATTTTTAAAAGATGAAAAAGTAAATGCTTTTTCGTTTTTCCAAATCAGACGTTTGTCAAACTCTTTTCCTAATCTAAACGCATGTACATCATGTGTCATTTTTTTTAAGAGTTCTTTTACTTCAAAAATGACTTTTTTATTTACTGTTTTTCTATTAACATAAAGATCTTCATCTATTTTTGCCATATTTTTTTTTAAAGAAGATAAATCAAAAGCTTTGTTTTCAATTTCTTTGTTCAAACCTCCAATATATAAACCCTCAACGCGTGACCATAAAATATTAAACCACTTGTCAAAACTTTCCCATTCTTCGTTTTTTTGGTAGTATACTTCTGTAATTGCTAAATTAATTTGTCTTAATTCATATTCATATTGTGTCATATAAAACAACATATGATAGGTAGTTTCTTTTTTTGATTGATAAGCAGCTTGATTGAAAATCATTACAGAACTTAACAAACTTAATAAAAAAACGCCCAATAATATAGCAATAAAAAAAAGAGGTTTTCTGTCTCTTTTTTTAGTCATTAATATTTGCTTTTGTCATTTGCCAAATTGCACGAGAATAATATGTTTTTTGATCCAATTCTGTGTTTTCTCCCCAAGGGTACATCAACCATAAAGGACCTTTTGTTCTTACTGTTAGTTCTTTATTGTTTACATGGCTTGCAATAATTACGTCGTAGTTATAAAAATCTTTTGTAGGAATAGTAATTTTATAGTCATTGTAAGCACTTGCTACAAACTTTTTCCCTTTTAGTTTGTATTTATCTAAGATATCTCTTAATAAAGGACCTGTAAAAGAGGTTTGTCCTTTTGTCCAGAATGTTACTTGTTTAATAGTTATTTGATTAAATCTTTCTAAGTCTTTTCTTGTTAAGTGAATTGTTTTTTCGCCGCTGGTTAATGTCAATAAAACTTCTTTTTCATTTGCTAAAGAGTTTGAACTTAAGATAAATAAAGAGAATAATACTAAAAAAATAGATTTCATTTTTAACCTTTTGATTTTAAATAAGAATAACATAAATTTACTTATATTTTATGGGAAAACAGCGAATAAAAGTAAATAAATAATAAATTAATAAATTTTTTTATAAGAATTTTTTTTCTTCGGATAGAGGAAAATAAATTTATTAGCTATACTTTCAAAATACAAAAAAATAAGGCATAGCAACAATGGCAGAAAAATTTAAAGTAGAAAAAAATACCAAACTTCTGGACTTTTTATTTTCAAAACTGCAGTCTTGGCCTAAAAAAAGAGTAAAACAACGTTTGCAAAATGCAAGTGTAAGAGTTAATGAGATTATGCAAAATAAACATGATTTTGCTTTAAAAACAGATGATATTGTAGAAATTGGCGTAATTAGTAAAACATCCTCTTCTTTTGCAAGTGTTGAAATTATTTACCAAGACAAAGATATTGTTCTTATTAATAAACCTTCTGGACTGTTAAGTGTTTCAAGTGCTAGTGAGAACAAAGAACATGCTTTAGCAATATTGCGAAGACAATTAAGTCGTGGAAATAATAAAATTGCTTTGTGGCCAGTACACAGATTAGACCGTGATACCTCAGGTCTTCTTTTATTTGCTACTTCAAAAGAAGGGCGAGAACAAATAATGAGCAAATGGCCTTTAAGTACTAAAACATACTTAACCATAGTACATGGCATCTTAAAAGTAAAAAAATCTACAATTAACGAACCTTTACGTTTGGATGAAAAAATTTATAAAATGCATGTAGGTGCACATAAAGATGCAAAAGAAGCGATTACTCATTATGAAGTACTAAAAGAGAAAAATAAAAGATCTTTATTAAAAGTGAATTTAGAAACTGGACGACAGCATCAAATACGAGCACATATGGCATATTTGGGCCACAGTGTTATTGGTGATGAACGTTATGGAAAAAAAGGACCACGTATGGCTTTACATGCTTGTGAACTTTCTTTTTATCATCCAAAAGATGATAAAAAAATAAGCTTTAAACAAGAAGCACCAAAAGACTTCTACGATTTATTATCCTAAGATATAAAACGTAGAAGGTTTTATTTTATAAGATATTAAGTTGGTGAGCTAATTCATCTGCAATGCGTTTATAGTTTCTTACAGCAAGAAGTCTTTCTTGTCCTTGTAATCCTACTTGTGAAACTTCATCTTTGGATAATGAAATAATATATTCAAGTTTGTTTGTTATCTCTTCTTTTGTAAAATCACACATCCAAGCACTTGAATCGGCATCAAAAATAGAAGCATTGTTTGCATTATTAGTCATTAAACATGGAATGGCTGAAGCATAATAATCAAGGACCTTCATAGGTGTTGAGCTGTTAAACAAAGTAATACTTGGCAGTATTGCTAAACCTATATCTGCTTTTGCTATGAGCTCTAAAAGTTCATGTTTCGTATTTGCATTGTGGATTTCTATTGAATCTTCCAGGTTTGGGTACTTAGAAATCATTTCTTTTAAATATTTAGGATCTTTAGTTGAAATCATTAATTTAAATTTGCTTGTATCTATTTTTGAAAAAGCTTCTAAAACGGTTTCAAATTCTCTTAATTTATCCAACGTTCCTGCGTAAAAGAAGCGTTTTTCTTCCCCTTCATGTTGAATATTTGGATATAAAACTTCTGGATCAATTGCGGAGGGAATAACAAAGGTTCTTGTTTTAACGTTTTGTAAATAATCATCTCTCATTTGTCTTGAGGTTGGCAGAAAAATATCACATTCATTTATTAAAGAAGCTTCTGTAAAGGTTTTGATTTTATTTGAAATTACATCAAAAAAACTTTTTTTGTTGTTTGCTTCATCTTTTTGCAATTTTGCAATACGTTTTGGAAAAGAGAGTCTAAAGCCCAGTTTAAAATTGTATATATGTTTGATTTTTAATACTTCTTTTAAAATAGAAGTATGATTTCGTACAAGAACAAAAGAATAATCATTTAAAGAGATGTCATTTTTAGCCAATTCGCTTATAATTTCATTTTTGTATTTTAAAGGCATAATAAATTGATTTCCATTTTTTATAGAAAATTCATAGTTTGTTTTAGAAAAATAAACAATATGTACAATAAAGTGTTTATTTAGGTATTTCTCAAATAAGGGTCCTATAAAAGTATTTTCGCTGTTTTCATTTTGATCTGTTAAGTATAAAAATTTATCCATTGTATTTCCTTAATTAAAATATGAAAAAGTTTAGCATAAAAATAGGGCAAATAAACAACATTTTAATTGTGTCATTATTGCTTTTATTCAAATAAAATTATTTACTTAGCTATAGCCCTTGTTATAGTTATCATATGTTTATTAAAGCAGCTTAATTAGTCTAGGTAAATAAATTTTTTAGCTATTTTATGGGATTTGTAATGATAATTGTTTATAAAATATTTACTGCCAAATTTATCTCTAAAAAGTTATTAATAATTTCGTTTTTTTACAATAAAGTGTTTATTTCTTGCTATACTGTGATATAAAATTTAAGGAATATAAATGATAAAAAGAGACTTAGTAGATAAAAGAATGAGTCGTATCGTAATTCATGGAGATACAGTATATTTCGCAGGAATCGTTTCAGATGATAAAACCTTAGATATTACAGGACAAAGTAAAAGAGTATTAGAAATGGCAGAAGAAAGATTTGCACTTGCTGGCATTTCAAAACATGATATTTTAAGAGCAGAAGTTTTTGTAAAAGATATATACAGTGATTTTAAAGCGTTTAATGTGATTTGGGATGAATGGGTTTCAAAAGATACTCCTCCAGCTCGTGCTTGTGTAGAAGCGAATATGGCCAGTCCTACCACCTTGTTAGAAATCATTTTTACTGCTTCAAAAGCGTAAGAGAAGAAAGTATTTTTTAGATATAAAAATTTTGTGTTTTGTATGCTTTTAAATATTAGCTACAAAATAGTTTAAATAAAAAAGGAAATGAATATGAAACTATTAGTACTTGTTTTTTTTGTATTCTTTTTTGTTTCTTGTTCTTCAAAATACAGCGTAGATAAAAAATATAAAAACATTTCAAGTCCCCAAAACTATGAAATAAAAAAATTAGAGCATGATTTACTTTCTTTATCTTCAACTATCAATAAAAAAGAAGCCAAAATACTCTCACGCATACTCATACTACATTCTTTAGAACTTGCCAATTCTTATAATATAACAGGCAGTGCTTGGATGCATAATTCTTTGATTAACTTAGGGCTTAAAGAGCGCGGTTTTTGTTATGATTATACGCAAGATTTGGTTAAAAAAATTAAAAAATATAATTTTAAAACATTTAAATTTTATTGGGCGGTTCATAAAAAAGGGGAGTATTTTGAGCACAATGCTTTGGTGGTAAGCTCCGTTTATCAGAATTTTTTAGGCGGTTTGATTTTAGATGCATGGAGAAATTCTGGGGAGTTATTTTATTTAAAAGTACTAAAAGATGAAGCATATTCTTGGAGTGAAAACAAAAACAAAACTTCTTTTTATTTTAAAGAAAAAGAAGAGTAAAATTTTACAAAGAAAATCTTTTAATTATTATGGTATAATGCGCTTTTTTCAAGATGATTTAAACAAAGAGTTTAACGTAAGTCTTGTAAACATCCAAACAAATTATTAATCCCTAAATGCAGAAGCATTTATATTATTACAGACAAAAAATAAAAGGTAGTTAATGTTATTTACACAACTTGGTTTATGTGAACCAATTTTAAAAGCAATAGAAGATCAGGGATATACAAGTCCTACTCCAATTCAGGCTCAAGCCATTCCTATTGTATTACAAAGAAAAGATGTTCTAGCGGGAGCACAAACAGGTACTGGTAAAACAGCTGGTTTTACTCTTCCCTTATTAGAATTATTAAATCAGAACCCAACAAAAGGTAAGCCTAAAGTAAGAGCACTTATTTTAACGCCTACTAGAGAATTAGCAGCACAAGTTGCTGAGAGTATTGAAACGTATGGAAAATATCTTTCTTTTAAATCTTGCGTTATTTTTGGTGGAGTTGGAATCAACCCTCAAAAAGCAATCTTAAAAAAAGGTGTTGATATCGTAACGGCAACACCAGGAAGATTATTGGATTTAATGTCTCAAGGAAGTATTAACTTAAGTGATATTGAGTGTTTAATTCTTGATGAAGCAGACAGAATGTTAGACATGGGTTTTATTCACGATATTAAAAGAATATTAAAAGTATTACCAAAAGACAAACAAACACTTCTTTTCTCTGCTACATTTTCAGATGAAATTAAAAAATTATCAGATGGTTTATTACACCAACCAGAATTAATTGAAGTTGCAAGAAGAAATACTTCTTCTGAGCAAATCAAACAAATTATTCATTATGTAGATAAAGATACAAAAAAAGCTTTATTAACCCACTTGATTCATGAAGAAAAATGGACACAAGTACTTGTATTTACACGTACTAAACATGGAGCTAATAAATTAAGTGAGCATTTAAACAAGAACTTTATACTTTCAGCTGCCATTCATGGAAATAAATCTCAAGGTGCAAGAACAAAAGCTTTGGCAGATTTTAAAGCAGGTAAAATCAAGGTTTTAGTAGCAACAGATATTGCAGCACGTGGAATTGATATTGATTTACTTCCTCATGTTGTAAACTTTGAATTACCAAATGTTCCAGAAGATTATGTACATAGAATTGGAAGAACAGGACGAGCTGGAAACAATGGTGTTGCTATGTCTTTAGTATGTGGTGAAGAAATGCAAATGCTTGAAGACATAGAAACTTTAATTAAAAAAGATGTTGAAGTAATAGAAATTGATGATTTTACTTCTGTTCAAAAGAAAGTTAGCCCTCCTAAACAAGGTGGTAATCGAGGAAACCAAAGAGGAAACTCTAAACCTCGTAATGATAGAGGAGGACGTACTAACGCTGATCGAAAACATTCTCGTAATGAAAATGGAAGTTCAAGAAAAGAAGAACATTCAAACTCAGGGGATTCAAGAAACAGAAATGACGGACGTTCAAGAAACAACGATTCACGTGCTAACTCAAATGATTCAAGAAACAGAAATGATGGACGTTCAAGAAACAATGACTCACGAGCAAGCTCAACTGATTCAAGAAGCAGAAATGAAGGGCGTTCAAGAAACGCTGATTCACGTGCTAACTCAAATGATTCAAGAAGCAGAACTGACGGACGTCCAAGAAACAATGATTCAAGAGCTAACTCAAATGATTCAAGAAACAGAAACGATGGACGTTCAAGAAACAACGATTCACGTGCTAACTCAAATGATTCAAGAAACAGAAGTGATGGACGTTCAAAAAACAATGATTCACGATCAAAATCATCTTTTTCATCTTCTACTTCTTCTTCAAAAGACAATAAACCTTCTTCTAAACCAAGCGCAAAAAGAAGACCAGCTAATTATTAGTTCATAAAAGTAGAAAAGCAATGGCTTTTCTTCTTTTTACTCTTTTTCTATAACAAATCCACTTTTAAATAATATAATGTTTGATATAATCTTCAGTATCAAGGATTCAAATGAAATACTATAAAAATATAATCTTAACTTTTCTACTTGCGTTTATAATACTTGGATGTTCAAGTAAAACGCCTTATACCAACAGATCACAAATGATTTTCATGTCTGTCTCAGAAGAACTTTCTTTGGGCGAAAAAAGCTATAAAGAAACACTTAAAAAATCAAAAGTAATTGTCAATACAAAAGAATCACGAAAAATAAAAGAAATTGGAAAAAAAATAGCCAAAATCGCCAATCGACCTGATTTTAAATGGGAATTTAATTTAGTAGAAAACAAAGCAATGAATGCTTTTTGTTTACCAGGTGGAAAAGTAGTGATTTATACAGGAATTTTAAAAGCGGCTAAAAATGATGATCAACTAGCAACGGTTATGTCTCATGAAATAGCTCATGCGCTTGCACGGCATGGGGCTGAACGTATGACTTCTTCAATGCTGCAAAAAGGTTTGTTAGTTATAGGAAATGTTGTAATAGCATCACAAGCACCTGAATATACGAATACTTTTAATCAAGCTTACGGTATTGGAAGTCAATTTGGTGTTATGTTGCCTTATGGAAGAATGCAAGAAAGTGAAGCCGATGAAATAGGTATTTATTTAATGGACAAAGCAGGTTATGATACAAAAGAAGCCTTAAAATTTTGGCAAAATATGAGCCTTGGAAAAAAAGAAAAAAATGAATTTTTCTCAACACATCCCAGTTCAAGTACCAGAATCAAAAAGATTAATGATGTTATTAGAAAAATAGAGAAAAAACAATAATGAAATATTTATTGGCTCTTGTATTATTAAGTCCCGCGCTTTTTGCTTCTAAAGTTTTTGAACAAAATATTAAATATACCTGTTTGAATACCTATAATATAATACAAGGAAAAAGAATAACCCTTAGTTATGATGAAGCAATTAAAAAACCTTTAAAGATAATGTTGCACAAAAATAAACTTTATTCCAGCGCAGATGAAATTTATGAATTTAAAATGAAAAAGAATGAATTAATTTCTTATTCAAATGAAAAAACAATGCTTTTATTGGATAAAGATTTGGGTCTTGGTCTTGTTCCTAAAAAAGGAAGAGGGGCTTATCAATATTATTATCAGTGTGTAAAAACAAGAAAATGATGAAAGCTGAACCCTTGGCACTAAATTTAAAAAATAAAAGAACAAATACGCCCAAACTAATCCAAGCTAAAGTAAAAACTTGATAAAACTCTACACACAAAATTATTTTACATCTTTTGTAGAATAAACTTAAAGACGGTTGGGAGAGCGGTTTAATCCGCTAGCTTGGAAAGTTAGTGTTCTTCACGGAACCAGGGGTTCAAATCCCCTACCGTCTGCCATTATACAATCAAAATCAATCAAAAACTTACATATAACTCCCATAATTAGCCCTATACTAGGTTCTTAATAAAATAGCTTGTAAAAGTCAATATAGTCTAATAAAGATGAATTAAAGATTTTTAAGGGTACATTTAGGGGTACACTTTCTGAAAATAAAAAGTGTACCCTTATTTTCTACAATCAAAGGACTTTAATGGCTCGAATCACGAAACCTCTAAGCGAAGCTGAAATAAAAAATGCAAAAGTAAGTGAAAAAGATTACAAGTTATATGATGGAAGTGGTCTGTATCTTAAAGTCTTTAGTAATGGAATTAAAAGATGGTACCTTAGATATGTCTATGAGAAAAAAACAAATACATTATCTTTTGGTAAATATCCTTTATTAACATTAAAAGAAGCTCGTGAGAAACGGAATGATACTTTAAAAGGCCTTAGCAATAATATTAACCCTTCTTCTAGAGCAAAAAATAAAAATATTAGAAAAGATGAACATAAATTTATTGACGTAGCTAGAGAGTACTTTATGATGCGTGAGGATTTGAATGAGAGATACAAAGGTGATTGCATTAGGAAATTAGAAAAAGATATTTATCCATACGTTGGAGAAGAGTATATGGACGATATTGAATCTTTGAGAATGGTAGAGGTGTTACAGATTATAGATAAGAGGGGAGCAAATGTTTCTGCTAAAAGAACTTTTAACATAGTAGAGAGAATTTATAGATATGCTTCAACAGTTGGGAAAGCTAAAAGAAATATTATGGGGGATGTAGATAGAAATTTAATATTTAGGAAAGTAGAAGTTAAAAACTTCGCACATACTACAGATATAAAAGAGCTTTCTGCTGTACTACATGCTATTGATTACTATGGAGGGGATTATTCAACAAAAATGGCTTTAAAAATTTTGCCACATTTATTTGTAAGGCCTTATAATTTAAGATATATGGAATGGAATGAAATTAATTTCATAGATAAGCTATGGACTATTCCTGGTACAAAAATGAAAACAAAAAAGGATCACATTGTTCCATTGTCAAGTAGTGTGTTAGGGGTTATTGAAGAAATGAAGAAGGTAAGTAAAGATGTAAGTAAATATGTTTTTCCATCAAGAGTATCTAATTCAAAAACCTTATCAGAAAACACACTGAATTTTTCATTAAAAAGAATGGGGTTTGATTTGACGGCTCATGGCTTTAGACATACTGCTTCAACATTGTTACATGAAAATAATAGAATACATAAAATTAAGAGTGATATTATTGAAATGCAGCTTGCTCATAAAGTTGGAAGTACTGTTCATCAAATTTATAATAAAGCAATATATTTGGATGAAAGAATTGATTTAATGAACTGGTGGAGTAGTTTTTTAGATAACTTAAAAAAAGACTAGGAATTATCTCTTTCATCTTTTTTATTTTGGATTAGAGCTTTAATTTCTGATTCAAGCCATCCTACGGAGGCTTTTGTTAATTTTATAGGCTTAGGGAAATCACCGCTTTTAATTCTGTTATAAATTGTAGGTCGTGAAACGCCAAATATATCAGTTACTTCTGTGATTTTTAATATTCTGTCTATTCTTTCACTCATGATTTTTCCTTTTTTAAGTTGTGTCTTGGTACTTTTTTATTTTTAATGCAATGACAATCAACAAAAAAAGAATGACTTCCTGCAGATACCTCATATTCACCGTCCCCATGACACGAACCACATACTGATGCTTTTTCTTGTAGTGTTCCAATGATTTTAATATTTTTTATTCTATCAATGCATTTTCCTAAGTCAAAAATATAATTATCACCATCTTTATCTCCATGAGAAATTGTTTCTATGTCATATCTAAACCTTGACTTGTTCCATTTAATAAAACCGTTATATTTAACACTTTCATTATCTCCGAATCCAATAAAATCAAATTCAATAATAGAACAATCATCATAAATCTTTTTATCGTTTATATCTGTTTTACCTATGTAGTAGTGAATTGTATATCTATTGCTATTAGTTGCTACATCATAAATTGCACCATTTTTAAAAGTAATAACATTACCTTCATTACTTATGGCGGCTTCGTGCAATCCCAAAAATCTTTTTTCTTTTGTATCATAAATTTTATATTTATTCATCATCTTCTCTCCAAAGCTTTTTCCCATCAATAATAACTGGGCCACCTCCTGCATAATCAAGCCTTCCTCCATCACTAAAAACCATTTCACCATTTATTGACTCAATATGAATGGATTCTGTTTCTTGACTTTCTCCCATTGTCATAGTTGAATCAATTCCATAGTTATCATATAGCCCTTGAATATCATTTATTAGTTGAGTGTCTGATAGTTTGTCACATTCTGCACCAAGTGTTATTTCGACTGTTTTAACTATAATTATTTTTTTCATTTATTACCCTTTAAAAATTCTTCTGGTGTAATTTCTTTCACATTTTCAATTAAATAAAAAGTTGGTTGTTCAATGTTTTTATCCAAATAATCAAGAATAATCTTTTCAATATTATTTTGATGTTCTTTTGTCATGTCTCCTAAGTAATCATCTGAAAAATCAGGAGAAACTTCATGTGCATTTTCTTTCATTTTTTCAATTAAATCATCGATACCTATAAAATCACTATGTTTTTGTTTTATTTGTTCTCCAACATAAACAATGTCACTTTCACCATATGATTCAAGTTCATATTCAATATGCTCTCTCTCGTAATATGTTTCTCCATCTAGGCTATATGCTAATTTCTTCATTGTTTTTCCTTATCTATAATTTGTTCAAATTCTTCATCAGTTAATTTTCTAGCATTTAACCACCAACTTAAATCATTATCATCTGATTTATCTATTGAGACATAAGGATGCTTGTGCTTGCTATATTCAAAAAATTGATAAACAACTCCTTTTTTAATATTTTCATTCCAAAAGAAACACCAATCATTTTGTTTTAATTTTTCTTTTTTCATATCAATCCCAATAACTAACGCACTCTTCTACATCTTCAAAAGGGTCATTAAGATTTAATTCAGATAATCCTACATTTTCAATGTGTGCAATAACTTCATGATATGCTCCATAAGAATCACATTTAGTATATTTTTTTATCATTTTTATAAATTCATATTTATACTTTTTAACATCTTTTTTTTGTTCTTCATTATAAAAGGTATCAGATTTATTTTTATGTCCAATATCACTACAAATAAAGCCGAAACCTGCACCCTTAGGAAACATATTTTTACAAGCCATTACTTATTCCTTATTAAATTAATTTTTAGTTATACTTTTCAGCAATGCAAACCCTATACTTAAGATTGCATAACTTATGTGTGTGCTTAGGGTTTGTTATTACCTTTAGATGTTTAGGAAATTTAGTTCATTAAAAGTATTCTGCAACTTATTTGTTATTGCTTTTAATCTCCAATATTCTCCATATAGTTTCTCAAACCTTTTTCTCTCTTCATCGTATTTCAAGCCTTTTTCTATTAGCTTTCTTATTTCTTGTTCTATTGTGGTTTGACTATTATTTTTTTTGAGGTTGGCTATTAGTTTATTTTTTTGTGATAGTTGAGATTTGTAACCGTTTATTTGTTGTCTATGGAACTTTTCATTAACTACAATTCCTTTGTTGAAATAATTATTTAAGACATCAAAACACTCATTTTTGTATTCGATTAATTTTTGTTTTACTTCTGGTCTAACTTTATTTGGATTGATACTGAACAGCCAACCATTTAGTTTTGATAATGGGATTGTAAATACTTCTTGTTCTCCACCATTAGTTTGAACTTTAATTAATTTACTTTGGTAGCTTGGGTCTGTTTTTATCTTTGTGAATTGTCCTGAAAAGATTAGTCCAATATTTTCGCAAATATCTTTTACTACTATTGATTGTGTTTCCTCTATAACATCTACATGAGTTAAATTGAAGTTCACTTTAACTAAGTTTATACTATTCATAATTACACCTTATTTGAGTTTTATTGTGCAAGTATAATTGATTTAAAGTGTTTTGTCAATAGATTAAAGTATTTTTAAAGTGGGAATTTATTTTAATTGCCACTTTAAAGGTGTTTAGTTATCTGAACACCTTTCTAGAGGTACCTACTTAAGCCATTCTTTGAGAGTTGCTTTAATTTTATCTGAATTCTCTAATTCTTTTTTTAATTTCAAAGTTTCGGTATATAACTCAATGGCTTTTTTCATGGCTTTACTAACATCTCCTCTTGAAGCATTACTTATTGAGTTTTCTCCATATCCAATAAATAAGCCCAACTGATTGTATGTTATTCCTAATCCTTTGCATGTATGTTTTACTAAGTTATATTCCTCTTTAGTTTCAATGTATATTACAATGATTTCAATATATTCACCTTGTTCGTCCTTATAATCTTTATATGGTACTGAAATATTATTTTCAAGAGGTACAGTATTTTTGTAGGTATTAACTTCAATACGAAGAGGGGTATATTTATTATCTATATATACACTCATAATTTGGGGAGTACTGACATGACTACTAAAGAAAGAATCTTTTAATGCTTTCTCAACATCTTCGATTGTTAAGTGCGTTTCATCTTCTTTTCTTATTTCATAGGGAATAGTTTGATATATATTCATTTGTTTCCTTTCATTGATTTACACCCTAAATTAAGATGTAAAATTTATTGTTAGTATTTAATTGGTTATGTAAGTAATATTACTTGCTTATAAAAATGTATTTTACATTAAAATACATTAAACTGTATGTACTAACTACTTAGGTGTACATAGTGTATAGGAACACCCCTGATTTCATTTTGTTAGTGTTCTAATTGGTTGAGTTAAGTGTGGGTTAAAAAGGACCTTCATTTTCAAATTCTTTAAATTTATCAACAATAGGCATTACAATTATTTTTATATTTTCTTCACCATCTTCAATTAGAACAGGTAAATCAGGTGTATTAATTTTGATTGTTCCTGATTTCAATTTTGGTATATGTTTAGGATTTAGATGAACTTTACTTAATGCACATATTCCAGATATTTGCGAATTGTCAGTAAAGGAAATACATTCCTCTGCAAGTCCTTTTGGAAATATTCTTTCATAATCAGGATATTTAAAATCCTCAAAACTAGATGATAATGAATATGTCATGAGTTCTTCATTATCATTCATAACAACAATTTTATTTTTTGACAAAACAAAGTCGGTTGCTTTTCTTTCTGTAAGTGCTTTTTTTACAATGCTTCCATGTATTAAAAAAGCTTCTTTAACAGGCTCATAATGTTTTACAACACACAATGCTTTTGTATTTGTACTTACAACATTTGATTTATCAACTAATAGATAATTTAACTCATATTTAGGATTATTAATGTCAATTAATTTTCCTATCTCTTCTAATGCTTTTCTGTTTAATATACTCATTATTCTTTCTCACTTTCATTATATTTTTCATTTAAAACTCTTAATCTTAATTCCTGTTCTTCAATGTTCATATCTAACAAATCACTTCTTTTATTTTCATTTTCAAATTGAAGTACATGTAAAATCTTTGTTTGTTTATCTCTTTTGACTTGATAATAAACACCAGTACCTAACATCAGGATAAAGACTACTAATAAAATTGTATTAAGCATTACTCTTCCTCTATTTCAGTCAAAGATCTTTTATTCATGTCAATTTTAACACCATTAATAAATGAGTTTAATGCCATTTGTTCTAGTTCATTTCTAATTGTTTTAAGAAATAAAGTTCCTGATTCATCAATACTTCTACCATTTATTTGAATACCAATAATTGAATAAAGGTTTTTTCTGTCTTCTACAAAATAGTCATCATCTGAATATGTTTCTCCAGCTTCTTCATCTCTTTGTCTATTAAGATGCATAGATACTTCATATAAACATTCATCATCTTTTTTACAACTAAATATTAAGTGAGTAGTGCATGATTTCCATGAGCTATATTGAGATGTTTTTTCTGTTAATACTGATGTGATTTCTACTTCTGAACTCATGTATTCTGTTGAATTATTTAGTTCGTCTAGTCCTTGAATTTCCTCCATTGCTGATGAACAATCAAATTCATCTGATAGTTCATCTTTTAAAAATGTTGCAAATTCATTTTCTAAATCCAAACAAGTAATTGTTTCTTTGTTCGAGCCTAAAAAGTTCCTTAGTTTTTGAGTGGCTTTAAGTTGAATATCTGCTTTGTTCTCTAACTCAATTAATCCTAGTTCTGCTTGTATAGCATCAACTGCTATTTCTCCAAAGTTAGGTACTGATAATCTATCCAGATTAAAAGCAACTTCTTTTTGAAGCTTTTTCTCAAGCTCTTTTCTAAAATCTCCATAATTTCCAAACATATCTCTTGCTATGCTGTTTGTAACTTCTTTAATTTGATTTGCCATAATCCCTTTAATATCTACTTCTGCTACTGCCTCTAATACAACATCTTTCATTGAACACTCTAATATATTTTTAATTTCTTCATTCATCTTTTATCCTTTAATTTTCAATATCTCTTTAGCAGCTTCACTAATTGAAACTACCACCATGTTTTTATTTTTTTTTGCATAGATTTTTTTGAATTTATTTGCTATGCTGTCTGATACTATGATTGTGTTGTTCATAGTTTATTCTTCATATCAAATTTAATTTTTCTTTTCTCCGAATTCTTATCTCTAACATAGACAAACAAGATACAGGTAATAGTAATTGTTACTGGGCCTAAATAAATTATGTATTCCATGATGATCCTTTTAGTAATATTATTTATAATTGGTTATTCAAAGTAGAGACCTTTTCTGATATAATATTTTTATCACAAAAACGTATAAAAAAAGGGCTCAAATTTAAATAATATAGGGGTTCACAATGACCGAAAAAGAGCAAGGATACGAAAACAATTTAAAGCTTCATCAAACAGAGCTAAGAGCAAGATTAAACATTAATTTGAATACAGACATGCCAGAACAAATTAAAATCATGAAAACTATTTTATGGGTTAACTTCTTAGTTATTGCACTTGCATTACAATTTCTTAAATCTAATCCATTGGAAGACATTATAGAAATATCAATGTTTTCAAGCTCATTATTAGGTTCTGTATTCGCGATAATTACTATCTTGTGTGCATTTCTACGTAATAAGTACTCAAAAGGTGGAGTTTGGTTAGAAATTGATGTAATGAAGAGATATGACGAATCCGATACACCGACAATTACGGCACTTGAACATATAAATAATGTTCTTATAAGAGCAATAAAATTTAATAACGAAGCTATAACGAGTACAGCAAAGTTGCTAACTCAATCAAATTGGCTCTCATTATTTTCAATTGCAATCATGTTATTTTTTGCAATATATAAATCTTTTTTTAGTTAAAACTTTTGAAAGGAGAATATATGCACAAACTATTTGATTTATATATGAGTTCTGGAAAACCCATTATTATTCCTGAACCAGTTGAACCCGGTGATAACCAAAAAAGAGATATGTAGGCACTCCCTACATATCAAATAACCAAATACTCGTAAAAAACAACCACATAAAAATAAACCAATCATCTGCCATATATTCCTCCTATATTCACTATTGAATTACCAGTTAATTAGTAACTCAAATATAAATATATTTTTATAATTTATTTAACTCTTGCCTAAGCTGTTTGTTACCAATAGAGGAAATTATTAACTACTCTGTTGCTTCAACCTTTCATCTTTTTAGATTACTGTGCCGATTGGATTTATTAACAATGTTTTTTTAAAGAACTTAAAAGCTGGTTTGCTTTTGGTGTGTGTAATGATAATTTAATTCCCTTTAAAGAAAGCTTAAATTGATAATTAAATTCCCTTTTTGTGAAATTCATGCTATAATACTTCTGAAGTTATATATTAATAAGGAGTAGGGTAAAATGATTGAGTTAAATAATTTTTATTTGAGAGATGGTGTAATTTTGGAAGATAATGAATATAAAATAATATTAGATTTTAAAAAAAATAGTGATGCAAAAAAAGTATTTGAATCAATGTTTGAGTTTATGGTGGGAATTGATAATTACAATAAAGCATTATTAGAGACTATAAGTGATGAGATTGTTGTTTCTTCTTTCTTGGTTGATATTGAGCATGGTTCAATTCTATCAACAGTACGTGATGCAATCAAAAAATTACCAGATGATAAATTAAAGGCATATGTTACAAATCCAATGGCTGTTGTTGGAGACTTCCTTGTTTTGGGAAAGAAAAAGCTAATTGAAGCAGCCGAAAGAGAAGACTTAACCCAAAAACAAAAAGAAGATAAATTATATACTGATATTAATGAGATAATTAAAAAAAGTGAGTTGGCTAATTACGGATTCAAAGTTAAAAAAGATAAACTATTAAAAGGGGCTAATGATGTATATAATGCGGTTAGAAGCTCTGAAAATACGTTTAAAGTAAAATTCGATAACGAAACACATACACTCTCAGGTAAGTTCAAATATGACTATGAAGAAACTTTTAAAGAAAATACAAAGATAAATATTTTCAGAGCAAGCTTAATTATAAAAAAACCAACATTATTTGGTAATGCTAAGTGGGAATTAATTTTAGATAGGAGTCTCGATGTTGAAATTCTTGATAATAATTGGATCGAAAGTTTAAGAAATAGAGAATCTCCAATTTATGCAGGTGATATGCTCGATTGTGAATTTAAGTCCGTAATTATTTTCAACAATGATTTAGAGGTAATTGATAGAAAGTATTACGTATTAAAGGTATATGGAATTATCGCTCCACCAGAAGAAAAAAATACAGATTCTGGAGGTTTTTTTAATCTCGATGAATAAATGCTTTATTAATACTCGTTCAACATATCCGAAGCTCTATCAATAGCTTCCTTGTGTGTCTTAATCTTACTTACTGCACCATCATCTTTATATGAAAACATTACAATTGTTATCAATGCTAAAATTATATAGATGATGTAAATAGGTTTCATTATTTACTAAATCCAATCAAAATGTGCAACAACTCTTCCAATTATTTCAAAGTTGTGCTTATCTTCTTCTAATATTTCAATAGGTGGGTGTTCCTCTTTATTATCACTATGAAGAACGATCTCTCCTGTTTTGGGATTACTAACTATACGTTTAATAAATACTTCATCATAATACTTTAAAGTGTAGACAGCTCCACTTTTAACAATCTGACTTTCATTTTCAAATGGATTAATAAATATAATTTCTTTTTCTTTTATAGTAGGGTGCATTGAATTTCCTATTACATTTATCATATGAAGATTGTCAAATTTTATATCTCCTAAATATTTTTTTAGGAAACTTTTATCAAAGCTTATTGGTTTAGCATTTGATTCAAAATTAGTTACTCCATTTCCTGCACAAGCGTACATATCTTCAAAATAAGGAAGGGTAATTATGTTCTCATTGTTTTCGATAGTCATAAGATTTAAATATTTACTCGCATTTTTAGTAATTTCAAGTTTTGCTATTTTTTCATTTTGTGCATCAGAATCTTCAAATAAATCAGTAATATTACACTCTAAACAATCTGCAATTATAGGAAGTTCATTTGTCTTTGGAATACTATTTCCTTGCCTCCATTTTTTAATTGCATCTTCTTTCTTATCAATTCCACTTGAAAGCAAACAGCTTAAAAATTCTTTATTTGTTTTAAATCTTTTCTCTGCATATTTATCTAGTTTTTTACTGCTAAAGATACTCAAAATATTCCTTTTTATTAATAATGATATATTACTATTTAAAAAGATAATAAAATTCCCATTATTAAGTTTAATTTTAGGGGAATAATATTATCATTATGAATGAAAACAAAAAATTACTTAGAAAAACTAAGAAAAATTGACACTAAAGTTCTTGCTGAAACTATGAATATTAATTCATGTATGGCAAGAAAGTATAAACGTGAACCTTGGAAATATGATCCTCCTACTACAAAAGCTATTGCAGTATCAGTGAATCACAATATTCCAGTGTTATTTTGGAAAGATATTAAATCATTCATTACAAATCATACGGAAAGTGTAACAAAAAACAATGAAGTACTTGAAGTACAAAAAAATAAAAATTAGGATAAGAAAATGGAAAAATACAGATTTGGAAACAACAAAAGAGCTAAGGACCATGGTCTTTTAATTTCTATTAAAAAAAGTATCAAAGCTGATTGCAAGAGAAATACTATTGAAAATGAAGAGTTTGCAAATGAAATCGGTACAACAAGTGGAGTGCTTTCAAATAAATTAAAAATGTCGAATCAGATAAATGCTATCTCTATTGAAGAATTTATTCATATTATGGAAATTACAGGAGATTATAGTCCCTTGAAATATTTGGCAAGTATGTTTGATTTTGTAATTACATCAACTGAACCTCAATCACCAGGTGATGTTAGTAATTTAGGTGAATTGGCAGATAGTATGCAAATAGAATCAAATGAAAGTTTTTCAGAAATTAAAAGAGCTATTAAAGATGGACAGATTACAGAAGAAGAAAAAACCAATATGTTAAAAGAAGTAGATGATTCAATCGAAGCTGCACTGCAAACAAAAAATGCAATTAGTTTAATCAAATCAGTAGAAATAACTAAGGATTAATTATGAAGCAAATTATCAGTACAGAAATACATGATTTTATAAATATTAAAGATAGTGAAAAAAAGATTGTTGTTAGAAAACTTGATATTTCTAAAGCTAAAGAAATAGTAATTTCATAGAGTTCTAGTTTTAGGGTTCTATTGTGATTATTTAAAAATTAAAAAGGAAAGAAATGAAAAATATTACGTTTGCAAAGGCTTCTTTATTGAAAGCAGAGATTGTTGCTATTAAAAGAAAGTTGAGTGAGATTACAAAGTTTGGTGCATTTACTACTAATCATAAGAATCATAAAATAGTAATCCGTTCACATTCAAAAGAAACTGGTATTGAATTAGAGATTCAAGGTGTATTAACTTCAAAAGATACAGTTGAAGTATCTCAAGTAATCGAAAAACGATTAGTAAAAAGATTGAAAAAATTAAATAAAAAATTCAAAAAGCTATAGAGGTATGTTACCGACATCAATGTCGGAGACATATTAATTCCATAGAGTAGTACATGTGAAAATTACTATTCTTAGAGTTAATTGTAGATAAACAAGAGTTTGACTGTTCAAAATAAAACTCTTGCTTTGTTTGCACTCGCGCTGTGCCCGATTAGTATATCTAAAAAGGCTAAACAAGTGTCTTTAATAAACCAACTTACACTTTAATCCTCCCAAGATTAATGTTGGTTTGTTTATTAAGGCTTTATGTCTTGGGAGATATAACATGCAATGTAAAACAACTAAAAAGAACACCACTACAAGAATAGTATTAATTGGTTATATAAATGGCTTTGAATTAGTAAAGATAAAGAGATAGTTATGAGTATCTCAATGATGACTAAAGTCTTTAAAGATTGTTCTTTGGAACCCAATAAGAAGCTTGTAATGCTTTCATTATCAGATAATGCTAATGATGAAGGATTTTGTTATCCATCATTAAATAATATTGTCTTGAAAACTTCTTTATCAAGAACTACTGTAATTAAACATTTAAAAGAATTAGAAATTAATCAAACCCTTCTATCTAAAAAAAGAAGCAGTTCAAAAGGTGGAAGAAATTCTACAATGTATATTATTTATCCATTAGAAAATATACCAAAATTAGACGAAGATATTTTAAAAAGATTTAATATTAAAATTAGCCAAGGTCAAAGGGTTGTACTACCCACCCAAAGTCAAGCAGCTGTACCACAAATGGGTACCCAAGGTCAAAGGGTTGTACCTAAACCATCACTTACTATATTTAACCATCACTTATATAAAGAATTAGACAGTACTGAAAAAGAATTATATTTAGAATATTGTGCATTAAGAAAAAGCATGAAATTACAAACAACATATAAAATTCATGAGAGATTACTAAATAAATATTTTGAATATGGAAGAGATAAAAATATTCTTAAAAATGCTATTAGTAGTAATTGGAAAGATTTATATAAACCTACAATAAATTTTAAAAATTCTACTTTCACAGGTAATGCAACAATAGCAAAAGCAAATGAAATGTTCTCACAAATCAGACAAGAAGATGACACTATTTTTCAAGGAGAAATTCATGAGTAGTAATCAAAAATTAGAAGCTGCGAATGAAATATTAAATTATGTGATTGAAAAGTTAAACATTAAAAGTGAATCTTATTTAGTTCTTATGGATATTCAGCAGGACCTTTCTTCTATCCAAAATTTAAATGAATTTAGAATATATATCAAAGAAAATCAAAGAAATTCAGAATTTAATTATCTAACAGGTGTACAAAAGTTTGATGCAATGTTTATGAAGTTTAAAGAAGTTGAGAAAGATGCAAAAGAAGATTCAATGACTAAAAAATGTAAAAGCATAATCAAAGAGTTAGGTCATTGTTCACGTGCAATTGATGCAGCAATATCAGAGATTGTAGAAACAACAAAATTTCTTGCAAATGTTAAATATGAACAACTAAAGAGAAATGATGAATGTGCCTTTACTCAGCAAGATCAAAAACTTTTAAATGAAGTAGGGAGTTTAGAATATTGTTTAGCTCACTTTCAAGATGATAATTTTCTAAATAAACTTTTTAATGCTTATACACGATTAAATAAAGCCTTTTTAATCCAACAAAAAGATAGTTTCATACCTTTAGCAGATTTAAAGAAGAAAGCATTAACACATGACTAGGTTTAAAATTGTAGATATTGGATATTTAAGTTATGACAGAATTGAAAATATTATGAAGATAGTGAATAATAAAAAGCAATTATTATATAAAGAAAAAGTACCTGAATCATTTTTTAACAAATCAGTTAATAAGTTTTATGAAGAGAAGGATAAGTGTAAAAATGAAAAAGCACATAATGAAGTTTCTCAAGAAAGTTCAGAAACAAGGAAAAAATATGATTGAATCTATGATTAAAAAAAGAATTGAATTACTGTTAAACAGAATAGAAGAATTAGCCAATTTAGCTGCAACAGAGGAAGTTCAATTTAGTGCATCTGTAAAAGTAAAAGATATTGTAAATAAATTTGAACTTAGCGAAGATGTTCTTGCAGAATATAGATCTATTATTTATAAAATAAGATTTTACGAAATGTTGGCTCCAAGTTTATGAGTGTAACACCTTTTATAAACTCTTTAAAGTTTGGATGTAAAATTCAAACATATTTATTGAAGAATGGAGATAAAACATATTATATTTTTTATAAAGATGAAGAGGGTAAAAGGGTTCGTACTAAAATTGGAAGAGCTAGTGAAGGAATTAATGAGAATACTTGTATCCAAAAATACAATTCAACAGTAATGAATATTAGACATGGAGAAGATTTATCAATAAAAAAATCTATTAAACTTTTAAAGTTTGATACTTTGGCAATGAAGTATTTCTGCGATAAAGAACTACATAATAAATCAAATGAATCATCAAAATTAATATATATAAAACATATCAAACCTTTCATTGGGCCACATTCAATTAACAAATTAAGTGATAGTTCATTACTTGATTTACAGAAGATTTATCATAAATATGGGTATTCAGCTGCTTCAAGTAATCGAACAATTACCCTGGTAAAAACAATATTAAATCATGCTATAAAAAGCAATATGATTACTACTCATAACTGTAAAAACGTGCCACTTATTAAATGTAATAATGCAAGAGATAGAATCCTTAGTAAATCAGAAGTACATAATTTATATGATCTATTAAAAGATGAAAAAATAGGAACACTAATGTTCGCTTACTTGTCTTTATCTACTGGTGCAAGGGCTGAATCAATACTTAGTATACAAATGAAGCACATTAACTTTGATAACAAAACTATTCTTTTATATGATTTTAAACGAGAGATTAATTACATGGGGATACTTAGTAATGATGTTCTTTATCTGCTTAACATACACTTCTCTGCATCAAAAGCAAACATATATTTGACATCAAATAAAAAGAAAAAACTCTCATATAGTGCTATGTATGTACGATTTAAAAAGATATTAAAACCATTTAATGAAGGGATATTAAAAAGAGATAGAAAAAACAAAGCAGTAATGCATACGTTTAGACATACCTTTGGAAGTCACTTAACTATGGAGGGTGAAAACTCTATTGTAGTACAGGGATTAATGAATCATGCAGATGAAAAGATGACCAAAAGATACACTCATTTACATGAAAATACTGGTGCAAAAAAAGTTAACTCAATGTACCAAAAAGGTTAATAAAAATAATGGGTACAAATAGGGTACAAAAAGCAATAAAAAAAGCGAGTAGATTTATGGCAATAACACACGTAGTAATCGAAGTAGTAAGTATATATCTAAGAACTACTTTTCCATATAAGTCTATAGTATCTTTTAAAAAGGGAGTAAATTAGATGTTTGTTGATGTTAAATTAGAAGGATTAGACAAATTAACTTATGCATTAAATCCAAAGGTTTACAATCAATCTTTGAGTAGAACTATCAATGAAATTGGTAGAAAAATGACTACGAAAATGAGCCAAGATGTAAGAGCTAATTATAATATTAAAGCAAAAAGCTTAAGAAAGTTTATCAAGGTTAGTCGTTCCTCCCAAGGAAGATTGATTTTTAATATTGTGATTAGTTCTAAACAAAGAAATGTTTCTAACTTTGGAGCTAAAGTCCTAAAGAAACGAGGGCAGGTGAGTATTAGAATTAAGAAACAAGGAGGAAGAAAAGTATTGAAGCGTGCTTTTAAAGCTAAAAATAGTCCTGCTATTTTACAAAGAGTAGATGGCTCACAAGAAATAAGAGCAGTACAAACCTTGTCTGTTCCTCAAATGTTTAATGCTAAAACTTTAAAGAAAGCAGAGGAAATAAAAGACAGAGAATTTGGTAAAAGATTTAGAAAGAACTTGGAGTTTTATATAAGTAAATAAGTGCTTATATGACACAGAAAAAAAAGGTACTCCGGAGGGTTTCAAAGTATAAGGGAAACTTGCGACGCAAGAGTTGGATAATTTTGGGATTTTTCAACTTGGTTAACTTTCAACTTGGGTAAATCATAGAAAAAAGTATCTCTAAGTATTATGGCTAGGGCCATGTAGAGAAATTAACCCAACTTGGTTAAGTTGGTTAATTATTGAAATATAAGGTTAAGAATGGATAAAAAATATATTACGAAATCAGAGCTTTCAAAGATTGTAGGCACGTCTGCACCATACATTACGAAGCTAGAAGCTAAGGATGTATTTATAGATTGTATTGAAGATAACAAACTTCTTCGCTTTGAAACAATAGAAGCTTATTTAAATAATATAGATTTTACACGTGATTCACAAAGAGAAGCCAATGCAAATAAAAGAGATACCCAAAAACAATACATCACAAAAAAAGATTTGGCCTTGGCTTTTGGTGTATCTGCTCCTAGAATTTCTGCCTTAGATAAAAATGGAATATTTAAACATTGTTACGATGGCAAAAAACTTTATAGGTTGGCTGCATTAAAATCTTATGTTGATAAATTAACTAAAACAAAAGCTCCGGAAGAAGAAATAGAAAATACAAATAATGAATCATTTGAATCTCAAACTGTAGAAGATATAAGGAAATTTTATCAGGGCTTAATTACACTTGCTAAAACTCCTTTACAAAAAGCAAGTATTTCAAAAGAAGAAGATATTAAAATTGAAAAGTTTTTAAAGAACCAGGAGTTAGAAAAAAACTTAGTTGATATTAATGTTGTAAAAATTGAAGCTTTTGAATTAGCACGAAAAATAAGAGATAGTTTTTCATCATTACCAGATAGATTATCTGCACAGCTGCTAAATCAAAATAAAACAAAAATACATGAGTTATTAACAATAGAAATAAATTATATATTAAAGGCTTTGGCAGATGATGAATAACATTGGAGTGTATAAAAACTCTTTTTTAAATGGTTTATTGCCTGATCCTTTATTTAAAATATCTAAGTGGGCAGATGAAAGAAGACAGCTTCCAAAAAAATCAAGTTCTGAACCAGGACAATGGAGAACAAGTCGTTTCCCTTTTGTAAGAGAAATTATGGATGTATTAGGACCTCAAAATCCGATACAACAAGTGAAAGTTAAAAAAGGTACTCAAATTGGTGGTACTGAAATAGGAAACAACTTTTTAATGTGTTATATGGACATTTATCCTTGCCCTATGATGTTAGTTATGCCAACAGAAGGACTAATGAAGAAACACAGAATATTCAAGCTGGTACCAAGCTTAGAGCTAATGCCTAATATTGCAAACAAAATAAAAAGAGGTAAAACCAAAGATGATATTGGAACTGCAGATAGCATGGAATTCCCTGGTGGAATGTTGGTATTTGGTTGGTCTAATTCAACTGCACAAGGTAGGTCTTTGAGTTTTAAAGTTTTAGATTTAGATGATATTGATGGTTTCCCTCATGATCTAAACGGGGAGGGAAGTGCAATATCTGTTTTCAAAAAAAGAACAGATGCTTTTCCAAATAGAAAAATATATTTAAACTCAACACCTACTGTAAAAGGTAGAAGTAATATTGAAATTGAATATGACGAAAGTGACCAACGAGAATATCATGTGGTGTGTCCTTCTTGTAAAGGACTATTTTATTTTACTAAAGATACTTTTATTTTTGAATATGATCAGGAAACTTATAGATTAACAAACGATGTAAAAGCGTGTTGTCATAAGTGTGGAACATTAATTGAAGAACATCATAAAACATGGATGATGGACGAAAAAAACGGTGCAAAATGGATAGCAACAAATGAAGGCCATCCTCATGCAGGTTTTAATATTCCTTCTTATTATTCTCCAATGCTTACATGGAATGAAATATTCACAGAGTTTTTAGAAGCAAAAAAGAAAATGAACCAGGGCAATGTTACTTTGATGAAAACATGGACCAATACAAGGGATGCAAATGTCTGGGAAGAAAACTATGAAAAAGTAGATACTCATAAATTTGATACAAGATGTGAACTTTATACAAGTGAAGTACCTGAAGGAGTACTTGTAATAACAGCAGGTATTGATACACAAGATAACAGGCTTGAAGTTGAAATTGTAGGTTGGGGAAAATATGGAGAGAGTTGGTCTATTGATTATTTGGTATTGGATGGTGATCCTAAATATCCAAATGTATGGGAAAAACTGGATATGCATTTACTTGATAGAACATACAAACATGAAAGTGGAATTGATTTAAAAGTTATGGCTGCTTGTATTGATACAGGAGGACATAGAACTAAATACGTTTATGCCTATTGTAAAAAAAGATTTGAACTAAATATTTTTGCAATCAAAGGAGATAAAGGAATTAATACTCCTACGATAAAAGGTAATGCAACACGAAATAATACTGGGAAAATACCTTTATTTTCTGTTGGAGTAAATACTACAAAAGACGTTTTACACACAAATTTAATGACAGAAGATGCAGGTGCAGGATATATGCACTTTCCAAAAAGAGAAAAAAGCGATAAGAAATTTATTTATGATTCAAAATACTTTAAACAACTAACTGCCGAAAAACGTGGTGATGATGGAAGATGGGTGAAATTTAGAACGAGAAATGAAGGAGTTGATTGCAGAGTTTATTCAATGGCTGCACTTGAACTTATAGAAATGATGTATTACCCACAAGGAATGGATTGGGATGTTTTAGAAGATGAATTTCATGAAAAAATTGAGAATGAATTAAATGCAATTACAAATGAGGAAGAGGAAAATGAAGAAAGACCACAGAACTATAATGATTGGAGGGATAATTACTAATGAGTGTTAATAATTTAATAAATTCAAAGAAATCTTTTTGGGATAAAAGAGAGAACCTAAAAAATAAACCATCCCTAAGCCATAGAAGCTTAGAAGTGATTTCTTTTCTTATGGAAAGAGATAGTGTTGCGCTTGGAATAGCCATTGAGAGGGTTATGAGTACTGATGGTTTATACGATGAAATACTAGATGAACTTAGTGAAGATTTTGATGACATAAAAAAAGGATAAACTTTATTTCTACTTTAAAAGTTCATCTAATTTTTCTTTATATTGATTTTTCGGTTCAATTTCTATTGCAATTTTAATTGATTTAATTGCTTCAGAATAGTTGTCTAAATAAGCATATGAAAGCCCCAATTTAAAAAAGGAATCGTGATTGGTGGGGTCAATTTCAATAGCCTTTTTAAATGCAGAAATAGCATCATCATAATTTTCCAACTTACAGTAAACACTTGCCATATTCAAAAATGCATTCTCATTATTTGGATTAACTTCAGTAGCTTTTTTTAAGAAATCTATAGCTTTATTGTATTGTTTCATCATAGAATAGTTAAATCCTATAATAGCAAGAACCAAGCCATTCATAGGGTTGATTTCTATTGCCTTGAGATATGCCTTATTGGCTTCACTATACTCTTTAAGCTCAACATAATCACTACCCATATTATAAAAAGTGGCTTCATGCTTAGGATTAATTTCAATAGATTTTCTGTATTGCAAAATAGCTTCATTATATTTTCCAGTTTTACTATAGATAACTCCTAGATTATAAAAAGTGTTGTAGTTATTCGGGTTTATTTTTATAGCTTTTTTGTGCTCAATAATCGCTTCTTCATATTTCTTATGTATTTCGTACACAACTCCTATATTAGAAAATGCACGGTCATTGTTTGGATTAATTTCTATAGCCTTTTTATAAGAGTCCAGCGCTTCATCATATCTTTTAAGATTATGATAGGCAAATCCCATATGAACAAATGTATCATCATTATTAGGTTTTATTTTTATAGACCTTTTAAACGCAACAATTGATTCCTCATATCTTCCTAATTTCCCATAAGTAACTCCAATATTAGTGAATAAATTTGCATTATTTACGCTTAGTAGTATAGCTTTTTCATAAAACTTAATGGAATTAAGGTAATCAGCTTTTGCACTATATTCCATTGCTTTAAAAAAGTAATCATCAAAAGTTTTCAATTGTGATTCGTCAATATTTTCATTAATTATTTTAACAATATTTTTATCCGTGTCTGTTTGTTTATCTTGATTTTTTTCAACTATAACTTTAAAAATTTCTTTAAATGAGTCAATTTCCTTTTTTGCATAATTTGTCGTTGACTTAATTTTTTCTAGAGATTCTGTCGCTTCTTTTAGCTTATTATTTAACGATTCAATTGTCAACTTAGATTCAGTCTCAAATTCTGTTTTTACTTTATCTACACTTTTAACTTTCTCATTTAATTCATAAATCTTTAATTCAGCTTTTTTTTGAATAGATTCATTAACTTTTTCTCCAATCCATTTTCTTGTGAAAAAAAGCCCAGTAACACTTATTAAAACTGTAGAGATTAATATAAATAAACTAAATGCTGTAAGTGCATTTGACATAAAATTGCTTGTCTGTGTAGCTATCGTTTTATAGCCATCTATATGAGAATTTATATCTGTTTGAATAAGTTTTATCTTATGGTTATAAAGTACTGTATCTTTAACAAGTTTCTTTTCATATTCAAATAATTTTTCTTCTTTTTCTTCTATTCTTTTTAATTTATATTCCAAAAGTGGATTATTCTGATTTTTTTTTAATTCTTGAATCTCTTTATTCATTTGCAATATTTGATTTGTGACATTTGTTTCTTTAGCGTATGAAAAAGAGAATATTAAAAGTGTAAGTAATAGTATGTTTTTAATCATCAAAGGCCTTGTTTTAGTTTGGAAAATTCTATCATAATCATTATTTTTTTATCCTTATCATAATTTTTAAAAAAAAGGTAGGGTAAGAAATCCTACCCTACTTTTTTATTTTCTATTCTGTCAAAATTCACTTTTAAAATATACTAAAAGGAATAACATGGCAGGTGCAACTTTAACTTTAGGTCAAGAACTAGCAGAAGTTAACGCTGCAATATCTGCTGTGTATAGAAGAAAAGAATATACTACTTCAAATAATATTACTTATAAATCAGAAGATTTAAGAGAATTAAGAGCATCAAGAAGAGAACTTTTAGAAAATATTAATACTTTTGGTTCTAATTATATAATGGGTCAAGAAACTGAACCTTCTGGTGATACTTCTTTTGTGAGTTTTTCTTAATGAATTTAATCCCAAAAATAATTGCAACTACTGCAAACATTGTAACAGGTGGTGCTATTAGTGCTGAAATTGAAAGAGCTTATTATGAAGGTGCAAAAACTTCTCGCTTAAATAGAGACTTCAATCTAAGTAATAATCATTTTGAACTTCTTGCAGGAAGTGATAGAAATCAATTAAAAGCAAGAGCAAGATGGTTAGCTGCTAATAATCCAATTACAAAATCAATAGATAAATCTATAGTCAAAAATTCAATCGGTACAGGTATTAGACTTCAATCAAGAGTAAAAGAAGGTGATATTAATAATTCTAAAATTTTTAATAGCCAAGTTGAAAATTTATGGGATCAGTTTATCAAAAAAGAAAATTTTGATATTACTGGTTTAAGTGGAATATATGATTTTCAAAAACTAGCATTGAAACATAAAATGACTGATGGTGAAATACTTATTAATAAAGTTTATACAAAAGATAAACACTTTCCTTTAAAATTCCAATTGGTGGAAACTGACCAGTTTGATGAAATAAAAGTCAAAAACAATAACAATACAATTTTTACTGGTGTTGAAGTTGATAACAATGGAAAGCCAGTTTCCTATTGGTTAAAGTCTTCTGTAAATTCATACTCTTCAAATCCTTACGATGCTAACAATATTATTCATTACTACGAAAGAGAAAGAGCAACGCAATATCGTGGAATTACTGATTATGCACAAACAATTAATAATTTAAAAGACTTTGCAGCTTATAACGATAGTGAAATAGTAAAAAATAGAATTTTAGCTGCATTTGGCCTTTTTATTAAATCAGGTAATTCTTCGGGTTCTATGTATGGAGATAAAAAAACCGGTTTAAAACATGGTAGTTCTGACCCAATAAAAGAGATTACATCTGGAATGATTAAATATCTAAAGCCTGGGGAAGAAGTACAAACAGTGCAATCAAATCAACTTGGAAATTCCTATTCTTCATTTATTACAAACACTATTCGTTTAATAGCAGCAGGGAGAGATATATCTTATGAATTAGCGTTTAGAGATTATTCCCAAGTGAATTTTTCAAGTGCACGTGCTTCTATCATTCAAGACAATAAACGTTTTGATGATGAACAAACTTCTCTTTGTAGAAATGTACTTGATGTGATGTTTGGAGACTTTATGGATTCACAAGTTTTAAATGGAAACCTAAAAGCACCAAAGGATTATTTCTCAAACAGAAGTAAATATGTGAAACCTCTTTGGATAATGCCTAAGCGTGAGTGGGTTGACCCTTTAAAAGATACTAAAGCAATTGAGAAAGAAATTGAATTAGGAATTAATACACGAACAAAAGCAGCAGCTGCAAGAGGGCAAAACTTTGAAGACAATATTGACCAACAAATAGCAGAAGAAGTGATGATAAAAGAGAAAAGAGAAAAAGCAAACTTATCTGAATTAGAAAGCGAGGGGAAATAATGGATAAAAAATTCATAGCGTTACAGCGAGAATTAGAAAATAAAACTATTGAAAGAAAACTTGCAGTTAAGCCTTCTTCCATAGATGAAGGAACTAGGTCAATTAAATTTGTTCTGATTTCAAAAGATAATGCAGGGAAAAGATTTGATTGGGAACGTGGTGTTTATATTGAAGAATTAGATGTAAATGGAGCAAATTATGAAAGACTTAGAACATTTTTCAAAGATCATGACCGTAGTGTTGATTCCGCCATAGGTGGTTGGAATGATGTAGGTGTTGAGTCTGGAGAACTTGTTGGACGTGTTGTTTTCGGTACAGATGAAGAGAGTGAAAAAGTCTTTAGAAAATACGTTGACAAAGTATTAACAGATTGTTCTGTTACTTATATAAGAAATAAAGTTCTTATAGAAGAAAGAGAAGGAGAACCGGACTTAGTAACAGTTATAGATTACGAAATTTTAGAATGTAGTGCTGTAGGTGTTGGTTTTGATAAAGGTGCAAAAGTTAGAAATAAAAATAAAAATGGAGAAGATTCAATGAATGAAAAATTACAAAAAGAGCTAGAAGTACTTAGAAAAGCAGTTGATACGTTAAATGACTCTGAAAAAGCAAGAATGAAAGTTCTATCTGACTTAGAAGATACAGAAAAAAACAGAACAATTGATACTTCAAAAGTTCAAGAGGCTTCTGCTGCAGGAATTCAAATAGAAAGAGAAAGAACAACTTCTATTTCTGATTTAGTTGTAGGTGGACAAATTACATCTGAGAGAGCAAATGCATTTCTTAAAGATGGAACATCTATTGAACAAGTAAGAAAGCTTGTGTTAGATGAAAAAATTGTTGGTTCTGCTCCTGTTAATCATTCCCGAAGTGCTACAAAAACAGAAATGATTAGAGGAATTGAAAATTCAATTTTAATTAGATGTGGTGTTTCTATTAGTAGCCAAAATGAAGATACTGAAAGCTTTAGAGGTGCTTCATTGTTAGATATGGCAAGAGCATTAACAAATTATCAAGGTTATGACAATCTTGATTTAGCAAAAAGAGCTATGAGTTCTTCTGATTTTTCTATGTTACTTGGAAATGTTGCAAACAGAATTTTAGCTTCAGGTTTTGAGGAAGAAGAAGGAACATTTTCACTATGGACCCAAGCTGTTGAGTTACCTGACTTTAGAATAAGAAATGAAATTTCTTTAAAAAGCCAAGGTGGAAGACTTCAAAAAGTCAAAGAAAAAAGTGAAAAGAAAAAAATTGAGTTTAGTGAAGATGGAACTGGATGGGCCTTAGAATCTTATGGTGCTGAGTTTACTTTAACACGTGAAATGATTATTAATGATGACTTAGGTGTTTTTGAAGGTATTGTTGCTGAATTTGGGAAAATGGCAAAACGTACATCAAATGGTCTTGTTTATGATTTATTACAAAATAAAGGTGATTTTTCAGATTATAAAATGTCTGATGGAAAAGTGATCTTTCATACTTCACACAATAATCTTGCCTCAACTGGTGCAAAACTTGGAAGTGAAACATTAAGTGCTGCAAGAGTGCTTATGAGAAGACAAAAAGATGGAGATAAACAATTAAATATTGTTCCAAAATATTTATTAGTTGCATCGGAAGAAGAAAGAATTGCATTGCAATTATTAACAAGTGAAGCAGATGTTGGTTCAAGTAACTCAGGCATAACAAATCCTCATAAAAATAATTCTACATTGATTGTTGAAAATGAGCTTTCTGCAAATGCATGGTATTTAGCAGCAAAAAGCAACACAATCAAAGTTGGTTATTTAGCAGGTACAAATAAACAACCAATAGTTGAACAAAAACGTTCTGATATTGATGGTATTGAGTTTAAATGTGTGTTTGATTTTGGTGTAGTTGTAACAGATTACAAAGGTCTATATAAAAATGCAGGAGTGTAAAAATGTCCATTATTAAAGAAGCACTAGAAATTCAAGATGGTCGAGTAATTGACTATACGTTATCAGGTTCAGTAAATGTAGGGGATGTAATTCCCTTAGGTTCTTCAATGATTGGAATTGCAGTTATCTCTGGACTAGCAGGTGAAGTTATTTCTGTTGATACAGAGAAAGTTTGGCAAGTTACTGCAAAAACTTCTGAAGCTATTGCAGTTGGAGATATTCTTTATTTCGATGTTACAAATAGAGAGTTGACAAAAACATCAACAGGAAATGTAAAAGCAGGTAAAGCTATGACTTCTAAAAGTGCAGTAGCAGGAACTATCAATATTAAAATTAACATTTAAAAGGTATTCGTATGTTTGTAAAAATGAATAGATCAGGAAATTTCAGAGGCTCTAAGTATTCAAAAGATGAAATTATTGAAGTGGGTGAAGATTTAGGTAATAGAATTATTTCAAATGGTCAAGGTTCTAAATCTTCAGAAGCAGAATTTAAAAAAGCTATTGAAGATGCTAAAGAAAAAGATAAAAAAGAATCAAATAAAACATATTCTGAAATGAATATGGATGAGTTAAAAGCTGTTGATTATGATTCTTTAAACAGAGCTCCTTTAGAAGAGTTTGCTCTTGCAATTGGAATTTCTAATGATGCTGCAAAAGATGCAAAAAAGAAAGATGATTTAATTGCATTAATTGAAACATCATTAAAAGAAGAAAAATAAAATGACTTTCCAAGAGCAAATGGAGGAGGATTTAAAAGTTTGTTTCAATGAAAATGAATTTGCACTTCCTGCTGTTCATACTCTTGGAAATATAGAAGAACCGTTTAATGTTTTATTTGATGCGGAAGTAGAAGTAATTTTTAATCACGATCAGTATGAAGGTGTTGCTTCAATGGTTCCAATGATTACTGTTCAAATGATTCATTCATTAAATATTACGAATGAATCAAACTTTCTTATTGATGGCATTAATTATGAAGTCGTATATAAAGAACCAGGTAATGAAATTATGAAAATCTATTTAGGGATTATCCAATGATTAGACAAAATTTAGTAGATGCAATTTTAGCAAAAATGAAATTGATTACAAAAGCTAATGGGTTTCGTTCTGATTGTGGACTTAATTGTTTTGAATGGTATGAAAAAAAGTTAGAGCATAAACAATTTCCTGCGATGATTATTAGGGATCCCGAATCTCCATCTTATGAAGAATCAGGAGTCTTTTACCATAGTTTAAAAATCGAAATAGATATTGCTGTTATAGGAAAAGATTCTGTTTTTAATAACAGAGAAATTATAAGTGACATTTTAAAATCATTTAAAGAGTTTAAAGATGAATCTAACCGTGAGTGTAAATATGGTGGGAGTGAAACTTTAATTGAACAAAAAGACTTTATGTATGGTGGTACTAGATTAGTATTTACAGTTGAATATGAATCACCTCCTTGGGAACAATAATGAATGCTGAAGATATTAGATTACTTGGAAATCTTATTCAAATTGGTACGGTAACACAAACTAAAAGTATTCATGGATTATCTCTTGCAAGAGTTAAGCTTCATGAAAGAGAAACAGATTGGTTTCCAGTAATTGGTCAATCAAATGATTTTAAAAAGCACTTTATTCCTGTATTAGTTAAAGAGCAAGTGGCTGTATTTTGCCCTTTTGGAATTGCAGATACTGGATTTATTATAAGAGGTATTTTTAATAAATATTGTAAAGAACCAGCAGGGTCCTCTGATACAAAAGAAGTAATGCTTTATAAAGATGGTACGGAAATTAGTTATGACATTGAAGCTAAAGAGCTAAAGGTAAATGCGGTTAATAAGATAACTATTATTTGTAAAAGTGCAAGTGTTATAGCTGATACTGTAGTAATAACAGCAAAAACTACAAATAATGGGAATGTTTTAATCAATGGTGGGTTAATGGTTACTGGCGAAATAGTAGGTGAAAATGGATTATCTATTTCAGGTGGATCAGGTGCTTCCTTTGATGGAAATATTAATTCAACTGGAGATATTAATACTGATGGTTCTTTCATTGATAAAAATGGGAACTTAACAAGTCACACAAATAATGGTTATGGAAGAGATTAAAAATGACATATAAAATCACTTTACAAAATAGCATTATTGACATCTTAAAAACACCTCTTAAAAGTCGTGTAATGTTTCCAGAATATGGAAGTGAATTATATAAATTAAGAGATAGAACCTTTGATGATAAAGCAAGAGTACTTGCTACTAAATATACAAAAGAGGCAATAGAAAAGAAATATACAAGAGTTGTTAAGGGTAAAAAAGTCATTAAAAGAGTTGAGCCAAGAGCAAATTTTGAGAGCATGAGTTTTGATATTAATCCAGTTACTGGAAAAACATCTTTAATAATTAATTTATCAGATGGTAATAGCGTAGGAGTTGAATTATGATTGATATAAAAACATTACCTATTCCAGAATTAATAGATACTTTGACTTATGATGAAATATTAGCACAGCTGATTCAAAAAGCAAAAATAGTTTTAAAAGCTTCTCAAAATATTGATTGGGTACCTGTTGATTCTGATGATTTCACAGTAATTTTACAAGCTTTTGCATACAGAGAATTACATTTAAGAAGTGATATAAATGAAAGATTTAAGCAGCTTCTTTTGGCATATACAAGTGGAAATAATTTGGACCACAGAGCATTGGATTATGATATTGAACGATTAGGAGGTTCAAAACCTTATAGTGATTATGAATTTAGCCTTAGCACTGCTTTAGAGATTGATACAAATATTGATGCTAATTTAGTTTTAACAGATGAACTCTCACAGTATGAAGCGATTCTTTTAAATGATGTGATTATTAAAGCAGGTGAATTATCGGCAATAGGATCAGTTGAATTACAAGATGAAATATCAAGTTTGGATATTAAAACTGAAATTATTACAAACTCTTTGCCTTATGTTTTAAAAGCAAAATCTTTAGGGCCTTTTATAAATGGGGATGATATTGAAAAAGATGAAAAATTACTTTATAGAATATTATTGTCTTTTGCAGATAAATCAACTGCAGGAAGTGAAGAGAGTTATACCTCTTATGCATTAAAAGCAGATGCAAGAATTGAAGAAATAAAAGTTTTAAGAGCAATGTTAAATATACAAGATTATGTTCCTCTTTTAATTGGAGCAGATGAATCAAGCATTGTAAATGTCTTAAATAATATGTATGCAGCACTTGGAATGATTGAAGTATATTATTACAGTTCTTCAAGTGATGATTTAATGCAAAGCCGAATAGAAGAACAACTCAATGCCCAAAAAACAAGACCTTTAAGTGATACGGTTCTTGTAAAACCTGCAAGTATTGTTAATTTTCTAATCACAGCAGAATTGAAAATACTTCCAAATCAAGAACGTGTACAAATACAAAGTAATGCAGAAGAATCACTTTCCAGAGGTTTGATAGAGTTACGAAAAATAGGTGAAAATATTACCTTAAGTGAAATCAACAAATTTCTAAAAGTAGATGGAGTAAAAGAAGTAATCATTAGTGAACCTGGACAAAATATTTTAATTGCAAATAATCAAATAGGAGTAAACAGTGGAAACAATACAATCACTTCTTCCATCATTTAAACCTAAGAAATTACATAACCTTGAAATATTAGGTGCAGGTGTAATTAATAGTTTACTCATTGAAGTAAAACCATTGAAAGATATTTTTGATGCTCAAAAATGTGATGTTAAATATTTACCTTATTTAGCTCATGCAAATGGTGTTGATATTTGGAATGATTCATTTACAGAAACAAACAAAAGAAACCTTATTTCAATTTCACGAAAACTGCATAAATACAAAGGAACACTTTGGGCTATGCATGAGATATTAAAAGCTCTTGATATGTCAAGTGATGAATTACCTGCAATTATAAAAGAAGGCCTGTGTATTAAGTATGACAATTCTCATAAATATGATGGAACGTACACTTATGGGGACAAATCAAAATGGCGATACTACACAATTAAATTATCCAAAGCAGTGACAATAAAAAAAGGTTTAGCAGCAAAAGAGTTGCTAGAAAAATACGCACCTAAAAGAAGTATCTTAAAGCTAATTACATATAGCAAACTAAATGCTTATGATGGAACGATCAAATATGATGGTTCTTATACACACGGAACAATAGGAGTAGTTAATGACTAATTTACCAGTAGTAATCCAATGGGCAGATGACATCTATCAAATTGAAACAAAAGATAATGTAATTGGAGGAGTTGATGGCATTGCAAATAAACAAGCATTATCTTTATCAAATAGAACACATTGGTTAAAAAGTGAAGTAGAAAAAAGAGCAAAAATAAATGGAAATGCCACAGAAACTTTTAAAGTAGCACTTGCAGAAGTTGATGATGATGCAGTTAATAAACTGCAGATGGAACAAGCAATAAGCAATACAAATAGTGATTTTGTTGTTTTGACACCTGAAGTAATAGCAAACAGTCAAAGTTGGGATGGTGTCGTTTATATAGACCCTGATGCAATAGGTGCTAACCCTGTGGCTAAAATATATCCTGACGGAACTATAGTTGGGAGTACGGACAATGGTAAATATATTAAATATCCTAATGGAAAAATGGAGTGTCAAAGACTTATCCCTGCGCCTAGTAGTTTAACCACGATATATTTGCCTGCCACCTACATTGGCGAATATGTAATTAATGGTTCTAGCCAAGACACGATTGATAGGAGTCTTACAGCCGATACAGTCACTCCTACTACATTTAGATGTAGGTTTATAAATTCAGCTGGTCAAGAAGTGGGAACAAATAAATATACTTATATAACTAATGGATGGTGGAAATAATGAAAAATCGATATTACAATAAAGATACAAAAACTCAAGCAGTTTTTAAAGGTGAAAATCCACCATCTAATTTAATAAAAGACATTGATGAAAGGGTCAAAAACTTTTTCGAGCCAACACCTGAAGGTTACATAAAAAAATACGATGAAAATAACCTTCCTTTTAATGAACTCATTCCTAAAAAAACAATTACTGAACTTTTAAAAGAAGTGAAAGAAAAGAAAATTGCAGAATTCAAAATAATTTATTTAGAAGCTGCTAACAAAGATTTTATTTATAAAAGTAATTCATATAAAGGTGGTGAGTCTTCAGCAAGTGCAATTGCAGGAGCAATTAATTTAGCGCAAGCTCTAAGTGAATCGAATTGCAAAATTATTGATTCAAATGATGAACCTCATGAATTGACTTTTGAAAGTGCTGCTATTTTATCAGCTTCAATTGCTAAGGAATGGAGAGATACTTTTTATAAGTATAAAGCTTTAAAAGTAAAAATTAATACATCCGTAAATCAAATAGAATTAAAGTTGATTGTGTGGGCTGAGTAATGAATTTCATATTACTCATTTTTGCAGTGATATTAATTTTAATACCAGGTGTTATTGTTTTTATTTTTAAACTTATTTTTCATAAGAATAGAAATATTTATGTACATAAAGTTGCCTTGGGTGTGGATAGATTAGGTGCAGTTATTTTATATAACAAATGGGGATGGACTGTTTCAAGTTTAACTTATTATCGTTATATAAAAAGAGAATTTAAAAAGAATAAAAAAGGTGTTTATTACTACTTTATGAAGTTTATTAATGGTTTGTTTTTAGACAAGTTTCATTGTGAAAATTCATATAAGTGGGAATTAAATCATAGAAAAAAGAATACTTCTAACACAACATTAGCAGCATTCAAATAGTAAATTTATCTTAAAAAAGGGGAAAATATGGATTTAAATTACGGAATCAATGGAAGTATTTCTGCGGATGCAGCAAGACCAATAACAATTAATTCTTCAACACCAATAGGAATAGTTGCTACTGTTAATCAAGGCTCAACTGGGCTTATGAAGTTTAATAATGCAACAGAAGGTTTAGCTTATATAGTTACTAATTCTATCACAGAAGGAACACTTTATGCTGCATTAAAAGGTATTGAATTACAAGGGGTAAATTGTCCTCTTGTTGTACAGTTATCAACTAAAGCAGCTACTGAAGCTGAAGATATTACAAATGTTTTAGCAGGTATTGATGAACTTAGATATGCAGATGCAGAAACAGGAATTGATTTAAAAAATGGATTAATGATTGCACCTGTTCATAGTGCAGATTTAAGTGTAGGTGCTAAATTAGATGCATTATCTACAAAGCTTTGGACTACTGGTTTAACAGATGATTTTAGTGCAGATGAAGCAGGCTTCAAAGCTTACATGGGGAACTTTGGAAGTAGATACTTATTGCATTGTACAGGTTATTATAATGCAGATGGCATCTTAATTCCAAACAGTGCAATTATGGCAGGACTTATTGCTTTATGGGATTCTAAAACTCCTTTTGGATGGGCTAAAAGTCATTCAAATAGAATTGCAAAAGGAGTATCTGGAAGCCCTCGAAGAATTGAGTATTTAGATGGATCTGATTGTGAAGCAAGAAGACTTAGACAAGATGGTGGATGTATGATTGTTAAAGATATTGGGTGGAGAACTTATGGTTTTGAAACAAGAGATATTGATCCAATTTGGCAATCACTTGCACGAGTAAGAACTTTCCATAGAATGTTAGCTGCTATTTTAAAAGCTACAAAATGGGCAAGAGATAGAGAAGCAGATGAACTCTTATCTGTAAGAAAATCAATTGATGAATTTTTAAATGAATTAATTGGAAATGGTGTGGGTATTGGTTTTGAAGTGTATTTTGATGAACTTAAAAACACAAAAGCAACTGTTACTGCAGGTAAATTTTATTTAACAATTAAATTTCAAGATATGCCAAGTATTAGTGAATTAAATATTGAACTTATTTATTCAGATGCATGGAGTGAAGTTTTAATCAATTACATTAATGGGGAGGCAGCGTAATGGCAAATATTGTTAAGTTACCACAAAAAGTAGTAGATGCATCTGTTTTTATTGAGGGATTAGGTTTTGTAGGAAGAACAGATATGGAAAAAATCAAACTTCCAGATATTGAATTAATCCAAGAAACAATAAAAGCAGGTGGTTTTGAAGTAGATATTAATACAGGTGTCTTTAAAAAGATGGAATTTGAAGTGGGGATAAAAGAAGTTAATTCAGTTATTTACGAATCATACTCAAAGGCTTTGAGTAATGGTGGTGGCATGAATATTTCTATTAAAGCATCTTTGATTCAAGAAGGAAACAAAGTATCAGTAGTGATTGATTTTAGAGCAATACCAACCATTAGTAATGGCTTAGATGAAATCACATTAAAAGGTACTACAAGTTTGTTTAAATATGTAGTAGGTGGCAAAGAATTATGTTTACTAGACAGTAAATATATGATTGGAAAAATAATGGGTGTTGATTACCTAGAGGCTCTTAGAAGCCACATAATGTAAGGAATAAAAAATGTCAATAAAAATTAATTTACCTGGTGCAAAAAAAGATGTAGAAATGAGAGAACCAAAAGTTAAAGATATGAGAGCAGTATCAACAGAAGAGAATCAGGAAGAAAAAGAAATTAAATTAATTAGTAATCTTACTGGAATGTCTATAGTTGAAATTGATGACTTATCTTTAAAAGATTATGCATTATTAGCAAAAGGCTTAAGTGGTTTTTTGTAATAGATTGGAAAGATGCGAGAAAGGCCATGAGTTTTATTGCTTATGCCTTGCATTTTTCGTATGAGTCAATGTTAGAAATGGATATTAGTGATTTTATGTTTTTTCATGATGATGCTAAAAACTATATACAAAACTTAGAATAAAGATAATAGAAAAGGAATAATTTGAAAACATTAGGATTAAGTATAGCCCTTGGCGCAGTATTTACTGGTGCTAATGTAATGGGCGGTGTAATTAAATCTACGGATCTTTTAAAACGTAAAGTTTTAGGTTTAAAAAGTCAAAGATTGGAGCTTGGTAAAAAGTTTGGTTTCGCTTCAAAAGAAGCTAAAAAACTAAACAAAGATATTCTTAGAATATCAAAAAATGCAAAACGTCTTGATAGAATCTTTGCAATGCAAAAAGGCATTAAAAGTTATAGAAAAAATTTCAAAGATGGTTTTATGGACAAAGTAGCTCTTGGTGCTATTGTTTTTGCTCCATTAAAAGTAGCAATAGATTTTGAAAGTGCTATGGCTGATGTTAAAAAAGTAGTTAACTTTGACAGCAATGCAGAGCTAAAAATCTTCCAAAAAGAAATCACATCCTTATCAAAGAAAATTCCTTTAAGTGCAAAAGGTTTGGCCCAAATTGTAGCAAGTGGTGGACAGTTAGGAATAGCTAAAAATAAACTTATTGAGTTTACAACTACTACAGCAAAAATGAGTACAGCCTTTGACATGATGCCTGAAGAAGCAGGAGAGAGTGTTGCTAAATTAATGAATGTATTTGGTTTAGGACTTAAAGAAGTTAAGAGTTTAGGTGATGCAATAAATCATTTAAGTGATAATACTGCATCTAAAGCAAAAGATATTGTTAATGTCTTAGCCAGAGTTGGAGGAAGTGCAAAAGTATTTGGATTTTCTGCCAAACAAACTTCTTCATTAGCAGGTGCTTTATTGTCTTTAGGAAAACCTGCTGAAGTAACTGCAACAGCTATGAACGCATTATTCTTAAAACTTGGAACTGCTGATAGACAAGGTGCTAAATTTAAAAAAGCATTAGCAGATATGGGCCTTGATACTCAAACATTAAAAGACAATATCAAAGAAAATGGAGAAGGAGCAATTGTTGACTTCTTGCAAAGAATCAACGAAATTGATTCTGATGAAAAGATGGGAGTATTAAGTGATCTATTTGGTGCTGAATACTCTGATGATATTGCTTTATTAAGTGGTGGAATTGATAACTATACAAAATCAATTAAGCTTTTAGGAAAAGAGCAAAATTACACTGGAAGTATGCAGAAAGAATTTGAAGCAAGAAGTGCAACAACTGCTAATAATTTAAAACTTTTAGGCAATACCATTAGTGCAATTGCTATTAACTTTGGAAGTGTTTTACTTCCTGCAATAAATTCTGCTTTAGTACCTCTGCGTGCTTTCTCTTCTTGGGTTGGAAATGTAATTGCTGAATATCCAACTCTTACCAAATATTTTGGTGGTTTTGTGGCAGGGGCAATTGGCTTGACTTTGGCTTTAAGTGGAATAGGCTTTGTTGGAAGTTTTGTAGTAGGAGGAATATTAAGTATTGCAAAGGCTGCAACTTTTATGAATCTTGTGTTTGCTGCTAATCCAATAGGATTAGTGATAGTTGGTGTTATGGCTTTAATTGGTTTAGGAATGGTTTTATATGATAAGTTTGAACCCTTTAAAAACCTAATTGATGGCATTTTAAATTCTGTAGGTAGTGTTATGAGCAGTATTGGTTCTTGGTTTGGACTTGGCGATGACAAAGAGATTACTGCTACAAAAAAGATGCAAATACAGCCAATGAAAACTGCAACACTAAAAACACCAAAAGTAAATACAAATACAGGAGATCGAGATATAAGCATACAAACTATGAATATTATAAAGCCAAGCTCTACAGCTGATATAGAACTTGGAGTTAAAAGAGGACTGAAACGAACCTCTTCTTTAAGTGATGGAGAACTCTAATGTTAGCAATGATTGGAGATTTTGAATTTAAAGTTGATGGTACTTCTTTTGATGAATTTAAAAATAAAATTACCTATGGTTTTGTAGAGCATGAAAATATAGGAAGTTTTAACACTTATCAATCCATTGGGAAACATGAACAAGCAGATGAACTCAAAGGTGTTTTATTTTGTAAAAGTCAAAAACAATTAAAAAACTTTGAAAATATGGCAGCTAAAAAAGAAGTTCAGATAATGGCTTTTTCAAATGGTGATGCATACAATATATTGATTTTTACAATTGAAAAAACAAAGAGTAACTTTACACGTGATGGACAGTATTTAAAACAAGACTATTTAATTCAATTGAAAAGAGTAGGTGAACAATGAAAAAAGTTATCGCAACTCAAAATGAAAGATTAGATGAAATTGTATATCGTGAATATAAGAGATTACAAGACGTGTTCGAAAAGGTGCTAGATGCAAATAAACATCTTACTGGAAAAGTAACTTTAGACTTGGGAGATATTGTATATCTTCCTGTTATTACATTAGTAAAAACGCAAGCAAAAGATGATGAACTATGGTAAGAAAACCTAATGTGGTAATAAAAATTAATGGCATTGATAAAAGTGAAAATATCATGAAACACTTAGATTCTTTGTCAATTGTTGACAATGCAAATAATGAAAGTGATTCCTTAACTATTGTTATAAATGGAAGATTTTCAAGACCAAATAAAAAAGACCAAATCAAGGTTTATATTGGCTTTGATGATGATCTACATTACTTTGGTTTGTATAGAGTTGAAACAACTTCTAAGAGTTTTAAAAGCTTAACAATTAATGCAACAGGTGTTAATTTCTCTGCATCTTTTAAAGTTAAAAGAAATATCACGTATGAAAAAGTTTCTGTAAGAGATATTGTAAATCAAATTTCAAAACGACATTTGTTAAAAGTCAAATGTGATTTTACAGATATTTTTATTAGCTCACTGGCTCAAACAAATGAAAGCGATATGCACTTCTTAAATAGAATTGCAAAAGAATACAACGCTTTATTTAATGTAAAAAATGACACTTTGTATTTTGTGAAAAAGATAAAGAAGAATAGGAAAAATGATGAATTGCCAAGCTATAGAATTGATTTAAATATGTGTGGAAATACTCCTGTTATTGAGTACTCGGAAAAGACATTCTATAACTCTTGTGAAGTCTCATGGCACGATACAAAAGAGAATAAAACCTTTGTAAAAAAAGTACCTTTAAATGGTGGAGATCCTATTTTAAAATTTAAAGGGAGTTTTAAAAATGAAGCAGAAGCCATTGAAAAAGCAAAAGCCAAACTTCAAAGAGCAAATCATGGAATAGTAAAAGGTTCTTTAGAAACAGAAGGCATGAAAATATATGCAGGTGGTCGTTTATCTCTTGATAATAATTTTGATGATGATATTGATGAATATCAAATATCAAGAGTTAATCAAGATATAGCAAACGGTGGTGGATGGACCACTGGTGTTGAATTTGAAAATTAAGGAGAGTTTTAATGTTTGAAAGCAAAGCGTTATTTGCTAATTTAATGTATTTCCCTTTTATGGGATTACTTGTTTACTTAGAATTAGACAAAGAATCAATAAAAATTTTGTGTTATTTACTAGTCATAGATTATGTCATTGGAATAATAAAATCAATCCGGTTTAATTTTTTTGATTACCAACGAATGATAAGTGGAATTGTTGCTAAATCATTAATATTACTTGTTCCCATAACACTTGCTTTTATGTTCAAAGGGATTAAGTTATTTGACCTTTTTGGAGGATATGTTAATACAGTAATTAGTTTATTAATCATTGCAGAAACAATAAGTATTTTAATAAATATTGCAAGTATTAAAACAGGTGAGAACATAGATAAACCAGACTTTATCAATATTATAGTTTTTAAACTTAGAGTTTTTTTAGAAAAGCTTTTTATTATATTTAAATAGGAGAGAAAATGGATATTTTTTTAGTGTTTGATTTTTTTATCAAATTGTTTTACGTAGTTGTTGCATTTGTGATTATGAGATTAGCTTTAAGAGCTTTTGACAAATATACAGGTGTTGATTTTAAAAAATCATTTAAAGGAGTTCAAGATGATCCAAAAGCTTTTGCCTTGTATATTGGTTGCCGTCTTCTTGCTATCGCAATCCTTATTAGCTCTATCATTTAGCAATAAATACGATAGAGATATACAAAAGAGTGTAAAGAGATATTGGGCTGATTATCCTATATGGAAGATGTGGAAAGCACAACTTTATCAAGAAAGTAGATTTAAACTAATGGCCCTTAGTCCTGTAGGAGCAAAGGGTCTGGCTCAATTTATGCCAAAGACCTGGATACAAATATCAAGAGAGTTGAAATATAACAAAATCATAATTCCTTATAGCTCATATCATGCAATAAATGCAGGGGCATATTACATGAGAAAACAAAGGAATCAATGGAACTGGAAAAGGCCCCAGGAAGACAAACATAATTTAGCACTTGCAAGTTATAACGCAGGTTTAGGAAATATTTTAAAGGCTCAAAAGCTTTGTAATAATGCCTTATTATATGAAGATATTATTAAATGCTTACCAAAGATAACCGGACATTATTCAAATGAAACAATAACGTATGTAAAAAGGATCAAGAAATGGTACCAACTCTTTTAGCTTTTGTTGGTGGTAGAAGTTCTTTACTTAAATATATAGGAATAGGGCTAGTGTTAGCTTTCGTAATGGGAACGATTTATTATTACAAAAGTGATAATGAAAAGCTTGTTATTGAAAATGAGAAATACAAAATAGCACTTGTTCAAAGTAATATTAATTTAGATGCAGCAGTATTAAAACACAAACAAAACATAGATGTATTTGATAAATACAAACAAGATACAAAGGACCTTTTGTCTCTTTTAAATACAAGACATAAAAAGGATCTATTCCAAGCAAAACAAATACAAATAATAAAAGAAAGGGTTATTCATGTTGAACCAAAAGACAATGCACCTACTGCTGTTATTCTTAAGTCTACTATTTATAGGTTGTGGCAACTCAAAGATAATTGAGGTACCAAAATTAATTACAGAATTAAAAATAGAAAAACAAGTAATACCAGGTGAATTATTAGAATGTATGCCACTACCAAAAGAAAGAGAAATTAATATGCAAAGTGATGTTGCCACATTGATAATTGAATTAACGGAAACTGCAGCTGATTGTAAAAGTAAATTAGAAAGTGTAAAGGAGTTAGTTAATTAGGTTTTGAATTATTTGCAGGCAAAAAATAAACTTATAGGAGCTTAATATTTCTTAGTTGGATGTATATATACTTAATATATACTTAATGGTGTTACTATTTGTAGCTTTTGTGTATTTATTAAGACTAGATAAGAGGTGTCAACATTATCTCTAAGGGTTAGTTGATAATTAATGTAATATACTCATATTAAGACAGGTCATAAATGTGAACAAAGATAACACATAGTTATTTTTATTGACATGCGTGGTCGCTGTCGAGAAAGAGGATCGCAAGCAAGCCCAAGTGGAAAACCTAAGTGGTGGTTTCATGTTGTCTTGTCCTTTTTCCATTCTTATTTAGAACTAAAAAATGAAATTACTAAATCCCCATCCTTTCTTTTTGATAAGATTACAATATAATTATAATCACCTTTCGATTGAGTAAATTTCTTTTTTCCTTTTTCTGTAGGCAAACTAATATCATTATTTATAACATTACCTATATTTAAAATATCTTTTGCAGTAATTTCTCCAGGACATTCTTCACCATAATGACCTAATAAGAAGTGCATAAACCCAAAGTCTTCATTACCTACTTTTAACGTTATATTGTAATCTTTAACATTAAAAGATGTTTGTCTTTGTGATTTAATTACAAAATCGTAAATTGCTTGTTGATGTGATTTAAATTGCCATTTATTCGCTCTTTTTCTATTGATTTCAATAAATTCTTTTTGTAATTTCTCAAGCTTTTTATCATATTCTGTCATTAGTTATTATTTAATACCCTTCAATAATTTAATAGCATCTACTCTTTTTTCTAATTCTTCTTTTGTATAGCTCTGTAGTAGTTCGTAGGTTATTTTTCTCCAATTATCTGTATCTTTTTTTTTCCAATCAGATAATGTTGTTGTTGGTATATTAATTATTCTATTTAATTCTGTATCTTTCATGAGGTAATTCTAATCATCAGTTAGTAATTGCACTAGTCTTTTTTCAGTTTCTTTCATTTCTTCGTTCTGCGAAATTACTGTTTTTACAAATGAATTAGGAAGTGCAGTTAATGTTAAAAATAACAAATGCCTTTTAGAATCTGTTTTTTCCCAATTATTTAAAGTGCTTCGATCAAAGCCAAAATGTTCAATTATTTGTTTTTTATTCATATTTGATTATATAGAATAATTCCTTAAAAAAGTATAATTAATCAAAAATTAAGTAATATTGTAGAATAATTCCTTATAGCAGATTAATTCTGTATATTTCTTCGTCAAAGGACAAAAGATGAACACTGAAAATATAGTAACTGGAATTACTGAATTCCAAGGAGCAAGTTTACTTTCAAAGAAAATTGGAAGTATTGTGTGGGTTGCATTAAGACCTATAATAAATGCAATGGGATTGGATTTAAATAGTCAATTGGTAAAAATAAAAAAAGATAGCAGATTCAACTGTAGGGTTATCCCTATGGTTGGAACAGATGGTAAAAACAGGGATATGATGAGTTTGGACGCCTATCAAATCCCTGCGTTTTTATACTCAATAAATCCTAACAAAGTAAGAAAAGATTTAAGAGAAAGAATTATAACATTTCAAGCTGAAACGTTCAAAGCCATTAATGATTATTGGAACAAAGGAGAAGCCAAAAGAAATCATCATGTTGTAATTGGTTATAAATCTCAAATAGTCCAACATAACACGAAAATAAGAAAATTAGAAGATGCAATCGAAGTATTAAAAGGGCAAAAAGCTTTACCTTTTAAAAATAAAGATGAAAAACTTGATGTCATATTTAAAAGAACAGATGAACTTTTAAAGCGTGATACGAATTATGGAGAGTTTACAAGTGCCTTGCAATCTCATTTAAGGTTTTGTCGTGAGTATGTAGATGTAATAAGAATAGGTGGAACAGAATTTGAAAAATTTCAGATTAAAAAAATTGATGATGCTGAAAAGAAAAGAAATACAGCAAGAGAGAATGAAATAGAATTAGTAGTGAAATATAATGATATGATACAAAAAATAAAAGGTTTTATATCTTCTGCTAACCAATTATCACTTTTAGATGCACATTAAATTAAATCAATGTGAACTTGATCTTTGTAAACTTAGAATGAAAATTAAGATATAAGATGATAAAGTCAAACGTAAGTAACTGTTATTGTGAGCCTATAAATTTTTGAGAATAGATATAGATGGATAAAACTATTGTCTAATTCCTAAAAAATAGGCTTAATCAATTCTAAAATAAGGGTACGTTTAGGGGTATGAATCAATATTTTTCATTACAAGTGCTATATATTAGTATCCTTAAAATCCCCTACCGTCTGCCATTAGATCCTCAAGTCAAATATCCTTTTATTCCAAACAAAATATCCTTTAATAAAATGTAAATTCTTTTAATAACTATTTTTTTATTTAGCTTATATTAAGAAAGTATTAATTATAATAGTTTCCTATTAATATCAAGAAAATTTCAACTCTATTATTTTAAGGATAAGCGGTGAATATTTCAACGAACACAAATTTAATAGCTCAAGAATTGCTTTCTTTTACCCACAACAATAGACTTAATAATATATCTAAGTCTTCTGCAACAGAAGAAACAAAAGAAATTAATGCTTTAGAAGAATACAAAGAAGGTGACTATTCTACCTATAGTGTTAAAGAGTTAAAAGCTTTATCTTATGAAGAATTAAAAGAAAATTATGATGAAATTAAAGACATAATAGCCCAACGCTTAGACGCATTAAAAGATACGTCTGAATATGAAGACTATACACAATATAAAAATGTTACGAGCAATAAAAGCCTTATTCATACTTACGAATATGTAAGTGCTACGAATGAGCTTGTTACTAAAGTAGAGCTAAGGAAACTTTCAGAAGGTGAGAAAGAAATAGATGATCTTCATAATCTCGAAAAACAACTTAAAGCAGTAGATTATTTTAAGGATGAAGAGATTAACAAGGCTGTTTTTTCTATGTATCAAAATAAACATGCTGAAACTCCTTTTGATATAATCACACCTCCTGGTCTAAAAGCAGAGGATTTCTCAAGTACACACTTTTCAAATAATATTACTTCTAATATGGATATGTTTGATTTAATCAGCCTTGAAATTGAAGCTAGAAAAAAGCTAATAAATCGAGGTGTAGACAAGCAGATGGGAGATTTAACTCAAATGCAAATAGGCAGGAATGATTTTAATATATATGATATAAAAGTGAGTAAGTATGAACAAAAGCCAAACACAGATGAAGAGATAGATGAAAATAAAATACAGAATGATAAAGCATTTGTAAGTTCTATAAAAGAAGAAAAAATTGACTATACGACGTATACTTCACAGCAATTACGAGAGCTTCCTTTTGAAGAAGTCAAAGAAAATTATGAAACCTTAGAAAGCATTTTAAGCAATGCGCTTGTTTCTATGACGGAACTTCTTCAAGATGATGCCGATAATTTAATAGCGTTCAAAATGCAATTAGAGCAAAGTAAGTATTTGAAAAATGATGAATTAAACGAAGTTCTTTATGATAAGATAAAAGATATCAAAGATCCAAAAGTTGCGATATGGAGTAGTTTAGCTATTAAGGATAATATAGAAAATTTAATGAACAATACAATTGATTCTTTAATAATAGATAATATACGTCTTGATAAAAGTGATATAGAACGTAAAGAGGATGACAAAAATAATCAAAGTGAAAACAAAAGTTTTATTATAGAAAACAAGGGTCCAAATCAAATAAACTTGGATGATATTATACGTAGCGTTTCAAAAGCAGCTTCACAAGGTGCTAAAAATGAGTACAATAAAGAACTTATTGCAGAGTTTACTAATTTTATCTCACAATATAATGAGCTTAAAGATTCTTTATTTAAGTAAAACATAAGCAGGGATTAAAATCCCCTAGCATCTATCCTATTACTAATAATCCCCACTTTTCCTTAGTTTAATTAAATCTCCATTAAATACTTGTAAATTAGTTTTAAATAGCTATAATAATAACATTAATATACATTTAATTTTTGCGTGTGTTAAATAATTCAATCCTAATACAAAAAGGTTCAACATGGTTTTTTTTGATAAAAAATCCTCTAAAACTACAGTATTAAAACAAACATATAAAATTTTATTGGTTGATGATGAAAAAGACATTCATTCCTTAAGTAAACTTGTATTGAATAATTTCACCTATAAAAATAAAAATTTAGAAATTCTTAATGCCTATTCAGGAAAAGAAGCTAAAAAAACATTAGAAGAGAATAACGATATCGTGCTTATTTTATTAGATGTAGTGATGGAAACGGATGATGCTGGTTTATTGGTTGTTAAGTATTTAAGAGAAGAGCTTAAAAATGATTTTACACAAGTTATTTTACGTACAGGCGTTGCTGGTAAATTAACTCAAATGGATGTACTTCATAATTATGGCATTAATGATTATAAAGAAAAAACAAACTTTAATGCACTTAGTTTGCATACCTCTGTTTTAACGGCAATTAGATCGTATGAAAACTTAAAAGCTTTAGATGAAAAAAACGAAAAAATATCAAAATTAAATTTACGCTTAGAGAATCTTTTATCAAATTTTGATGAAAATGTACTTTCTTGTCAAATAAATGAAGAAAAAGAAGTTTTTGCGGTAAGTCAATGTTTCTGTATTTTGGCTGCTTTGGATGCAAAAGAATTAAAAAAAGATATTTTTCAAATTCTAAAAAAGAAAGATGAAGAAGAAGCTTTTTTAAAAAAAATCAAAACGAAAAATAAAGATAAAAATACTTTTATTTTTGAGCAAAAAAACATAAGAAAAGATGCCAGTGTTTTTTATATAAAATGGAAAATAAGTGCAAAATTTGATGATAAAGATGTGTTTTTATATTATCTTTGTCTTTGTGAAGATATTACAAATAAAAAAGAAGTGCAAGTAGCCAATGATGAAATTCATAGAAAAAACATTATCTTATCCCAACAATCAAAAAAATCAGCCATGGGTGAAATGATTGGGAATATTGCCCATCAATGGAGACAGCCTTTAAATAACGTATCTTTATTGATTCATTATTTAAGAGACAACTGCATTAACTTAAATCATAAAGAAATAGAAGATAATGTAGAAAAATGTAAAGAACAGCTTACGTATATGTCAAAAACCATTGATGATTTTAGTGATTTTTTAAGACCCACAAAAATGAAAGGTACTTTTTGTTTTAAAGATGTTTTTGAGAAAGTATTTAATATTACTTCTTTTAAATACGATAAAAAAGATATCACAGTGATTAAAAATATTGATGATATTAGAGTAAATTCGTATGAAAATGAGCTGGTACAAGCTTTGATTAATTTGTTAAACAATGCTATTGATGCTTTGCGCGAAATAAAAGGAAAAAGATTAATTTTTGTAGATGTTATAAAAAAAGAAGATGAAATCATAATTACGATTAAAGACAATGCAAAAGGAATTAAAAAAGAAGTAATAAACAGAGTATTTGAACCCTATTTTACAACAAAAGGTGATAAAGACGGCATTGGAATTGGTTTGTATATGACACAAGAAGTTATTGAAAATAAATTGCAAGGACATATCAGCGTTAAGAATCAACGTTATACCTATGAGGATAAAAACTACACAGGAGCTTTGTTTACTATTACCCTTCCTCTTTCCTAAAATAAACTATTACCTCTTCTCCTCTTTCTTTAGTGTATATTTTAACGATATACAAAAGCAGCACTAAATAATAAATTTACAAATTAAAAAAGATTAGTTAATATATTTTTGTTGAATTTTCAACAAAAATTATAGAAAATTCAACAAAAAATGGCTAGAATATATGCAACGTTCATAGAACATATAAAAAGTCTATTATTCTCACATGTTCTTTTGATTGCTGTTATTAAAACAAAGGATGCATAAGTGAAAGAAGTTTTAAGAGAAATTGGAATGATTGCAAGATGTTTATCCACCATTAGCGATATTGAATTTAAAGATATAAATCTTGCAAAAAGTCAATATTTATATTTAGTTAGAGTTTATGAGAACCCAGGAATCATTCAAGAAAAACTTGCTTTTTTATTAAAAGTTGATAGAACCACTACTTCAAAAGCAATTAAAAAATTGATTGAAATGGGTTATATTAAAAAAACTAAAAGCGAAGAAAATAAAAAAGAATTTAAACTTTTTTGTACTAAAAAAACGGAAGAAATTTATTCTTTTTTAAAAAAAGAAGAAGAATATACCAGTTCTATGTCTTTAAAAGAATTAAGTCAAAAAGACAAAAATCATTTATTATCCATGTTATCTTTAATGAGAAAAAATATAGAAGAAGAATGGCTCGAATTAAAAAAAGGAAAGAGGAGAAATTATTAAATGAACATTGAAATTAAAGAATTTAATGAATTATCAACGCTTGAATTATATGAAATTTTACAAGTAAGAGAAGAAGTGTTTATTGTGGAACAAAATTGTATTTACAAGGATTTAGACAATAAAGATTTAACTGCACTTCATCTAATCCTAAAAGAAGATTTAGAAATAATTGCATATTTAAGAATATTAAAAACAAAAGTAGACAGTAGCGAAATATCTTTTGGAAGAGTTTTAGTCACGCAAAAAGGCAGAGGAAAAGGGTATGCAAAATTAATTGTCAACAATGCAATACAGTATATAAAAAAAACGTATAAAAACAAAACAATAACTATTGACGCACAATGTTATCTTAAAAAGTTTTATCAAGGTTTTGGTTTTGTAGAAAGTTCAGATGAATTTCTTGAAGATGGTATTCCTCATATCTGTATGAGAAAAACCATATAAAGAGTATGGTGTATCTATCGTATCTCATTTAACTCTATTTTAAACTCTGTTTTTTTATTTTCAGAACTTGTACAGGAAATTGAACCTGCAAAATCCTTTACAATGATATTTTTAGTAATACTAAGGCCTAACCCAGAACCACCTTCTTTTTTATTGGTGCTAAAAAAAGTATCAAAAATTCTTCCTAGGTGTTCTTTTTTAATGCCTGCTCCATTGTCAAAATAAGAAAGCAAAACTTTATCTTCTTCTTTAGAGCAGTTTATAGTTATTTTGCCATCTTTTTTATTTTTGAATCCATGATTAATAGAATTTATAATTAGGTTGGTAATAATCTGAGAAAACAAACCCGCATTTGCATACATGTGTAATTTACTCTCGCAGTTTATTTCTACTTCTATTTTCTTTTTTTTGATTTCACTTGACAGGCTTAATACTATTTCTTCTAAATACTTTTTTAATTTAAAGTCTCTTTTTTCTTCATTGCTTTGATCCAAAGAAATTTGTTTAAAACTTTTCAATAAAACATTTGCTTTTTTTAAATTAGAAAAGATAAGTTTTCCCAGTTCTTGGCTTGTATTCATAAAACATACAAAGTCTTCTTCACTCATTTCTTCTTTTAAAAACTTCTCATTTAAATTTTGATTGAGCTCTAAAAAATGACTAATACCTGTGACGCTAATTCCTAAAGGTGTGTTAATCTCGTGGGTTATTCCAGCTACTCTTTTTCCTAAAGAAGCCATTTTTTCTAATTCTAATAATTTATCTTCTTTGTATTTGCAGTGTAAATCATCTTCAAGGGTATTTGAAAATTCTTCTAATAAAGAGAGCTGAGCTTGGCTGTATTCTCTTTCTTCAGAGCTTAGTACACAAATAGTGCCAAAAACTTCGCCATTTCTATCAAAAATTGGATGGCCCAAATAATTAATCATATTTAGATTGGTATCAGGGCTTTCTTTCCATTTTTTATCTTTTAAAGCATTTTTAACATAAAGGTATTTTTTGCTTAATATTACTTGCCTACAAAATAAGTTAGGGTTTTGTATACCTTCTTCTCTTCCATTAATATAAGGGTTCTCTTTGTTTTGGCTTTTTATAAAAACATTAAGTTTATTTTTGCTTATTTGCATAATCAAAGCACTTGGCACGTCAAATAAAGAAACCAGTAAGTTGGTGAATTTCTGCCATTTTTTACGTATATCTTCGTCAATAACGGGGGGTTCTTTTACAGTATCTTTCATAGTTACTCCCTGCAAAATAAATTCTTCTATTAGTGTAGCTCAATAAACTAAAATATTTATGAAGTTTATAAGATAAATAATTATTATTATCTTTACCATGATTTAAGGAATTGTTTTGTTTTTGTGCGATTACAAGGAGTTGAAAAGTGCTAAAAATCAAGTTTTTTATTTGTTAGCTAGCTTTGAAAAGTAAGCTATATAATGAATGATTAGAAAAGAATATCAAGGATTTGATATTCTTTTCTAAAACGAGTAGTAATAATTAATAGGACCAAATCATACTGTTGAAGGTTGAAAGCTCTAATTGTACTAACGCTCCATGCGTTAAAACACCGTAAGCAATATCGGGATTTTCAGGATCAATCATCATTCCTCCCATATTAATTTTGTTTGCATTTCCAAGGGCACCATTCATATTAACACTTCTTCTAACCCCATAAACAGATTTGAAAATAGGGTCATCAAAATCTTTTGTATCAGAAGTTATAGGTTCTCGTCTACCAACTCCTAATTCAACTATTGCATGTGCTCCTGCATTATTCCCCGTAGCCATTACAAAACCACGACCATCTTTTTCCATATAAACCATTCTTGTATAACCCATCCCACTATATGTTCCATTTTCAAAAGTTTCTAAGGAACGAAAACCATCTTCGATTACGAAAGAATACATATCTCCTTTAGATACCCCTAAAATCATAGGTCCATATTCTTCATCAACATGATAGAGCATACCTTTGACGGGAAACTGTATAAATTTACCTTTTCCAATATGTTTATATGCGGATGCAGATTTTTGTTTTCCACCAGGATTATGCCCTTTAGCATTACCCCAAACAGACAATGGTGTACACGTTTTAGCATCTGCACTTATTTTTAAGATAGCATCACCTGCTCGTATATCATGCATGGAAAGATAAAATTCATTTTTTGGCCCCATAGCAAAAGCTAAAGCCATGATTTCTACACTACTTTGTTTTGGATACTTTCCATTGGGTCTGTAACACTGACCATATTTTTCATCTGCTTTTGGAGAAAACTTTTTATTTTTTGCTTTCCAAACGAGCGAACGAGCACCTGTATCTGGGTCGATTCTAATTATTTCTGTTCGTTTACCTGTAGATTCACCAGAACCCCCTGCTAAAAGGTAAATCATACCATCATTACCCCATTTCATAATAGATGCACCCGTTAGGGGTTGTTTTTTATGATTTTTTCTTAGTCCATCGGATAAGTATCCTGAACCATATTCTTTCATTCCACGACGCTTATCGGGATAAAGCCCTGAGACCACTCGTCTGTTTTTTGTATCTATATTCCATGCAACAATAGTTCCCGTACTTTGATAGTTTGGATTGGTCCATTTAATGACTGAAAAAAATTCACGTGTTTTGGGACGAAAAATTCCACCTGTCCATCTTGTTCCACCTTTTTGTTTTTTCCAAGCATCAAATTTAGGTCCTTTCCCATATTTTACAGGCCACCTTGTTTTCATTTGTTTGTTTGGGTTAGAGCAGTTAATGATTCCTTCTTCTGGATCAACGTTTTTATCCTTAGGATTTAAATACCTATGTCCCGTACCAGTTACTCGACAACGACAATCGACTTCAAGTTTTGTTTGAAAAAGAATGTGCTCTGTATAGGTACCACAAGCATAGTTGTAATAAGGACTTTTTACATTAGTACTTGAGCGAATACATTGTGCTTTTCCATTATCTAATCTTTTATCTTGTCTACAACTTGAACCATATTGACACTGTTCTATGGGAGTTTTAGGATCAGATTTAAGAGCTACATAACTGTTATTATAAAGGGTAGTTCCCCCTAATGAACCTGGGTAAACACAGCGTGTAGGTTCTGATTTTGGAGAAGAGTTAGCAAGAACATTATTAAAGAAAATGACTTGCAAGATGATTATCACAGCTAAGATTTTTAGTACTAAGTTGTTTGTTTGGAGATTATTCATTGTAATCCTTTTTATTGCAAGGACTCTATCCTTTTAATGTAACAAAGATGTAATATTCTTGTTAGTAAATATTTTTAGATACTAAATTATTTGTAATTTAAGAGCTCATACAAAGTGACCTTTGCGCTTTTTTCTTTTTCTTAATTGTCAGAAAAAGAAACAAAAAGAAGCAACTGACGAGTTGATAAAGCCCTTCGGGTTCCTAAATATTTTTATTTCTTAGCTAGGATATGAAACTCACTACAATGTGCTAAAGAGCACATTGCTTACGCTCAAACAGTCATATCCTTTTTCCGCTAAAAAATAAAAAGATTTAGCTTTCTCAAAGTCAGGGAAAGAGCCGTTGGGAATGTAGTTATTTATTAGATTTATTTCTTTCTTATAGTTTTATATTTCAAGAGAAAACATTATTAGTAAAATGTGGAGCGGAGATTCTGCCTTTGTTGAAACAGAGTGTTTGTTTTTTCTTTCGAAACAGCCCGAAACTGTTTGAGTGTGAAGAAATATGCTCTTTAGCATATTTTAACGAGTTTTGCAGGGCAGAAAGAAGAAAACAATAAGGGAAGGTAGCTTTGCTTTCAACAACGTGGCAGTTGCTTTCTTGTTTCTTCTTTTCAAGAAAAGAAGAAAAAAAACGAATGCGCTAGCTTTCACGAGCTCTTATTTTTGACATCTACTTTAAAAAAAGTAGATGCCTATACTTTTAATACGGAAGCAAAACGGCTTCAACAACCTTATTTTCTTTATAAGAAAGTTTCAAAATATTATTGCTGTCATTTGCTTTTTGCGTATCATACGAAGCATCTTCTCCAAAATACTTATAGGCATTATTAGCCGTATCCCAATGTCCAACAACAAGATGATTTCCACCTCTTTTTAATAAAACTTCCATCAACGCTTGCGTATTCTTTTTATCATATATTAATACTTCTGTATTAATACTAGCTGCCATAGGTTGTGCAGTATTATTTGCTCTTAAAGATTGTGTAGCATATACTGCTTCTATTCCTAAGTCTTTTAAATATACAGCAAGTTCTTGCGCTCTTTTATTCCCTTCCATAGTTAAGCTTGGGTCATCTCCCCCTTTTTCTTTTTGTGCATGTCGTACAAAATAAATTGTTCCAGATGTTGTTTGTGTCATCACAGATGTGCTTTGTTTTTCTGAACAACTTACAAAGAATACACTTAAAGCAAATACAGCAATAAGTGAAAATATATTTCTTTTATTTTTCATCTTCTAATTCCTTTTTAATTTTAATAGTTTATTTTATTCCCAAGGATAATAACACAAATAATCTTATAAATGATAACTATTATCAATAATAAAGAAATATTATTAATTTTGAAATTTACAAAAACTGTGACGCAAACTGTGACACCTTTTTGTTATTATTGTTTATAAAGACGAATAAATACAGATAAATTATTTAATAAAGTGATTTTATTGTTATTGAAATGTTATTTTTTAATAGTAATATTGATTTTGGATAAGGGAATAGGGTTTGTGTTTTATTATAATAAAACATGAAAAGATTAGTGAAACTCTTCTAGTATTAAAAAATATCAATAAATTTTCTTTTTTTGATGTATGTTTGGGAATGATTAGCCTATGTGGTCAAAGAATACTATTTAGTACTTCATAACGCTCAAGTAAGATGATATGTGTAATTTCATGAAAATTAGAACTTCGCTGCAGGTTAAGGAATTACGAATAGGAGATATCTCAATTTATGTTGAGATAATTAAGAAGATATAAGGAGTACTATGAACGAAAAAGATTTAACAATAAGTTTTTTCCAAGGAACTGATAATTTAATCCAAGATAATGAATTAGGATTAAAACAAATAAAACAAAAAATAGCTGATTTATCTAATATAAAAAATATAAACTTTTTATTTGGTGCTGGTGTAAGTTCAGGTTCTATTCCTACAATGAAAGAAATGGTAAGAAAGATTGAAAATAATTTAGAAAATGAAATGCTAGTACTTTTTCAAGAATTGAAATCTAATAATGATGAAAACTTAGAAAAAATGCTAGGTGTATTATACTCTAGAAGAGCAGCGATATTAGGTGTGGGGAAAGATATTACTTTTACTAATTCATTAATTGAAGTTATTGAGAATCAAATATTTAAAGAAATAAATATTGATGTTGAATCAAAAAAAAATAATTTCGAATTGTATAAAAGCTTTTATCAAAAAGTAACATTTAGAAATAAAGATTTAAGTAGAGTTAATATTTTTACTACCAATAACGATTTATTTAATGAAAGGTCATTAGATAATCTTAATATAAATTACAATAATGGTTTTGGTGGAGGATTAAAACGTTTTTTTAATCCTGCGAGGTTTGGATACACATATTCAAGAAAAATTGAATCAAGTATTGAAAAATTTGAATCATTAGATAACATGATTTATTTATATAAACTTCATGGCTCAATTAATTGGATTGAAAAAGAAGAAAATTCTCTTTTTAATATACAAGAAATAAATATTGCGAATACAGATAGTCGTCCTAAAGATGGTGTCTTAATATATCCAAATCCTTTAAAACAGAACATAAGTCTTGGTGCACCATATTCTGATTTAATAAGAGAACTTCAAAAAAAATTATTACTTCCTCATAGCGTTCTATTCATAGTTGGATATAGCTTTAGCGATGAACATTTAAATAATATTATTTATCAAGCATTATCTTCAAATTCATCTATTTCGATTGTAATTTTTGGTGATTATTCTGATAAATCAATTTGTAAAATAGATGATAAAAGAATATATAAAATCTTTGGAAAAATTGGGAAAGATACAATTCATTACTTTGAATATATTGTAAATCACTTAATTCCAAATTTAAATGAAGATAAAGAAAAAAATGTTCTAAAAGACTTTATTGATAAATTATCAGAAGTAGAATCTTCTAAAATTAAAGAATCATAATGAAAGTCGGAAAAATCATATCAATCAATTTCAATCAATTTAAAGTAAAGATATTTTCAGAAATTAGTGGTGGCTCTGTTAATTTAAATGGTGATGTTTACTATTTTGGAAATATAGGTAGTTACTTAAAAACTATTAATGCAGTAGGTGAAGTTATTATTTGTGAAGTTGTTTCAATATTTGATTCTGATTTGTATAATGAGCACAAAGCATTTAATGTTGATGGACATAGAGAACTTATGTTAAAACCAATAGGTACAATTAATACGGAAAGTAAATTTTCTTTAGGTGTTGGTATATATCCTAGTTTATATAGTGATGTAAATATTGTTAGAAATGATGATATGAAGATTATTTTAAATACTGTTGCTTCTAGTAAGCCAACAAAAATTCATAAAACTTTTTCATTAGGTACTAGTAAAAATTTAATTAATTATCCAATTGATATTGGAATTGATGCATTTTTTAATATTCATTCTGCAATTTTAGGAAATTCAGGAAGTGGAAAATCAAATACTATTGCACATATAATGCAAAGCATATATCATAAAAAAGATAATTCTGCAGTTGGTTCTCGTTTCATTATATTTGATGTTAATGGTGAATATAAAACAGCATTCCCAAAAGATTTAAATAAAAATCTAACAATAAAATATTATAAGCCAAATATAAAAAAAAGTGAGGAAAATGATTTTGATACTTTTTATATGCCCCACTTTTTATTATCTCTAGATGAATGGAGTGCTTTTTTATTAGCTACTGATGCAACTCAAAGACCTTTTTGGAGTAAGGTACTGCAGGAATCATACAGATTTTACAAAATATCAACATCACAAGGAGAAGAGTCTAAAAAATTTATTAATTATTTAAGATACAAGCTTTGTTCATTATTAAATAGTGTTTTATCTCAAGCTGATACTGATACTTCAAGAATTACAACTGCTGGTGCAGTGATTTCAAATATACAAAATATTATTAATAGTGATTCTAAATTGTTAGAAAAATGTAAAGAGGAGGGACTACTTAATGATATTAGTATTCTTCAATCAAACTGTACAATTAATTTTGGAAGTAATAATGGACTATTAATTAATGAATTAAAAAAAATAACAAAGAAAGTTAATTTTCAAGAAGTTCAGGTTGTTACCAATGAAAGAATTAAAGAAGGAGAATTCTTTGATTATAGATTTTTAAAAATATCTGCAGAAATGACCTTACTCGAAGAGGATGCAAGAGGTAATAAGCAAATTAGGGGTTATACCGCAACTATGTTAACAAGGCTTGATTATTTTCTTGAAAATTCAGATTGTAACTTTATGAGAAATCAACCAGCAGGAGTTATTAATTTAAAAACATATCTAGATAATCTTTGGGGCTTAGATAAAAATATATTTAATACTCAATTAATTATTATTGATACAAGTGAATTAGGAATTGATATTTTGGAAACTCTAACGAGTGTTGTTTCTCGACTTATTTTTTCAGAAAGAAAAGAATTAGAAAATGACAATAGAAGAAAAAAGCCTATTCATTTAATCTTAGATGAAGCGCATAGGTATATAAAAAAAGATTCTAAATATCTACTAAAAGAAAATATATTTGAAAGAATCGCAAGAGAAGGGCGTAAATATTCACTTTATTTAATTATTTCATCTCAGAGACCATCTGAACTCTCGGAAACAGTTCTTTCCCAATGTTCTAATTTTATTATTCATAGAATACAAAACGAAGTAGATATGCGATATATAAATGCAGTTTTACCATATTTTTCAGAAGATTTTACAAATAAAATTAAGCAATCTCTACCTGGTGAAGCATTAGTTTTTGGCAACTGTGTATCAATGCCTTTACATATTACAGTACATCCTGCTAACCCCGAACCTAATAGTAAGAATTGTAAGATTGCAAAAGAATGGTTTTTAAACTCGGATGATGAGTTATGATTAAAAATATTTTTATGTTCGGTTTATTCTTCCTTTCATCATTATTTCTAATACTGTTAATGACTTGGGGAATCGGACTATTAAACATCGCTTCATTTAATGAAACTCAGTTAAAATCACTTCAAGTTTATTCAAGTTTTTTAATTCCAATTATTACTGCTTTTATTGGTTATTATATTTTTAAGATGAACAAAAAATTTGAACATACAATCCTGCTAAAAACAAAGGTTATTGATAAAAGAGTGGAGTATTATTCTGAGGTTGCGGATGAATTAAATGATATCTACACATATTTAATTAGAGTGGGAAATTGGAAGGTTAAAAGTCCAAAAGATATTATTGATTCTAAAAGAAATGTTAGTAAAATCATGCATAAAAGTAAGCCTTTCTGGAGCAAAGAAGTTTTCACAGCATATAGAAACTTTATATTATCGGTGTTTTCAACAAATAATGGAAATAGAGAGGATGCAAAAATAAAAGCAGAAATTGAAAAGTATGGAGCCTTGAGAGAAGATGAAAAAAAGAGATTTACTAACATTAAAGTTGAGGAGTCTGAAATAAAGCTAAAATATTCCATATTGGAAAAAGCATTTTCTGAAGATATGGGTGTTATGTAAAAATAGAAAGAATTTGAAAAGGTGTCAGGTACTAATTAGTAAGCATTTAGGGATTTTACCGAATTCCGGGGACACGATACCAAATTATTTGAATAAATGGGGACAGAATAAATGGGGACAGGCACCTTTAATTTAAACTAAGAATAAATGAAATAAATGGGGACAGGCACCTTTAATTTAAACTAAATAAATGAGGACAGTCACCTTTAATTTAAAATAAGACAAAAAAGAGCTCATCCAAAGTACCTTTTTGATTGTCATAAAAAGTAAAAAAAATATTTATAAGGGAATTAATATGCAAGATATTTTAAGTAAAACTTTTGGAGGATTATCTAAAAGATATTATTTTAGGCAATTGTTTTTTAGTCTGGTGTTATTCTCATTGGTGATTTATTTATCATTTAATGGTAATAAAACATTAGACTTTTACACGATTATTTTCTTTGTGGTTAATGCAATATTATACCCGTACTCTAGATTTGTATATGAAAGTATTATTGAGTTTATTTTAGGAGATAATATCTTCTTCGTTAATGTAATATTTGGAAGTATAGTTAAATTACTAACGATGAGTATTTGTTGGTTTTTTGGAATAGCTATTGCTCCTCTAGGTTTAGTATATTTATATTTTTACCACAGTAAAACAAAATAGAAATTTACTTAAGAATTCTATGCACACGATATTAAAGAGCTCAAAGAAAGTAACTTTTGCACTTTTCTCTTCGCAATTTAAAAATGGCACTAGTTTTGTTGAGATTTAGTAAAAAATAGATAAAATATTTAAAAAGTTCCTCTTTTTGTCAATAGTAATTAAAATAAATATATTAAAGGAATTATTTGGGTTTAAATTCAGCACATGATGGATATACATATCAAGATTTGTTGATAAGTTATTTCATATTAAATGATATTCTAGATGGAAATAGAAAATCAATTTATTCTATTGATAAAAAACATACTGTTGGACGATATGTGTCAGTAGAAAAAGATAAATCTGGTAAGTTTAAAGAAAAGAGTGTTCCTGATAGGTTCGATGATTTTGTGATATTTAATGAATCATTCACTAAAAGAATGCAAATAAAATATAGTAATGAAGATAATAATAGAAATTTTATTAAAAGTGATTTTGCTAATGATAAAAAAGGTTTAGGACTTTATGAGCTTTACCGAACATGGCTAGAATTAAAAAATAATACAGAAGAATTTAGGCTTTGTTTAGCTTGGAATAAGCCTATTGATGTAGATATTATATCTGTTTTAAAATCAACGAGAGAAAAATCTTCTTTTAATAGTTTTATAACTACGAGATATAAAATTGATATTGATAAGCTTTGGGAATTTAATTCTTTACCTTCCTCAAATTGGGTTAATCTTAGAAAGTTCATTAATGATTATAATATAAATAGAGAAGATTTTTCTAATTTTTGTGATGATTTAATTATTGAATTAGAATTTCCTAAAGCTAGTTTAGATTTTGACTATCCAAATAATTTAGAAAAAATATTAATTGAGCAAGCGAACAAGTTAGGAATAGGATTTTATCCAAATGAGAATAGGACAATTAATGATTTTCTAAATACATTAGCATACACAATAAATAAATTAAAAGGTAATAAAATAAATGTAAATGTTTTATTACAAAAACTTGAGGTAATAACAGATTTTGGTAGCATTGAACAAAAATTTGAAATAGATGAATCAAAAAATATTAAAAGTAATAATATTTTTAAATCTTTTTATGAAGAATTAGTATCAAATCGTTCTATGTTACTTATAGGTGATCCTGGAAGTGGTAAATCTTGGTTTTTAACAAATTTTATAAACTATTTAATGACGAATTCTAAATATGTAATTCGTCATTATTGTCATACTAGTGTTGAAGATGAATTAGCGGATAAAAGAATTGAGTCCGATGTTTTTTTTGGAAATTTAATTAGTGATTTATTAAATAGAATACCTTCTTTACAAAAATATAAAAATAATTATATATCAAATTTAGGGGAATTAAATTTTCTACTTTCACATGTTAGAGACGAGTTAATAATTGTTATTGATGGATTAGATCATATTGATAGAATACTAAAAAAATCTAAACAACTATCTTTGGAGAAGACGAGAATTATAGATTTTATATCAAGAATAAACTTACCAAATAATATCTTTATTGTATTGGGAACTCAACGAATTACGGAAATTGAAGTTTTAAAAGAAAGTTATGGCTTTAGTGAATATATAATTCCAAAATGGGATAAAGATGATACTGAAAAATTAATGAAAAAATATTCTTTGGAAAATGAGACTGTGAATTCTAAATTATTATCAGAAAAAATACTTGAAAAAAGTGAAGGAAATGTACTTTATACAACTTATATTTTAAAAGTACTTTGCAATAAAACTGTTAATTCTTCAATAATTGATGACTTTCCATCTCATAAGTTTAATTTAAGTGGATACTACGATTATTTAACGAATCAGATCCAAGATAATAATACATCTGAAGTATTGTCATGTTTAGAATTTAGTGTTAATATACAAGAATTGAAAGAACTCGTTTATTACAAAGGACATCTAGAAAACAACTTGAAAATTTTATCTCCATTAATCTCTGAAAATAATTCTAGAGGTGGGATACGACTTTATCACGATAGTTTCCGGCGATTCAATATGGAAAAACTTGAATCTAGTGATCACTTAAATACAATTTATTTAGATATTGCAAAATGGTTAGAAAATAAGGGCTTTTATAAATTTACCAAGTCTTATCATTATTTATTTAAATATTATATAAAATCTAAGAAATTTAATAAAGTAAAAAAATATGCAAAGATAGATTTTTTATCAAAAAGTTTACTTAATGGGTATTCCAAAGAATTGATTAAAAATAATTATGATAAGTTTTCTTATATAGCAAGCCAAACAAAAGATTGGAGTCTATTTATTTTTATAAGTGAATTAAATAGAACGATTAATTCATCTTTATCTGAAAATTATGATGAGTTTTTGCAAAATTTTAAAAAATATTTTAATTTAATTATATCATTATATGGTACGCAAAAAGCATATGATATGCTCTTTTTTGAAGGTAAAAAAGTCTTTAATGATGAAGATACGGCAAAAGCATTTTATTATTTATATAAAAATGGAATGTCTCTTGATTGGAGAATACTAAAAGTATTTCTAAAAAATAATGCTAGATTAGATACTTATAAATATCGTATCTGTCTACTTCTAAATACCAATAAATTTGATTCATGGATAAAAGTAAAAAAATATTTTTTAGTACAAGAGAAGCATTTTAATTATTTGAAAATTGTAATTGAAGAGCTTTATTATAAATTTGGTATCAGCAAAGTCATAGATTTTATTGATTCGGTTGAGGTTAATGATAAAGATGAATTACTTTATAGAATAAACAATATTTTGGAAAATATTGCTTCTACAGAATTACTCTTAGTACATAAAAAATCTAGTAAAATGAGGTCTAATTTAAATTATAAAATATTTTATGAAGGTAAGTATATAAAAAAACTTAAAAACATCAATTCTTCTAAATTATTTTTAGTATATAGAAAACCTAGTAAAATGCCGTGCAAATTAAATTATGAAATATTTTATGAAGGTAAGTATATAAATAAAAATGAATTAAATACTTTTTTAAATTTATTAGAAGAGCATGCAAATTATAATATAGAAGAATTAAAGAAACTTAGTAATTCTTTGGACACATATGATTTTTCTCTTGCTTGGCTAAAATTTACAATAAATGTTTATATTTTGGAGTCTGAACTATCTTTAGGCAATATGCATAAAGATGATGAGTTTGAAGAGCAACTTCTTAATAATTTTAGAATGTTAAAATGTTTTACAAATTGTACTAATTTACACCATGAACATAGAAGTATAATTCAAAAATCAATTTTTAGAATGCTTAAATATATTAAAAATAGTTGGAATGAAGTAATTGAAATAATTAACTTTTTGAAAGATTCATCTTATAAACTAGAGTATTTCTTTTATATTGGAATGTTAAATGATTATGAATCGAATGAGAATAGAAAATATCTAATTAGAGAATATGAAAGTATATTAGATGAAAATTTGAAAAAAAGTGATGGCTATAGTTTTTTAATTGAATCTTCTTTTAGTTTAGCATTATTATATAGCCACAATGGAGAGGATAAAAAAGCAAAAAATCTATTTAAGAAAGGAATTTCTTATATAACAGCATATACATTCAGAAAAGATACTACTTTATATGAAATAATTAATCCACTTAGTGCTATTTCTGATATAAACAAGATAAAAACAGAAAAATACATAAAAGAACTTTTAGCATTAAATTTAACTATTGAATCAAATAGTGAAAATGGGAAAGGGATTAGGTGGTTGTATATTGGATGGTTTGATCAACTTTTACTAGTTGATAGAACAAAAGCTATTTGTTTTTTGACTAATAAACTGTTAGAAGATGAATATTACTGGAAACATGAGCATATGTTTACAAATTTTGTCACTTCTGTAAAAAATATTAATCCAATAGTTTTACTTTTTCTTCATAAAGTGTCAAATAAAGAAGCTGATGAAAATTATATTAAAAGTTTTGCTAATTCAATTTATTTAATAAAAGATATTGATAAAGAATTATCCAAACAATCTTTAATATATCTTCTTAATATGAACTCATTAATAGAAAATATTAAAATCAAAAATAATCTAAATGTTTTAAAAAATAATTTAAATGTTTCTAAAGCAATTAATTTTAAAGAAAAAGAAAGAAATTGTTATTCAATTTTTACTAATACACTTATAAATAATATAAATGAGCAATTTAATATTGATGAATTATCTTCATGTCTAACAATAGAACAGCTAATTAAATATTTTAATAAAAAAGAAAAAATAACAAATAGAGAATTGCTTTTTTTAAGAATATATATTAATGAAATAAAAAAAGATGATGTAGAACGTCTTTTAACTTCAATAATTCAAAAAAGACTTGTTGGAGTAAAAAAATATTATGAGAACCTAAGAGAATTAGTATTAGGTTTTAACTGTAAAAAGAAAATAAAAGTTTTATTATTAATTAAAATTTTTGTTTATTCCCAAGATGAGTGGTTTGAAAACTTTATTAACAAGCAATCTTTTTGTGATGCTATTCGTATAAACAAAGAGCAATCACTAAAGTATTTATCAAAAGAATTACATCAAAAATTTAGTAAAATTTACTATAATAGTCAAAGCACTTCAAATCTTATAATAGCATTTAAAGAAGCAAACATTGAGAGCGAACAGATTATGAATATGTATAAGCAAGGTTTTTCTTTTATAAAGTCTAGAGTATTAAATATTAAGGAAGTTCATAATAAGGTTTTCGAGTGTTCATATCTTCAATATATGAGTATAGATGAGCAGTCAATTGTATTATTATTAGTTAAATTAAAAAACTATTCTAAGTCAAATCAAGAAGATATTCTATATGCTCTTAATTATTTAATTTCTTATAATAACAACTTACTAATAAAACCATTAAAGTGGTTTTTTAATAATTTAGAATATTTTTCTCAGTTATCGGTATCAGGTGTTTTAGAAATATTAATTATAAATATAAATATTCATAGTGCTTTTTTAAAGATATTACGTAATGATATAATGAATATTAGAGATATAGAAAATATGTATTTGCAGAATAATTTAAATCTTCTACTAAAAGAGTTAGAGAATGTATGATGAAATAATTGATACAAATGATTATATTATAAGTTTAGATAATAAAAGTATTGATGTATATGAAATGAAAGAAAATATTCAAAATAAAATTGATGCAAAAAAAGATATATTCAATTTATTTTGGAATAGAATACATAGTATTAGTTCTCCAAATATTAACTTAGAAAATATAATATTTGAAGAGGCTAATAAATTTATATATTTAAAATATAAAGATCAAATAGAATTAGACATTATATTAAAACAAGATTTAAAATCTTTAATTGCAACAAAAAATTCACTAATTCAAAGACCTTCTTTTTTACGTCCTAGTAAATTAGGAAATAATATAGAAGTTGATTTCACAGAAGTGGGTGAGTATGTTAGAATCGCTAAATTTGAGCATGAATTAGTAGTCAATGATTTTGGAGAAAATAGACAACAGCACATTGTATTTGAGGGAATAACTCCACTTGAGAAAGAAAACCCATTCTTTGAATATTTACCTTCTTCTTTAATTTGGTTGGATGCTTTTTATTATGGAACCGAAAGAAGAATAATTGGATTTTGTAAAAAGTTTAATTCAATTGAAAGCAAATATCTTATTTGGATAGATAGTATTAAATTAGAACATTTAGGTCTTATATTGGATAATTATAACAATGGTCTTAGAGCACTAAATAATAGAGGTGAAGTTGTACTAAAATTTGGATATTGGAAAGAAAATTTTTTAAATAATTCAGCTTCATTTACAAATTTAGATAATAATATTGCTAAATTAGAAGGTTGTGAATTGTTATTAAGACGCGATTATCTTAATTTATTAAAAGCATTAATTCCAAACTTAAAATATGTAGTTATGAAATTATAAGAAATAAGGGTTTGACCCTAATTAAAATAACGGGGACATGCACCTTTACTTTGGAATAAGATAAATATGAGCTCATACAAAGTAACCTTTGCGTTTTTCTTTTGTCTGCAAGCAGAATTTAGTCATTACATTCCGGCATCTTCTTTTCTTGAAAAGAAGAAACAAGAAAGCAACTGACACATTGATAAAGCCCTTCGGGTACCTAAATATTTTTATTTGTTAGCTAGGTTCAAAAACTCACTAAAACGTGCTAAAGAGCACATTTCTGACGTTCAAACAGTTTTCACCTTTTTCCGCTAAAAAATAAAAAGATTTAGCTTTTTCAAAGTCAGGGAAAGAGCCTAATGAAAAATTATTTTACTTTATATTTCATCTCTATTCTTTTATATATCTTAAACAGAAAAAATCAATTATTAGTAAAATGTGGAGCGGAGATTCTGCCTTTGTTGAAACAGAGTGTTTGTTTTTTTCTTTCGAAACAGCTCGAAACTGCTTGAGTGTAAAGAAATATGCTCTTTAGCATATTTTAACGAGTTTTGCAGAGCAGAAAGAAGAAAACAATAAAGGAAGGTAGCTTTGCTTTCAACAACTTGGCAGTTGCTTCTTTTGTTACGTTTCTTTCAATAAAGAAAAGTAAAGAACGAATGCGCTAGCTTTCATGAGCTCTTATATTTCCTTAGCTTTCTCAAATCCAGAGAATAAAAGTGGACAGTCACCTTTATGTTTGAAAAATTGATATAATTTAAAAAACAAAGTAAAAAAAAGAGTAAATATGAATGTAAAAAGTGAAACTTGTTTTTCTAATCATGATAAAAAACCTTTAAGTTTTTTTAGCTTAAAAGAGGAAGCTTTATCTTCAGCAAAATATGCAAAAAAGCGTTATGGACATAGTTTACTTCCTTATTTATGCGAAAAGTGCAAGATGTGGCATTTATCTCCTAAAAGTAGACATACACTTAGTGTTGAGTGTAGCTATTGTACAGATAGTAAGGGAGGATTAAAACAGTTATATGTTTCTAACTATAAAGCACAAAAAAGAGCAGATATTTTATTTAAAAGCAGTGGTGTTTTATTAAATGTTTATTCTTGCCCTCATCAAAATGGCTTTCATCTTAGTAAAAAATAAAAAGATTTAACGTGTATATTTATCTTGACTATGTATTTTTTTGAACAAGCCTTCTTTTTTGATTGAATTTAATGCTGACTGTAAAAGTTTAATTGTTTCATCAGGAGTATCTTTATGAAAAGCATAATATAGTTCTGCATCTTTTAAAGTATAAATGTTTTCATAGTTACTTAAGATAAAATTGTTTTTCTTCATTGCCCATTTTATTACATTTATTTCGTAAGCTAACAAGTCAAATCTGTTTCTTTGTAACATCAAGATTAGTTTATTACTTGCATCGGATCCTCCAATACTTCGAACATACTTTGGTTGTATATCTAATTTAAAAATGAGCTGCTCTCCAATATCTTCTCTTACAACTCCTACAGAATATTTACTTATTTGAGAAATGTTTTTGATTTTGATTTTTTTTGATTTTTTTGCAATTAAGCCAATGCTTGTTTTTGAAATAGGGCCTACCCATTTGAATAATTTTTCTCTTTCTTTAGTTCTTGTTGTTGAGAATAAAGCATGGTTATTTTTAGTTAATGTATAGTGATATCCTCTTTGCCAAGGAATTAATACAATATCTTTACGTGTTTGTTTCGCATTCACTTTTTTTAACATTTCAAGTAATAATTCAACTGCAATACCTTCCATCTTATTATTGCTTTTAAAGTTATAAGGAGGATAGTTTTCTGTCATAAATAGTATTTTATCAATTTGTTGTGCATATAGAATATTTGATGTAAATAATATAAATATTACCAATTTAATATATTTTTTTAGTATCATTATTTCTTTTTTCAAGTTATTTCCTAAATTTGATTTATACTAACTGCTTCAGAAAATCTTCTACTATTATAATATCCAACTTTTGTTCTGTAAGTCTACCCCTTCTCAAAATAACATAGGGTTTACTCTATTTGTCTAATTACGTAAGAATACTGTTAAATATTTGAATACTTTTCAAAGATAAATGTGGACAGGATACTAAATTCTTTAGCTTTCTCAAAGTCAGGGCAAGATCCTTATGAAATAAAATCTAACTCAAAAACTACTTTTTATACTTTTATCCTCTTAATCTACAAAAAAAGAAAAATATGATTAGTAAAACGTGGAGCGTGGTTCTGACTTTGTTGAAGCCGAGCGTTTATTTTTTGTTTCGAAACAGCCTGAAACTGTTTGAATGTTAAGAAAGGTGCTTTAATGCACGTTTTAATGAGTTTTGCAAGGCAGAAACACAAAATAATAAGAGAGGGAAGCTGAAAGCCTTCAACAACCGTCAGTTGCTTCTTTGTTTCTTTCTTGCAATCAAGAAAGAAAAAGAACGAATGCGCGAGCTTTCAGGAGCTCTTATATTTTTGTATAGTAGGGGAAGCAGTAGGTTAGTATTATCAGTTTAGGGGGTCTTATTCCAATTAGTTAAAAGTTTTATAGGTATAAGATTCTATAACTGCCAAAAAAACTAATATAAACTACATAATAACCCCATCTTAAAATGTAATTTACAATTGGGGTTATTTTTTAATCCTATTGTTCTGCCGAGTATTCAATTATATCTCCAGGCTGACAATCAAGATGTTTACATATTGCGTCTAATGTAGTTAAACGCAAAGCTTTAGCTTTTTGGTTTTTTAAAATAGACAAGTTTTGCTCAGTTATTCCAATGAGTTTAGCCAACTCAATGGATTTCATTTTTCTTTTTGCCAACATCACGTCTAAGTTTATTATTATTGCCATATTATCTCCAATCAAACAGTCAATTTATTTTCTTCAGTGATAGTTCTACCCTCATCCATAATCCACGAAATGACCAAAAAAAGAACACTCATAGCAATTATTCCGATTTCAAAAGAACCAAATGTAATATCAACATGTCTGCTTCCAATTGCATTGTTCCATGAGAATACGACACTTTTTACTGATTCATGTATTACTGAAAATAAAACCCAGAAAGCGAAAGCTTTTGCAATTTTTTTAAAAAGTGTAACATGTTCATTTGAGAAAATATTTCCAAGTATATACAGCGAAAATATTTTCTTTGTATTATATAAACCGTAAAGAAGAGCACCCAAAGGAAGTAAACTTGATACAAATCCTATTATTTGCAGTGTTAGGGATAAAGGTGCATCCATTATTGATATTGGAATTGAATTATCAAGTAAGAAGGATTGAGAAAAAGAATTTATATACAGCCAGTAGAAACTAAAATATATTGGCATAACGACAATAAGCCCAGTTATTAATATTTCAAATAACTTGCTAACCTTTTTTATTTTTGAAATGTTGTTCATAAAATGCTCCTAAGAAATAAATATAAATGCATTCTACATAATTTATTATCATTTGTCAATATTAACTTATCGTTTTGCGATAAGTTAATATTGAATATCAATAATTCATGATTTTTATTTTAATTGGAAATTCATAGAACTGTATATCTATTTACTCACTTAATTAAGTAAGTATACTAACGCTGGTTTTCCACAGGGGTATCAAAATATTAGTACAATGAAACTTATAAGGAGTATTATAATGATACGTTTTAAACTATTAATACTAAGACTAATTTAAGAGAAACTCTTTTGTATTAAGTATTTTGATTATTCACAAAATAATAAAGGAAATATTATGTCTTTAGATAAACAACGATTAAAAAATGCACTTTGGGGAATTTTTATTTCTGATGCTATGTCTATGCCAGCACACTGGTATTATAAAAGAGAGTATATTAAAGAAGGTTTTGATGGAGCTATCACGGGTTATAATGATGCGCCCCATCCTCATCCTGAATCTTTTATGGTGGGAGGAGGCTATTTCCCAAATATCACAAAAGCCAAAGAACTTGGGCGTCCTTATGACATTCTTCATCAACATCTTCGTTTTTATAATACCAACTACAATCATGCAGATATAAAACTACGTGTTCATTCAGGGGAACATGCCAATGCAATGCCTAACTTAGAGGAAAGGTATCATTACCATCATGGTTTAAAAAAAGGCGATAATACCCTTGGCGCAAATCTTATGCGTGTACTTATGCGCTCCGTAATTAAAACCAAAGAATACAATCAAGAACATTTTATAAATGAATTCACAAAGTATATGACTACGCCTGCTCTTAATAAAGATCCGTATTCAGAAATCTATATCAGATCTTGGTTTCATAACTATACAAATGGTGTACCTGCTCATGCTTGTGCCCAAGAACAAAGAAATGTTTGGTCTATAGGTTCAAGCGGGGGTGCCATTCGTCCGCTTTTACTTTCCCTTACTTCCACGTCTGTTTTTCAAGCTTTAGGAGTAGCGTTGCAACATCAACAAATTACCCATAGGTCTGATAATGTAAGTTCTGCTTTAGGCTATCTTGTACCTTTATTTCACGCACTTTTACAGAAAAAAGACCCAATGCTTACTTTAAAAGAGCATGCCTCTAAGGTTCAACTTATCAAAATAAAAGGTGCTGCTCTTTCAAAAACGTATGCAAAACATATGGGACCAGGAAATATTCCACAGGATGAAATGTGGAAAATCCATACAGAGTTTTCTGATGATACTCTTGATTTAGACTTTTTACTTGCTACGTATAGCGAAGATGAGATTTTAGGAAAAGTGTTTACTACGGGCTGTTATACAGAACACTCTCTTCCTGTTTTGTCTTATCTTTTGTATAAAAATAAATTTGATTTTAGAGCGTGTATTTTAGCCAATGCTAATGCTGGTGGGGATAATGTGCATAGAGGTATCTTATTAGGTATGTTAGTAGGTGCTGCAAACGATGAAATACCTCAAGATTTAAAAGAAGGACTTAGTTCTTATGAGACTATAAAGAGTGAAATAAATGATTTTGTAAATACTATTAAATAAAAAGGATAACTCTTAATTAAAATAAATAATCTTCTTTTCATTAGAAATTGTAAATACTTTTGTTTTTGTGACGCAAACTGTGACGCAGATTAGTTAAAATAAATAATAAGACCTTAGGGGAATGGTGTTTTACTTAAATAAGTAGCGCGAAGATAATACAAATTATAGTAAAGGAAAATTTATAAATGAAATTATCTAAATCCCTATATACTAAAGGAATACAATGTGTAAAAGCACTTTGGTTAAAGAAGTATAAAAAAGAAATATTAACACCTCCTTTGGAAGCTTCGCTTGCTATATTTGAGAGAGGGAATGAAGTAGGAGAATTAGCCTGCAAACTTTTTCCTAAGGGAAAAAAAGTTGTTTATTCTAAAGACTTCTCATCTATGGTAAATACAACAAAAGAGTATATAGAACAAGGTGTGCGCAATATCTATGAAGCTACTTTCGTTTATGAGGGTATTTTAGTATTAGTAGATATTCTTGTAGTTAAAGAAGAGGGCGTTCATATATATGAAGTTAAAAGTTCAAGTCATATAAAAGACATTTATATTCATGATACTTCTATTCAAACTTATGTCTTAAAGAAACTTGGTTTTAATGTTCTAAGCTCAAACCTAGTACATATTAATAGTTCTTATATAAGAGGTGATTATTTAGATTTGTATAAATTTTTTACTGTGGTTAATATTAGTAAAGAAGTAGAAGATTTACAAAAAGATATTCCAGCTGTTTTAATAAACTTCAAGTTGTACTTAGATGATAAAATAAACGAACCCAATATTGATATAGGAAAACACTGTAAAAATCCATATCCTTGTGATGCCACAGAGTATTGTTGGACAAAACAAAGGCAAATACCTGTGTATTCAATTTTTAATATCTTTAATCTAGGAAGTAAAAAACAAATAGAGTTATATGATGAGGGCATTATAAACGTAGAAGATATCCCAGAAGACTTTGATATGACTTCTGCTCAAAAACAAGCCGTACAAAACTATAAAACAAAAGAAACCTATATAAACAAAGAAAAAATACAAGAGTTTTTAAATACGCTTACGTATCCAATCTATCATCTTGATTTTGAGACCTTTCAACAAGCCATTCCTCAATGGCAAGGTATATCTGCTTTTATGCAAATACCTTTTCAATACTCACTTCATATAGAACAAGAAGATGGAAGTATTGAGCATAAAGAATTTTTAGCTCTTGATGGAATTGATCCAAGAAAAGAACTAAGCAAAAAGCTGTGTAAAGACATTCCTTCTGATGTAACAGTGCTTGCCTATAATATGAGTTTTGAGCAAGGTGTAATAAAAAAACTAGCTTCAAACTTTCCAAAGAAAAGTTCCCACCTTTTAGCAATCAATGAAAACATGAAAGACCTAATGTTCCCTTTTTTAAAAAAATATTACGTAAAACCAGAAATGAAAGGTTCTTACTCAATAAAGTATGTTCTTCCCGCTCTTGATAAAAAAATGCAAGAATCTTATAAAAAACTCGAGGGTGTACAAAATGGAAGTCAAGCCATGAATGTTTATGCAAATTTATCTAAACAAGCTGAGGTAGATAAAAAAAGAATAAGAAAGAATCTTTTAAAGTATTGTGAATTAGATACTTTGGCAATGGTAAAGATACTTAATAAATTAAAGAAAATTTAATAGGAAAAATAGTTTGGATCTTATTTTTTAGAGTGAATATGAATTAGGAGAAAAAAGAGCAGTAAAAATTAAATAATACATGCTTATATAATTGCGAAATTGTCTTTTTTTTCCAATTTATTTTTTTTCATTTTATATATACTTCTAAAAAAAGGATATATCATTTCACACACAACACTTGTCATTATGGCTCACCCAAATATAGAAGGTTCAACATTTAATAAATATATAAAAGAAGAGTTAGAGGGGGCTAAGAATGTAATATACAAAGATTTAAGTTCTTTATATCCTAATTTTAAAATAGATGTTAAAAAAGAACAAGAAGATCTAATGAAAGCATCACGAATAGTTTTTCAGTTTCCTATGCAGTGGTACTCAAGTCCTGCTATTTTAAAACAGTATGTGGATTTAGTATTTGATTATGATTTTGCATATAAGATTGAAGATGGTACTTTTCAAGCCTTGCATTTAAAAGAAAAAGAATTTCGCTTATTAGTGACTATTGGCTCAAAAGAAGAGTCTTTTAGTGGAAAAGACAGACTAAGTGTAAAAGAGTGTTTAAATGCCTATTCTTATACAGCAAAGATGTTAGGAATGAAAGAACTTGATCCTTGTTTGATTTATGGGACTGTTTATGAAAAATTTGGAAAAAAAGATTTTAGACAAATTACTAACTTACTAAAAGAATATATAGTATAATTCTTTTAGTATAAGAGCAGTTAAGGCAAAAATGAATTATTATAACAGTGATTTAGCAGATATTGGTTTTAAACTGATTCTCCCATGTAAAGAGCTCGAACCCTATATTTATAACTATTGGATTGTTAGAAAAGACAAACTACACAAAACTATTTCAAATAAGATATTAAGTGATGGCAATTCTGGAATAGTAATAAATTTTTCATCTTCTTCTTTTTTAACAAAAATTAATGAAAAAAATTTTATATGTAAAAATAACTTCACGTATTGTGGTCCTACAAAATACCCTTTATTTATGGAGTTTGAAAATAAAATAGATGCTATTGGTATTAGGTTTAAAGCAGGGGGTGCATATCGATTTTTTAATGAAGATATCTCTTCTTTTAAAGATATAGTAGTTGAAATGCAAAATAGTACTGTCTTGAAAATAGATGCTTTATATGAAAAATTGATAAGTACTAACGATGTTGAGAATAAAATTTCTATTATAGAAAATTTTTTAATAAAAAAAATACAGAGTTCTTCTAAAAATAATTCTGTATGGATATTTGATTTTATAAATTATATTCTTAAAAATAAAGGGTATGTAAATATTGAAGCGCTTTGCAAAGAATTTGATATAAGTCCAAGACTATGTGCCAGACGTTTTAATCAAGAAGTTGGTTTAAGTGCGAAACTATTTGCAAGGCTTGCTCGAATAGTTAATACTAAAGAAACGTTAAGTTCTCTAAAGGTAGATTCTTTAACCAGTGTAGCTTATGATAATGGTTTTTTTGATCAAGCTCATTTTTCAAATGAATTCAAAGCTTTTATGTCTGAAACCCCTAAAGAATATTTTTCAAAAAAATACAATATGGCAAAACAATTAAACTTCAAAAAATATTCTAAATAAATGTCTTTTTTTTCCAATTAATATATTTTTTCTTATTGTATTATTCTTAAAATTTTTTAAGGATATAGAATGAATACAAGTACGTTTGATGAAAAAAGATATATAATTCTTTTTGTACGTCTGGCTATTGGAATAGCTTTTTTATCTGCTGTTTTTGATAGAGTTGGATTATGGGGAAACCCTGGAGATATTAATGTTGCTTGGGGAAGTTTTAAACTTTTTGAAGATTATGTAGCTTATCTAAATCCCTTTTTATCAATTGCTTTAGTTACGATTGTTGCTTATTTTGTAACTGTATTAGAAGTAGTATTAGGAATAATGTTAATACTTGGCTTTAGATTAAAACTAGTAGCTTTATTAAGTGCTACTTTGCTTTTGATTTTTGCTTTAAGCATGACTGTTATTATGGGAATTAAAGCACCTTTAGATTATTCCGTTTTTAGTGTTAGTGCAGCATCTTTTTTACTTTATTTGTTTATTAAAGAAAAAGAAAAAGCAGATGAATTATGGAATGCAAAAGAAAAAGCATTAAATGTTTGATTATTTAAAGAGCTTATCCAAAGTAACTTTTTCGTTTTTTTTTACTTAAGAAAATATAGACACTGGCTTATATTATGATTAGTTAGTGTTTAAGTACACGAAGAATAAGTTAAGAATACTGCAAAATATTCAAAATCCATGTTCTAAAAATGGGGGTCTGCCCCTAATTAATAACTTTTGATACTAAAACTTAAAATAATAAGGAGAATACTGGATTTTAAGAGCTCATACAAAGTACCTTTTATCACAGGTATGAGCCTTTTTGAAGGTAGTTTTTTTTTGACTTTACAATGTCTTAACATACTCATACTATACTACTTATCTTCTTTATTTTAATGCTATAAAATCAGCAATGATTTTTAATTATTTTTGCTATACTGCTGTATTATTTGAAAGATATATTTGATATTTAAAAGGACCTCTTTATGGGTGAGATAAAACTAGAAAAAGATACATTAATCGTTTCAGAAACCAATGACAAGGGAATTATTATTTATGCCAATGAAGAATTCTGTAAAATTTCAGGATATAGCAAAGATGAATTAATTGGACAAGATAACAATATAGTAAGGCATCCTGATATGCCAAAAGAAACCTCCCTAGAACTGTGGAATGCAATTCAAGCAGGAGAAATCTGGAATGGTATTGTGAAAAATAAAACAAAAAATGGTGATTATTATTGGTTAAATGCTACGGCTTATTCTTCTTTAGATGCTAAAGGAAACAAACGTTATATTTCAATACGAATCAAACCGACCCAAAAAGAAATTAAAAATGCTATTTTGTTATATGGCTTAAGTGAATAAGGATTAATATGTTTTTAAATGCGAAAAAAGACAAACAAACTATTTTAGAAAACTTGGACTTATTAGAACAATATATTATTGAAGACATTAATAAAATTGAAAATACTTCAACATGTAGTTCTTCTAAATATAATGAGATTGAAAAGAAACTCTCATCAATAACGTCATTGATGCAAAAACGAAATCAAAAAAACCTTACGGTTTATGGTGAAATCATGTTAGCTTGTGAAAAACTATCAGATGGTTTCATTGATGATAAAGTTACCTCCAAATCTGATGATATTAAAATAAACTATATTGCTAAAAGTATGAATACTATGTTTGATAAACTAAATATGGGAATCAATGATGCTTTAGAAGTGTTGGATCAATATTCCAATCAAAACTATTTGAATAAAATTGATGCAGAAATTTTTAGAGGTGGGGCTTTTAAAGTATTGTTTGAAGGAATTAATGCTTTAAATGAAAAAATCGTTGAACAAGTTTCATCTACTTATCAACAAGGTTTAAGTTTGGAAAAAGAATCAAGTGAACTTACAAAAAAAGCCAAAACACTTTCTGATTCAACACAACATCAAGCAAGCGCCATTGAAGAAACAGCAGCTGCTATTGTTGAAATATCATCGATATTCACAAGTAATTCAAAACACATTACTTCGATTATTGAAGTAGGAAACGATGTTGAGCAGTCTTCTATTAAAGGCCTTGCTTTAGCTAAAGATACAGACAATGCAATGGATGATATTTATGGTTTTACAAATAAAACTTTTGATGCCATTTCTCAAATATCGCAAATTGCTTTTCAAACGAATATTCTTTCTTTAAATGCAGCGGTTGAAGCAGCAACAGCAGGTGAGGCTGGAAAAGGTTTCGCAGTAGTTGCTCAAGAAGTAAGAAATCTTGCAAATAGAAGTGCTAGTGTTGCAAAAGAAATAGAAGATTTAATGGGTGTTTTACGTACAAAAGTAGAAAGTGGGAAAAAAATCGCCACAGTTATGACTTTAGATTATGAAGAAATGATTGAAAATATTAAAAAAACAGTTGCTTTAATTGATACCATTTCAAGTTCTTCTAAAGAACAAGAATTAGGGGTTGAACAAATTAACAGAGCTATTAATAGTATTGATCAAGCAACACAAGAAAATACAGTAATAGCACATGATGTAAGCAGTATTTCTCTTAAAAATTATAATGTTGCTAAAGAAATGGTAGAAGCAAGTGAAAATATAAAGTTTAATGGCAAAGAAAATATTCAAGCCTCGATCTAGGTTTTTACCTAAGGCTTCTTGGGTGAATTTATTACATGATATTGTGTCTAATAGAAGTTTCTGGAACTTCAAAGGACACGATACTAAATTATTAGAAATTTAAGATTTTATACAAAATAATACTACGCTTTTTTCTCACCTAAGAGAATTTAGACACTTGCTTGTATTGATTTATTGTTCAAATTACAGAAACTTATATTTTAATACTATTAAATATTCAAAAGCCATGTTTAAGTCTTTTCTTTAGGATAAGATACTTTTATTATTACAAAAGTGTTGAATCCCAAGTAATTTCCTAAGGATTATTTAAGTTTTACTTAATACATAAAGTAGTAATATCCCCAAAATATAAAGGATTTTTATGAAAAAACTATCAATAATTTTACTGGTATTAATAGCAACACTTTTTACAGGGTGTTTTGATACAGAAGAGAAAAAAGTTGAAGAAAAACAAACTATTAGAATTGGTACATCGGGAGGATATTATCCTTTTACATTCTTTGAAAAAGACAAACTTCAAGGTTTTGAAATTGATGTATGGAATGCGATTGCAGAAAAATTAGATGTGAATGTTGAATTTAAAACAGCAAAATTTTCTGGTTTATTTGGAATGTTAGAAACAAATAAAATAGATACTATCTCTAATCAAATTACAATGACGCAAAAAAGACTTGAAAAGTATGATTTTGCACAAGCCTATGTTTTTGATGGAGCACAACTGGTTGTTCATCAAGATAGAAACGATATTTCATCTTTAGAAGATTTAAAAGGTAAAAAAGTAGGTGTTTCTTTAGGTACTAATTATGTAAATATTGTAAAAGAATTTGATACTGAAAATGAAATAGAAGTAATATCGTATGATGGAAATGGTTTTGAGCAAGATGTTGTTTTAAAAAGAATTGATGCTTTTGTACAAGATCGAGTTTCTTCTGTGGAATTAATCAAAAAAGCGAACTTACCTTTAAAACTGGTGGGTTCTCCTATTGTTGTAATTAAAAACTCTTTTCCTTTTGTAAGAAATGAGAAAAATAAAATTTTAATTAATCAAGTTAACTCGGCACTAAGTTCTTTAAGAGAAGATGGTACATTAAACAGCATTTCTATGAAATGGTTTAATACGGATATTACCAAAAAATAAATGTTTACTTTTGATGTAGATTATACTTTAGGGCTTTTCCCTATTTTATTAAAATATATAAATATTACTCTTAGCTTGGCTGTTATCTCAACAGTCATTGCTTTAATAATTGCTATTATAATTGCTATTATTAAAACCAATAATATTAAAGTACTTTCTCAAATATGCGATGTGTATGTATCTTTTTTAAGAGGAACTCCTCTTTTGGTACAGCTGTTTTTATTTTATTATGGCCTGCCTCAGGTTTTCCCTATTTTTGCGGCAATGGATGCGTATTGGGCAAGTATTCTTGGTTTATCTTTGCATTTTTCTGCTTATATGGCAGAATCTATAAGAGGTGCTATTAAATCGGTTGAAAAAGGCCAGTTTGAAGCAGCTTATTCTTTGGGTATGAATAAAACACAAACTTTTTTTTATATCATTTTGCCTCAAGCAATAAGAGTAGCAGTACCTAGTTTAATGAATAATTTTATTGATTTATTAAAAAGTACTTCTTTAGCTTTCACTTTGGGTGTTCCTGAAATTATGGCAAAAGCACAATTGGAAGCTGCGAGTTCATTTAAATACTTTGAGTCCTTCTTAGCTGTTGCTTTGGTATATTGGGCCATTGTACTCATCTTTACGTATTTACAAAAAAGATTTGAAAAAAGACTAAATAGAGCCTATTAACATTAAGTTAAAACTTAATGTTAATTCCTATCAAAAATTCCAGAAATATTCTAAGAGAATTCGAGTGACAGAATAGACATTCTACTGCTTAGTTTATTCCACTGCTTTATTATCAATACAAATCATATAATAAGTTAAAAAATAATTACCTCATTCCTTTAAAATGCTAAACAAAGACTTCCTTATTTTGCTTGATTATATTAAATTATTTTTCATTCTAATCTCTAAGTAAAGTTATTCTTAAATTATTATTTATTTTTAAATAAATACTAAAGCATTGTTTTTTTGCTACATATTGAAACTTATTTTGAGATAAATCAAAAATTTAAAAAATATATCATTAATTATATTATTTATGTTGTTATACTATTGCAATAAAATAAGGAAATAATAATGAAAGATATATCAATAAAAAAAAGACTATTAATAGCATTTACGTTAATTGCACTGTTTGTTGCTATTTTAGCTGGATATAGTAATTACGGTGTCTCAAAATCTGCAGCTGGTTTTACTAACTATAGAGAAATGGCAAAAGACAGTGTATTAGCAGGAAGAGTACAAGCAAACATGTTAATGGTTAGAATGAATGTAAAAGATTATTTGAAAAATCCCATTCAAAAAGAGATTGATGAATTTAATGCCTATTATAAAAAAACGACTGCTTTTGTAAATGAAGCTTTAAAAGAAATACAAAAACCAACGCGTGCCCCAATGGTAAAAACAATATCAGAAGATTTAAAAGTATATCACGAAAGTTTTTTTAAAGTCATTGAGTATATGAATAATAGAAACGATGTTGTTAATCATAACTTGAATGTAAATGGTAAAAATATAGAACATTTAATGACTTCTGTTATGGAGAGTGCTTATAAAGATGGTGATATTGAGGCTTCTTTAGAAACGGCAAAAGGAATTAGAATACTTCTTTTAGCACGTCTTTATACCGTAAAGTTTTTAGCTTCAAATTTAGACAGTGATTCAAACAGAGTATTTAAAGAGTTTAAAGATTTAAAAAATGAACTTCTACTAATTAGCGATAGTGTGCAAGATTTAAAGAGAAAATCTCAGCTAAAAGAAGCAATGGATCTAATTACTGTTTATCAAAAAGGAGTAGTAGCTATTATTGATATTATTAAAAAAAGAAATGAAATAATCAATAATAAACTAAATAAAATTGGTCCTAAAATTGCAAAACTTTCTGAAGATGTAAAATTATCAATTAAAAAAGATCAAGATACTATTGGTCCTTATGTTGCCCAACTTAATGAAAATATATTATTAATTAGTACTATCATCGCAATAATTGTACTCCTTCTTGTGATTATTTTTGCAGTAGTGATTCCAAAAGCTATTGCCAAACAAATAGAAGAATTTCAAACTGGGCTTTTAGGCTTTTTTAGCTTTTTAAACAAAGAAGTTTCAAGTGTATCTTTAATTAATATTCACTCTAAAGATGAAATTGGCTTAATGGCAAAAGTTGTTAATGATAATATTTCTAAAAGTAAACGTTTAATAGAACAAGATATCGCAGTTATTGAAGATGTTAAAAGAGTGGTATCTCTTGTAAATGAGGGGCATATAAACCAAACTATTAAAGCATCAACAAACAATGAAGGTTTAGAAGAATTAAAAAAACTTTTTAATGAAATGTTAGAAACAATAGCAAGAAATGTATCTGATGATACAAATAAATTACAAGAATCTTTAAACTTATATCAAAAATTAGACTTTCGACATAGAATTGAAAATCCAAGTGGGAATGTAGCTATCGGATTAAATTCATTAGCAGAAATCATTAATGAAATGTTAGTTGAAAATAAATCGAATGGTTTAACCCTAGGAAATAGTTCAAATATACTTCTGTCAAATGTAAATATATTAAATAGAAATTCAAATCAAGCAGCAGCTGCATTAGAAGAAACATCGGCCGCACTTGAAGAAGTGACATCAAATATTACTAGTACTACAAGGAATGTTGAACAAATGTCAAATCATGCAAGTGCTTTAACAAAATCAGCTAAAACGGGACAAGAATTAGCAGCAGAAACAACAAAAGCAATGGATGATATAAATGAAGAAGTAAGCTCAATTAGTGAAGCCATTAAAGTTATTGATCAAATATCGTTTCAAACCAATATTCTTTCATTAAATGCAGCGGTTGAAGCAGCAACGGCAGGAGAAGCTGGTAAAGGTTTCGCAGTAGTTGCTCAAGAGGTACGAAGTCTTGCTGCAAGTAGTGCAGCAGCTGCAAATGAAATAAAAACAATAGTTTCTAATGCATCGCAAAAAGCAGATGAGGGTAAAAAAATAGCAAATAAGATGATAGAAGGTTATGCTTCCTTAAATGAATCTATATCTCAAACAATTAATTTAATATCAGATGTTGAATCAGCTTCTAAAGAACAACAATTAGGAATTGTACAAATAAATGATTCTATAAATTCTTTAGATAAACAAACACAAGAAAATGCAAATATCGCTTCGCAAACACATGAAATTGCGGTTCAAACGGACACTATTGCTAAGTTAGTTGTGGAGAATGCAGATCAAAAAGAGTTTATAGGTAAGGGCTCTGTATTAGCCAAAACAAATGAAGAAGTTAAATTTATTGAAAAACGAAATCCTAATAATAAAATCAAGTATACAGGAATAGAAAAGAGAAACGTTTCCAAAAGAGAAACTTCATTAAAAGTTGTTCAAAAAACAACAATTATTAATCCTATTGTTTCTAATAATGACAATGAATGGGAAAGTTTCTAGTATAAAATGAAGATACAAAAGCCTTAAGAACTTGAAAATTTTTATTAAAACAAGAGTAGATAACTGCTCTTGTTTCTCACTGTTTTTGTTCATACGAGAGCACAGTCCTAAGATCTTTTCCTCCTTTTTTAATTGTTAGCAAAAGAAGCATAATAAAGCAAGTAGGACTTTATTACGTATATCTTTAATATACATTTTAACTTAGAATAGGCATATTATCTTTAATAAATAAGGATACAAGCTCCTTCTTGTTTCGTAATTTTTATAAAAAAAGGAAAAACAGTGCATAAATTACAAGTTCGTAAATTCTATGAGGTACTTTGGGATGCTCATAATAAAGAAGAAATAGCTTCTGTTTTACATGAAGATTTTACTTTTAGAGGTTCTTTGGGACAAGAAAAAAAAGGGCATAAAGGTTTTAGTGGATATGTAGACATGCTTCATAATGCTTTAGGAGATTACAAATGTATTATAGAAGAATTAGTAGAAGAAGAGAATAAAGTTTTTGCAAAAATGAGTTTTACAGGAATTCATAAAGCCAAATTCTTGAATTATGAGCCTTCACAAAAACGTGTGACATGGAAAGGCTGTGCTCTCTTTACATTCAAGGGAGAGAAAATATCAGATGTATGGGTACTTGGAGATTTGAAAAATCTGGAAAATCAATTAAATACTTAAGTAATTATTTGATATTAAAGACCTTCTAGGTGAGTGAATTTGTCTTTTGAAAAAATTAACATTGTATTTAACTTCAAGAATTTTTTTTAAAAATAACTTTTATTATAATTTAAGATGTATGAGTATAGAATAAAATCTAGTATTATTTCATTAAATATATAAATTAATAAGGATTTTATCATGACAAAAAAATCAAGTTTCGGAAATAAATTATTGTTTCAAGTCTTAAGTATAACAATATTAGCATTGGGACTTAGCATATTTTTTGTAACCAAGTACTCTTATGCCGAAGCTGAAAAAGATGCACATAAGTATGTGAAAGAACTTGCTAAAAACCAGGCAACTAAAATTGAGCGAGATTTAAATAAAGCCATAATGGCACCTAAACTTTTAGTCATGAAATTTGAAGGGGCGCTTCGAAATAAGATAAAACTTGATGAAAAAGAAGTGATTGATTATTTAAAACACATTATAAAACAAGATGAATATATTCTTGGTATTTGGTTTGCTATTGCTGATAAAGAAATGTTTTTCAAAGAAAATATGGACAGTATTGGAAAGAACGGATACAATGCTGAGGGGCAATTTGCACCTTATGTTGTTCGTTCAAAAGATGAAATTATTGTTCAATCTGGTTCTGCGTACAATGAATCAAAACCGTGGGTAGCAGGGCCTAAAAAAGCCGCTAAAATGTTTATAACGCAACAATACTATTATCCAGTTGGTGGCGTAAAAACCTTAATGACAACGGTTGCTTTTCCTTTATATGATGAGGGTAAATTTATAGGTTCCCTAGGAATGGAAATCAATCTGGACTCTTTTTCAAAACTAGCCAAAGAAACAAAATTATATGAAAATGGTTATTCTTTTACACTGGATCATTACGGAACGATTCTTGGTCATCCTACAAAAGAGTTTCAATCAAAACCTTTAAGTGAAGTGACTAAAAATGACAGTGATTTTTTAAAGGTTCTTGTTAATTCAAAAAATGGTAAATTTACAGAATTTTATAAAACATCCAGTAAAAATGGTTTAGACTCTCTCTTTTATGCTCAACCCATAGAACTTTTTTACAGTGGAACATACTGGACTATAATAATCTCAGCACCCAAAGAAGAATATCTATCTAATGCGAATTTTATTCGTAATTTTTCTATTTTTGCGGGTTTATTAGCTCTTTTAGTTATTGCTCTTATCATTATCTTCTCTGTTAAAAAATTAAACAATAATCTTAAATCTATTTCGACTGGTTTGGATGAGTTTTTTGAATATCTAAATACAAAAGCGGGAAATCCCAAACAAATAGAAATAAAAAAGCAAGATGAATTTGGATTAATTGCCAATAGTATTAATGAGAATGTGAAACATATTCAAAAAACAATAGAAGAAGACAATGCTTTAATAGATGATGTGAAAACAGTAGCAAATAATGTAAGCAAGGGTTTTTTAAATAAAAAAATAGAAAAAAAGACTTCCAGTTCTTCTTTAAATGAATTAAAAAATATTTTAAATACAATGTTAGACAATTTAGAAGGTTTAGTGGGACAAGATGTTAACAAAATCAGTTATGTTTTGGAAGCGTATACTAAAAGAGATTTTACATTAAAATTACACTCAGCAACATCAGGTAAAATTGGTAGTGAAATTATTGAAATGAATACCATGATTACAGAGATGTTAATTGGTAATCAAAGAGATGGACTTGCTTTACAAGAAGGTTCTACTGAACTAAGTTCTAGTACAAGTACTTTAAATAACAATGCAACCAAACAAGCTGCTTCTTTAGAAGAAACAGCTGCTTCTATTGATGAAATAACCAGTAATATCGAACAAACAAGTCAAAAAGCACAAGAAATGTTAAAAATTTCGCAAGAAACCAAGGGCAGCGCAAATGAAGGTAAAAAACTTGCCAATGAAACGGCTGCTGCTATGGAAGATATCAATGATACGGTTAATACCATTAATGATTCTATTTCAATTATTGACCAAATTGCTTTTCAAACCAATATTCTAAGCTTGAATGCAGCCGTTGAAGCAGCAACAGCTGGGGAAGCGGGGAAAGGTTTTGCTGTCGTTGCTCAAGAAGTAAGAAATCTTGCTTCACGATCAGCAGAAGCTGCAAAAGTGATTAAACAACTGGTTGAAAATGCTACTATTAAAGCAAATGTAGGAAAAGAAATCAGTAGTAAAATGATTGAAGGTTTTGGAGAGTTGGAGCAAAAAATTACAGATACCAGTGAGTTAATTAGTGATGTAACCAATGCAGCAAAAGAACAAACCATTGGAATGTCACAGATTTCTGATGCGGTAAATCAATTGGATAAATTTACCCAAGAAAATGCAGCAGTTGCTGATCTTACCAATAATATTTCTCAAGAAACCAAACAAATTGCACAAAGAGTTGTGGATGATGTAAATAAAAATAAATTTGATGGTAAAAAAGCTTAAACTATAAACTAACAACCTTGAAAAGGAATCCTAATTCTTAAGGATTCCAGGAAAAAATAGTAAATACTTAAACTCCTTTTTTTTAATTTTCACTCTATATAACAAAACTAATAAATCTTTTATGATAAAATTACAAGAATAAGGGTATTGCTTATACGTAAATAATTACGTTTACAAACCTTGATTTTAAGGAAGATATATGAAAGAAATAAAACAAAACGCTGCTCTTGTAAAAACACTTGATGATCTGGCACAGTTAGTAGATTATTCGTTAATGAACACACTAAATGAAGATCCTGATGCTAAAGAAAATGGCCTTGATTATGAAGCTAGACAGGTTTTTTCAGGTCACTATGTTCGCGTTAAACCAACAGCAATAAAAGATCCTATTTATGTATCACACAGTAAAAATTTATTTGAAGAATTGGGTTTTTCCGATAGTCTTGCTACTTCAGCTGATTTTGTTAGTATGTTTTCTGGGGATATGAGCTCTGTCCCAGAACCTATGACAAAATTAGGCTGGGCAAGTGGTTATGCGCTTTCTATTTATGGCAGAGAATATTATGCTCAGTGCCCTTTCCAAACAGGGAATGGATATGGGGATGGCAGAGCTCTTTCTGTATTTGAGGGCGTAATTAATGATAAACGTTGGGAAATGCAGTTAAAAGGAGGCGGAAGAACACCTTATTGTCGTGGGGCAGATGGTAGAGCCGTTTTACGATCCAGTGTTAGGGAATTTTTAGCGCAAGAACATATGCATGCTTTAGGAATTCCTACCTCACGTTCTTTGTCTTTATACACTTCAAACACGGAAAAAGTACAAAGACCATGGTTTTCTCATGGTTCTTATTCCAAAGATCCAGACAGAATGATTAATGAAGCCGTTGCAATTTCTACGCGTGTATCTTCCTCTTTTCTTCGTGTTGGACAAATAGAACTTTTTGCCAGACGTGCTAGAAAAAATGAACACGCATCTGCAAAAGAAGAGCTTGAAAAAATTGTTTTGCATTTGATTGAGCGAGAGTATAGTGAGGTAATTGATAAAAATTTAAGCACAGAAAAAAAAGTATTATTGTTAGCAAAAACATTTCTTACTCGTTTGAGTGCTCTTATAGTAAACTGGGTTCGTATTGGATATTGTCAAGGAAATTTTAACAGCGATAACTGTGCAGCTGGTGGTTTCACACTGGATTATGGACCTTTTGGCTTTTGTGATGTATTTGATCCGTATTATCAGCCTTGGACAGGTGGAGGAGAACACTTCTCTTTTTTTAATCAAGCCGCAGCAGCAGAACAAAATTTTCATGTGTTTTGCAGCGCTTTACAACCCTTGTTACAAACATCTAAAAAAGATTTGGTTTTATTAGAAGAAATTAGAAGTACTTTTTCTTCTGTAATACAAGAAAAAATGCAAAAAATGTGGGCTTCTAAACTTGGACTTAAAAGTTTTAATGCCCATTTGTATACTGAGCTAGAATTGCTTATGCTTCAAACATCTGTAGATTACACTATCTTTTTTCGTGAGCTCTCAGAACTGCCTTCTGATATGGAACCTTTGAAAAAAAGTTTTTATAATGATGTGACAAATAATGCAGAGATACAAGAACGTTGGTTACAGTGGTTTAAAAAATGGCAAGCTCTCATTTCTAGTGAAGAAAATACAAAATCTGAAAAAGAGCGCGAAGCGCTTTCATCTTTAATGAAAAGTATTAATCCCAAATACACCTTACGAGAGTGGTTTCTTGTGCCTGCATATGAGAGCGCAAATGAGGGTGAGTATTCACTCCTTAGAGAACTTCAAGAAGTTATGATTAATCCCTATTCAGAGCTCTCAAAAGAGATGGAAGAAAAGTATTATAGACTTAAACCCTCACACTTCTTTGATCTCGCTGGAATATCTCATGTTAGCTGTTCCTCCTAAGAATTACTAAAAGAGGGACTTGGGAAGGAAAATCATTTTATATATTTTGATCTTTTTTATAAAAAAAAGAGGAATAAAACTAACTTAAAAATATGAATTACTTTTTAAACATATTTACTTAATAATTATTAAGCATATAATTAAGATAGATTTATTGTCATTTAGTATTTAGAATTGTTTTATATAATTATTATTAAGTATAAGGATTGTAATGAAATATCTCATTATTTTATGCTTCTCACTTGTTATGCTTTGTTCTTATGAAATAAATGTTGGTATGAGTACTGCTCTTAGTGGACCTACCAAAGCGCTGGGTCAAAATATGTATTTAGGCCTTAATTTAGCATTTCAACATGAAAATGATTTACAAAAAAAATTTCACTATAAAATTACAGTCTTAGATGATAAATATGAACCAGACTTAAGTGCTAAAAATATGAGAATATTAACAGAAGATAAAAAAATTCTAGCAATACTTGGAAATGTTGGTACTCCTACTGCGAATGTTTCTGTTCCTATTGCAAATGAAAAGAAAATTCTCTTCTTTGGTGCTTTTACAGGAGCAGGCATTTTGCGAAAAATACCTCCTGATAAATATATTATAAATTACAGAGCATCCTATCGACAAGAAACTTCTTATATGATTGATATGCTTTTAAATAATGGTATTAAAGCAGAAGAAATTGCATTCTTTACACAAAATGATGCGTATGGAGATGCTGGATATTATGGTGCTGTTTCTGCTCTTGAAAAAAGAGGGTTTAACAAAATAAACACTTTAGCTCATGGCAGATATAGAAGAAATACCTTAAATGTAGAAGATGGTTTAATTAGTATTTTAGATGCACAAATTGATCCAAAAGCAATAATCATAGTAGGCGCTTATGCTCCTGTTGCTAAATTTATTCATTTAGCAAAAGAAGATTTTCCCTCTGCTTTATTTTTAAATGTATCTTTTGTTGGTAGTAATGCTTTAAAAAAAGCATTAAACAAAAATATATCCAATGTTCTTGTAACGCAGGTAGTTCCCCATTTTACATCAAAATTACGAATAGTAAAAGAATATTTATCTGTTTTATCACACTATGAAAAAAATGAGATTTTTTCTTTTGTATCCTTAGAAGGATATATTGTTGGAAGATTATTTATAGAAGCACTTAAAAATATACCAGAAAAAAATATTAACAAAGAGAATATTATTAAAGCCTTTGAAAACATAAAAGACTTTGATATTGGTCTTGGTTTTACGTCAGGTTTTTCTAAAAATAACCATCAATTTTCTAATAAAATTTGGCTTACTTTATTAAAAAACAATCAATATATTGAGTTTAAATGGGATTTATTGAATAAAGAAGATTAGTCTTTTATAAAAGGAATAAATAATGATTGATTTCTTAAATAAACTTAGCAAGTATTTATCAATAAAAGCAATCGTTTTTTCTGGGGTTTTTGTAATGACTTTGGTTATTCTTGCTTTTGCTTCAACAATGATTTATTTATCTAATACAATAAAATATGATCAAATTAGTCTAAAAAAAATCCTTTTAGTAGAAAGCCAAAACAAAGATATTATTAATGTTATAAAAGAAATTAATTATTTGGATACTGAAATCTTACTTGCAAAAAACAGTGAAGAATTAGAAAAAATAGAAGATTTATTATTAGAAGAAATGATAAATGAAAAAACTCTGGATTTTAAAAGAAATTTACACTTAGAAAAAAAATACAATAGCAGTATTAAAACAATTAACAAACTTATCAATGAAGAAATAAACTTACAACATGATTTTTACGATAAAGCCAGTCTCATTTTGTTTTATCAAAGTGAATTAAATGATTATTTAATTAGCATTAATAAAAAAATTGAAAGTATGATTAATACAAGTAATAGTATTTCCAGTTCTATTTTATTAAAGAGAAAAAGATTGCATAGAAGAATACAAAAAGACATTAAAAATAATAAAGACATATCCTCATCTTTGAAAATTATTTTTACTAAAGACTATGAACGAATAAACAGTATTACTAAAAAACTAGATCTTTCCATTTTAGCTATGCAAAAACATATTAATAGCATTATTTATGAAAAAGATAAAGATTTATTAAATGATATTATAAGTAATAAATTATTACAAAGTAAAATGCTGCTTGACAACAGTTTAGAAAAACTTGATAAGATGGAAGCTTTAGATAAAGAAAAAATATTAGCCATAAGAATGAATTTTATGAATATCAAAGAAATTATTTCTTATATTACAAATGCAAAAAATCAAATGCTTTTACAAATAATTGCTTTAAATATATTAAAAGATGACAAAGATATTTTAAATAAAACCCTTTTTAAAATCATTAATGACGTAAGTACTTATTCTAATACTATTAAAATTGATATTTTAAATAATTCAGATAATATTGCAAAAAGATCTACCCTTATAGTAATCATTGTTGGTTTAGTATTGTTGCTTTTAATTATTTTTTCCGCTTTTACTTTAATTTCAAGAATAAATATACCCTTGGCTGGAATAATAGATTTTATTAAAAAAATTTCTTCACATAAGATAAGTTTATTAAAAAACATACCCATTGAAGTAGAAGATGAATTTGGGCAACTTTCAAATACTTTTAATAAAATGACCTCTAGTTTGCATAACAATATGAATGAAATCAAAGAATTAAATATAGAAATAGAAGATACTCAAAAAGAAGTAATATTTACTATGGGTGCTATTGGGGAGAGTAGAAGTAAAGAAACAAGTAATCACGTAAGAAGAGTTGCCGCATATTCGGAGCTTTTAGCAAAAAAATATCCTTTAGATGAACATACAGTAAAAATTTTAAAAGAAGCTTCTCCTATGCATGATATAGGAAAAGTTGGAATTCCTGATTCTATTTTAAAAAAACCTGCTTTATTAGATGCCCAAGAATGGAAAATTATGAAAACACATGCGCAATTGGGTTATGAAATGTTAAAATACTCAAAAAGAGAGATATTAAAAACAGCGTCAATTGTTGCATATGAGCACCATGAAAAATGGGATGGATCAGGTTATCCAAGAGGATTAAAAGAAGAAGAAATACATATCTTTGGTCGTATAACAGCCCTTGCTGATGTTTTTGATGCTTTAGGAAGTAACAGATGTTATAAACGAGCTTGGCCTTTGGATAAATTATTAAAACTGTTTAAAGAAGAAAGAGGAAAACATTTTGAACCAAAACTGGTAGATATCTTATTTGAAAACCTGGATGATTTTTTAGCAATTCAAAAAAAATATAAAGATAATAATTAATTATAAATACTATAGCAAGGAGCTGTTATGAATCTTGATACCTTATTTATTAGCTTATGGAAAGAATATATTAAACTAACACCTCAAGCAAAAACAATACATGAACTGTTTCAAGAACAAGAAAATCATATTATTACAAATGATCATATAGCATTTAGAACACTTTCTTTAAAAGAATGTAATATTGATGTTTTATCTAAAGTTTTTCTTGATTTAAACTACGAAAGAAAAGAACATTATACTTTTAAAGAAAAAAAACTATCTGCCTATTATTTTATGCATAAAAATCCCACTTATCCGAAAATATTTATAAGTGAACTGCAACTTTTATCTTTTGATAAAAGAATACAAAATATATTTAACGAAATTATAAAAAATATTCCTCTTAATATTCTTAAAAGCAGCGAGCTTATTTATTCAGGCAAACACTGGGACATATCATATAAAACCTATGAAGATATATATAAAATCAGTGAATATGCTGCGTGGTTTTATGTTTATGGTTTTTGTGCAAATCATTTTACTGTTTATATTAATGATTTAAAAAACTTCACTAATATAAAAGATGTCAATACTTTTATAAAAAAATCCGGATTTAAATTAAATACAAGTGGAGGGGAAATTAAGGGAAGTGCAAAAGAATTATTAGAACAAAGCTCCACTTTAGCTCAAGTTATTCCTATAAAATTTAAAGAAGGAATTTATAATATACCTTCTTGTTATTATGAATTTGCAAAACGCTATAAAAATAAAAACAATCATTTATTTCAAGGTTTTGTAATACAATCCGCAGACAAAATATTTGAAAGCACAAATCAACATTAATAATTATCTGCTTTTAGCTCTTTTTCCTAAGAATTACGGAAAAAGAGCTTTAATTTAAAGATGATAAAGGTTTTTTAATAAGAGAAGACAAACAGTTAGCTGTTTTCTTCTTTAGTATAACTTGAAATAATACTTGTACTAGCAACCGCTTTGTTAAAGTATTTTTCTTTTATTGTTAAATAATCTGGGTTTAAAAAGAACGCATTCATTTTATCTTCATTTTCAAAACATATTGTAAAGACACGATTGATTTTATCTTTTGTCTGCGATTTTAATACTTCTGATACTTTAAAATCATAAAGAATACTGCCACCGTATTTTACTGCTAGGGGGAGTATAAGCTGTCTGTATTTTTGGTAGTTTATTTCATCAATAATATCTAACCCTACGAGCATTTCATATGCCATTTAAAATCCTTAATTTATAGCTACAAAAGATTGACTAAACGTGCTAATCTTTTGTAAATATTTATCTAAATTATAACTAGAATCACCACTTGTTGCATTACTATCAAAAGGACAGGCACAATGCAACATACCTTTATAATTCATTCCTAAATACGCAAAAGTATGCTTGAATATATCTTCAAAACAACTTTCAGGGTTTTTTGCATCACTTGTTGATATTACTGCTGTGTTTTTACCTTTTAATTGTTTGCCTAAGTCTTTTTCAACGGTAATTAAATCAGTGAGTCTGTCTAAGAACAATTTCATTTGAACACTGGGACTAAACCAATATACAGGGCTTGATAAAATAATATTGTCATAAGTCAAAATCTCTTTGATTAAGTTTATAAAATCATCATGTTTATTTTTATGTTCATAATCAAAGGGCAAAATATTGTATTTACTAATATCAAAGATAACTGCATTTGTTTTTTGTGCAACTATATTTGTTAAGTTTGCTGTATTTCCATTGGCTCGTGATGTACCTAAAATTATTGCTGTTTTTTTCATTTTTATCCTTTTATTTATTAATTGCATGTATAATAACACATACAAATGCGTATTTCCAGACACAAAAGCGCAAATTTCATGCACAAAAGCACAAAAGATAAAAAATGACAAATGAAATAATAAAATTAAAACAACTGTGTGAATTATTTTCTTTAAATGAAAAAGATGGTTTTTCAAATACGTATATTGATGACATCAAATTATTCAAAGTATCAAGCAATGATCAATTAAGTCCTTTATTTTATAATAAGGGATTTAGTTTTGTAGGTCAAGGTAGGAAAATTGGATATAAAAATAATGCAAAATTTGAACATGGTTCTAGTGATTATCTTGTAATTTGTTCTCCTGAAGCCATTCAATGTGAAACATATATACTAGGAGATGAACCCTTAATTGGTATTTATATAAACCTTGATATGAACAGACTTCATAGAGTTGTAAGAAAGTATTCTAAGTTTAAGCATGAGAATAAAAAAAACAAAGAACTGTCTTTTTCAATTACGTGTAATATTAGAACTGAAATAATTCAAGAAATTTATATGAAATTATTAAATATACTTAACAGTGAAATTGATTCAAATATCTTAGCAGATGGTTTGTTGGATGAACTTTATTATAGAATACTTCAAAGTACTAATGGCCCTATGTTAGAACTAATGTGTGAACAAAACAGTGATGTGTCAAAAATATCAAGAGCTGTTGAATATATTATTGAAAATATTGATAAAAAAATAAGCTTGGATGAGATGGCCAGATTAACAGATATGAGTATAAATAACTTTCATAAACTTTTTAAACAAGCATTAAATGATACTCCAGTGCAATACATGAAAAAAATCAGATTGTATAAAGCAAGACAATTGATTATATACAATAACCTAAGAACAGTTGATGCGGCACAAGTAGTTGGATATGACAGTACCAGTCAGTTTAGCAGAGAATTTAAGAGATATTTTGGAGTCTCCCCTAGTAAAATTAAAGAAACAGAAGCAGAGGCATAAAAAAGGCCTATTTTTTTATTAAAAACAGAAGAAAGAATGGCTTTTTTGTTTAAATTTTATGCGGTAAAATGATTTTAAATTCAGCACCTTTATAATCTGTGTTGTTATACGTAAATTTTTTATTTGACACGGTTATTTCTCCCTTAAGATTTTTTGTAATAATCATATTTGACATATACAAGCCAATACCTGTTCCATTTTGTTTTGATTTGGTCGTAAAATGTTGTTTAAAAATTTTATGAAGTAACTTAGTTGGAATGCCTTGTGCATTATCTTTTATACTTATTTCTACGTTCTCTTTAACTTTTATATCTATGAATATATATTTCTCTTTTATTTCTTTTTCAAGTAATTGGTCTTTTGCATTGTTTAAAATATTAATAAGTACTTGAATTAACTCATATTCATAACTAATAATACATACCTCTTGTGTATTTTCTATAATATTTATATTGGAGTTTGCAAACTCAGAAGAAAGAAGTTTAAAAACTTTTTTGATACTGTCTTTTAGACAAAATGTATTTTTTTCTTTTTTGAGACTAAAAAACTTTCTGAAGTCATCAATTGTATGTGATAAGTATTGCGTATGATTATTTATACACTCCATTGTATTCACTATTTCTTCTTTATTTAGTGTTGAGATTTCGCTTTTAAGTATTAATCCTGTTGCTGATGTAGAAATAACAGAGAGTGGTTGTCTCCACTGATGGGCAATGTTTTCAATCATTTCACCCATTGCTGCCATTTTAGATTGATGAAAAATGATTTGCTGTTTTATTTTATTTTCATTTATTTCTTCTTTTATTCTTTTCTCTAAATTCTTATTGATTTTCTCTATCTCGATTTTTGCTTTTTTTAATTCCAATGTTCTTTGATCTACTTTATGCTGTAAACTTTCATCTATGTGATGTTGGGTAATTTCAGCACTTGCTCTTAAAGCAAGAAACTCTACAATTGAAACAAAAAAATCTTTGTTTTCCATTGTTTTATCATCTAAAAGAACTAAAATACTGGATACTCCTGTTTTTGTACGAGATACAACAGGTGCTCCTATATATGCTTCAATACCCATATCTTGTAAGAGTTTATCATCAGGAAAGTCTTTAATAACATTTTTGTCATGTATGCATACACGCTCACCTGTAAGTACCAATTCACAGGGTGTATCTTTTAGATTATAGACAAAATTATCTGCAAAATCATTTACTGCCCAGACAACATCTGTTTTTAATTCACTTAAAGAATCCCCTGTAGGGTGACCGATTAAAGCATACTTAACATCCAAATTAAGGGCAATGTTTTTTATAAATTCTTTTAAATAATCTATTCCCGTAAGTCTTTGGTCTATGTCTAAGATAGATGAAATAATTTTTAAAATATCTTTCTTATTTACCTGTGGCATATTGAAGTCCTATATAAAAATAATTTAATTTTATTATACTTATATTAACATGATTTTTATAAATTAGAAAAACTAAATGTTCTTTAATACTAAAATACACAGCATGAATTTAGACTTTTTAAAAAACTATGAGAGGTGATTACTACAAATAAAACTCAAGTATTGTATACTCCTTTTCTAAAAGAATAAGGAAATAAATGGAAAACATAATTAAAATAGCAATTGAAAATAAACAAGTCTTGCGATTTACTTATAAAAATAAAAACAGACTGGTTGAACCTTATACCTTTGGAGAATCAGCCACAGGCAAAGATACTCTAAGTGCTTTTCAACTTGAAGGTGGAAGTGATGCTTCAGGTGATATGACGTGGAGACAATTTGCTTTGCGTGAAATCAGAGATTTAGAATTATTAGATACAAACTTTGAGTTAAGAGAGGATTATCATCCTTCTAATGCAAGAATGAATTTTATTTACTGGACGGTATAAGTATTTTTCATTAAATCAAGTACTTGCAAGAAGGATTCTTCACTGTGTTCTTTTTTCTATTAAAAAAACAAGTGAAGATAAGAATAAAAGCTTTTATTTATAAAACAACATACTTACAATTGTAAAAATCATCTCTTAGTATTTTAATAGCTGACTTATGTAAAACATCACTGTAGGCAACTACATACCTAAATTGGGCATCTTTTTTTTCTATATCATTTGTTTTCAGATATTGAAGTGCATTTTTATAAAATGTTTTTATGTCATCTTCTGTAATTGATTTTGTTTTTGAATCATTTTTACATTGAATTAGGAGTATTTTATTATCTCTTTTACAAACAAGATCTATTTCTTCTGTATTCTCTTGTTTTTTTTGGTACTTTACTTCATAACCTAAATTTTCATAGTTCTTTTGAGTACGTACTTCTAGCGTAAGACCATTTTTTTCATTTTCATCATTTTTATTTATTCTACTTTTTTTGTCTTTATTATTAACAAATTTTTTTAACAATATAATAAAAATAATCAGTGGTATTAAGTGCCATATCTTTAAAAATGAAGCAATAATCATTTCAAGCATTGTAATTTCTCATTCTATTCCTTGTTTTTATGGTTTCGTATTTTTTTATGGAATCATTATACTTAAAAGTACAAAATCTAAAGCTTTTGCATAAAATTTTATTTATTATTAAATCGTATTAAGCTTAGAAATACACTATTTTATGTTTTGTCTTTTTGTTTTAATATAAAAGTATCTAAGCCACTTTTATTAATGAAAATCTCTTTTTTAAACTTTACAATATCTTCTTTTATAGCCATGCCTCCTGTTTTATTTTGCATTAATTCTATAATGAAAAGATCTTCTGTTATTGAGAATTTTACATAATTATAATAGCTGGAAGACTCTTTATTTATTTTGCTTAAATTTATTGTGTCTTCTCTTAAACTTGTATAATCCAGTTTTCCATTTTTTCCTAGAAGTGTAAAAAAAGAGTAGGGCAGAATATTTTGATTTATTAAAAGAGTTGAATTTTTTGCAAAGATATCTTTTATTGTTTTTATAAAATACGCTTTGTTTATTATGGCTGTATTTTTTAATACTTCTTTATTGATATATTCGTATATTAAGTATGTATTTTTTTCTATAAATTCTTTTAATTCATTGGGTTTTAAAGGACTTAATTTTTCTTGTTTTTGCATCTTTATCTTCTTCTTTTTTATTTTGATTCATCATAACCAAGTGTTTATTAAATAAGTAGAAATAAGAATGTATGTTTGTTTTTTTGGATTAATATAGTACTTGTTTTTTCTCTTATTTGAGAATAAGTATTAGACTATTAATTATTTTATTTCAATTATTGGTCTATAAGTGCCATATAACAGTCTAGTATTTAAATTATTTATCATATATTTGTCATATCTTTCATGTAAAGTATTTTTTTTAAAGGAGATTTGGTGTTTAAAAACCTAAGTATAAAGATAAAAATTTTAGCAATCACACTTTTAGGATTGTTTTTAATAGCAGGTGCAGTTGGTTTTATTTCTGTAAATAAAGCAAGCCAAGCGCTTACTCAAATGAGTTATGGTTCTTTAACATCTGCACGTGATGGTAAAACAGAACAAATTAAGAACTTTTTTATGCAAAAAATTGCAGATATTAATATGCTGGCTAAAACAAAAGATGTTAATGAATTGGCTTACGATATGGACAGTATTGAAGGTCAAATGAATATTAATGCAGAAGGAAAATTTCCTATTGATGAAGAGTTGGTTCAAGCAATGACCAAACCTCATGAGAACTTTTTTTCAAGTTATATGAAAGCCAATAAATATGCGAATATTTATTTAATTAATGTTGAAACTGGGCAGGTTGTTTATGCTGTTGATAAAAAGTCTGATTATGGTGAAAATTTAAAAACAGGTGGCTTAAAAAACAGTGGTTTAGGTGAAGTCTTTGCTAAAACGATGGAAAATAAAAGAGCTACTTTTGTGGATATAAAACCTTATGGCCCAAGCAATAATACTCCTACGATGTTTTTAGGTGCTCCTGTTTTTGAAGATGAAGAAATTACAGCCATATTGGTATTTCAAATAAGTGATATTGCTATTAATAATGTAATGAAGTTTAGAAAAGGTTATGCAAAAACCCAAGAAGATTATCTTGTGGGAACTGATTATTTAATGAGAAGTGACAGTTATTTAAAACCTAAAACACACAGTACAAAAGCATCTTTTTTAAATCCATCTAAGGGAGCTGTAAAAACACTGGCTTCAACAAATGCTTTAAAAGGTAAATCAGATACTAAAATTATAGAAAACTATGAAGGAAAAGCTGTTTTATCTGCTTATGCACTTATTAAAATTGGTGAAGATCTAAAATGGGCGATTATTTCTGAAATTACAGAAGAAGAAGTATTAATGGCTTCAAATAATATAAAAATTCAAAGTACTATTATCTCTCTTGTGTTTTTAATTATAATTTCTCTTATTACGTATTTTGTGATTAATAAAGAAGTAATCAAACCTTTAAATAATTTTCAATACGGATTAAGGGATTTTTTCAAGTATTTAAACAAAGAAAATAAAACAGTAAGTTTACTTGAGGTGAAGAGCAAAGATGAAATTGGTTTGATGGCTCAAGAAGTAAATGAAAATATCACAAAAACAAGAGATCTAATGGAAGAAGATATTGTTTTAATTAATGATGTTAAAAGAGTTGTTTCTCTTGTAAAAGAGGGAAAAATCAAACAAGAAATCACTAAAAGTACTCACAATAAAAACCTAGAAGATTTAAAAATTATGATTAATGAAATGCTTGAAATAATGGCAAGAGATGTTGCTGTTGATTTAAATAAAATTCATAATGCTTTAATAAGTTATCAAAATCTTGATTTTACTCATAGAATACAAAATGCCACGGGAAAAACATCTTTGGGATTAAATGCTTTGGCCGACATAATTAATGAAATGTTGCTTGAGAATAAATCAAATGGAGAAGCCTTAGGAAAAAGCAGTAAGGTTTTACTTAATAATGTAAGTGAATTAAATACAAATTCAAATGAATCTGCTGCTGCACTAGAAGAAACGGCTGCTGCTTTAGAAGAGATTACTGCTAATATCACGAACAATAATCAAACCATAATTAAAATGTCTTCGTATGCAAAAGAATTAGATACTTCGGCAAATGGAGGAAAAAATCTTGCAGAAGAAACAACACAAGCAATGAATGATATAAATGAACAAGTATCCTCTATTAAAGAAGCAATAGGAGTAATAGATCAAATATCCTTTCAAACCAATATTTTATCTCTTAATGCAGCTGTTGAAGCAGCAACAGCAGGAGAAGCTGGAAAAGGTTTTGCTGTTGTTGCCCAAGAAGTACGAAACTTAGCTTCAAGATCAGCAGAAGCTGCAAATGAAATCAAAGCACTTGTAGAAGCTGCTTCAATAAAAGCAAATGATGGAAAACACATTGCTTCTAAAATGATTGATGGTTATTTGGGACTGAATGAAAATATTTCTAAAACCATAGAACTTATTACAGATGTGCAAAGTGCAAGTAAAGAACAAGAAGTAGGAATTGCGCAAATAAATTCTGCTATTAATGAACTGGATCATAAAACACAGAAGAATGCAAGTATTTCTAATACAACCAAAGATATAGCCAATGAAACGGATGATATTGCAAGAGTCATTTTACAAAGTGCTGATGGTAAAAAATTTATTCAATAATAAAGAGAAATAAGAAAAGAAAGGTATTTATGTAAATACTTTTCTTACTTATAATGAGAGAAGTTTTTATTTGTTCTTCTCTACTTTCTTCTGCTCTACTTTTGTCCATTTTTCACCACTTTTTGAATTGTAAACACAGGCTTGCATAAAAAGCATGCCTCTAATACCTTCTTTTATTCCAGGAAAATCAAGATTCTCTTTTTTGTTGTTCTGATTATTTTGTTTGTTTTGTATACAAAATGCAAAGTTTCTATATAGATTGGCAAAGGCTTCTAATAAACCTTCTGGATGACCCGAAGGAAGTCTGGTATTGTATTTAGCTATATCTTCTAGATAAGGAGCTCCTGCGCTGTATACTTGGGCTATTTTATCTTGTTGTTTAAAAGCTAGGGTATTGGGAGTCATTTGGGACCAAGAGATACTGGCTTTTTCACCATAAATACGAATATTCAAATCGTTTTCTTCTCCCACTGAGATTTGTGAAGCATGAAGTATTCCTTTTACTTCTTTGTTTAAACGTAAAAGAACATTTCCATCATCATCTAAACTACGATTTTTTCCATAAGTACTTAAATCTGCACATACATACTGCACTTCTAATTGTGTAACATATTCCAAAAGATTTAAACAATGGGTTCCAATATCTGCCATACAACAAGAAATTCCAGCTTGTTCTTTATTCATACGCCAAAGAGCTTGTTTGTGATTTGTATCTTCCAAAGGAGTACTTAACCAACCTTGGGGATATTCAACAATAACTTTTCGTATTTTCCCCAGTTTGTTATCTTCTATCATTTTTCGCATTTGTTTAACCATAGGGTAAGAAGTATAAGCATGAGTAAGACCAAAGATTAAATGCTTCTTTTTACATAAAGCTTGCAGTTCTTCTGCTTCTTTGATTTCAAAACACAAGGGTTTATCACACATAACATGAAAACCATGTTCAAGTGCTAGTTTTGCCATAGGATAGTGTAAATGATTGGGTGTTACAATAGAGACAAAATCCATACGAATATGTGTAGGAAGTAACGCTTCTTCTTTTATCATTTCTGTATAAGAAGCATAACAACGATTTTTTTCTAAATAAAGAGTCTCACCTGTAGTTATACAGGTTTTTGCATTAGAACTAAAAGCACCACAGACTAAATCAATATGGCCATCTAAAAAAGCAGCTTTTCTATGCGTAGCTCCTATAAAACCTTCTAGTCCACCACCTATCATACCCATACGAATTTTTCTTTTTTGCATTAGAACTCCCATAAAACTTATTTTTTATAGTATACACCTAAAAAGCAGAAGTTTATATATTATTTTTTTCAATTTAAAAAAGACATAAAACCTTGTTTGCCTTTAGTATAAAGCAGTATAATAAACAAATGAAAAACCTAGCTATTAATACAGTACTAGAAGAGATTAAAACTTCTTTGCAAAACAATCAAACCCTTATTTTAGAAGCCCCCCCAGGTGCTGGTAAATCCACCTTGGTTCCTTTGTCTTTAATGCAAGAAAGCTATGTACAAAACAAAAGAATACTTCTTTTAGAACCCAGACGTGTGGCTGCAAGAACACTAGCAAAACAGATGTCAAAAATGTTAAATGAGAGTATAGGTCAAAGTGTTGGGTATCAAATCAAAAATGACAGTAAGTACAGTAAAGAAACAAAGATACTTATAATAACAGAAGGTGTGTTAATCAAAAAACTTCAAAATGATCAAAGTTTAGAAGGCATAGGCTTGGTTATTTTTGATGAGTTTCATGAAAGAAGTATACACAGTGATTTGTCTTTGGCTTTATGTTTAGAAGTACAAGAGTTATTAAGAGAAGATTTAAAGATTTTACTTATGTCTGCTACGTTAAAAGAAGAAGATATTAGAAAGGTTTTACCAAGATCCTTAATAGTGCGCTGTAAAAGTAGCCAGTATGAACTGCAACACATATATCTAAAGCAAAGTATTAAAATAAACGATGAAGAGAGTTTTTTAAGGGTTTTACAAAATACGTGTTTAGAAGTAATACATAAAGAAAAAGGCGATATCTTGGTTTTTTTACCAGGAGCAAGAGAAATTAATACCTTAAAAAACTTTTTAGAAGAGGAAGTGATAAAAGATATTGATATTTTGCCTTTGTATTCTGCTTTAAATCAAGAAGAACAAGATAAAGCTATATACTCTACAGCTAAAAGAAAAATAGTCTTAGCAACTAATATTGCTCAAACCTCTTTAACAATTAGCGGAATAAGAACAGTAATAGATACAGGAACGCAGAAGGTAGCTTTGTTTAATCATGATACAGCTATGAATCAATTAAAACTTTCTTTTATTTCAGAGCAAAGTGCTATTCAAAGAGCAGGGCGAGCTGCAAGGCTTGGAAATGGAAAGTGTTATAGACTGTGGCATAAAACTAAGATATTAGAAGAGGTAAGTAAAGCAGAAGTATTAAGAGCAGACCTAAGTTCTTTTCTTTTGGATTTATGTTTATGGGGAGTAAAAGACTTAAATGAAATATCTTTAATAGATAGACCCACACAAAAGAGTCTAAACTCTACGTATGAACTTTTACAAAACCTAGAAATGATAGATGAGAACTTAAACATCTCAGCTTTAGGAAAAGAGGCTTTAGCGTTAGGACTTCATCCCAGACTTTCCTATATGATTTTAAAAGCGAGTGTTTTGGGATATGAAGAAGAAGCTTGTATTTTAGCAGCGCTTTTAGAGAACAAAGACATATTTAACAAAGAGATTAGAGATTGTGATTTAAAAAGCAGATTTTTAGCTGTAATAAACAATGAGAGAAGTTTTATTATTAAAGCTTATGCATTAAAAGAAGTGAAAAAAGAAGCCAAAAATTTGCATGTAAAAATAAAAAAGATTAAAAAAATCACCTCTTCTAATAAAAAACTAAATGCTTCAATTATAGGAGTACTTTTATTATTTGCTTATCCGGATAGATTGGCTAAAAGAAGAGAACAACAAGGTAATAAGTATCTTTTAAGTAATAAAAAAGGTGCAACACTATCTAAGAATGACCATTTATACAAAACGCAATATTTAGTGGTTTCGCAAATTATTAGTAAAGACAAAGATTCTTTAATTCAAATGGCTTTAAAAATTGAAGAAAAAGATATCTATAAATATTTTGCGCATCAAATAAAGAAAAAAGAATCTTTTCTTTATAACAAAAATAAAGAAAATTTTGAATGCAAGGAACACCTTTCTTTTTTAAATCTTGAGTTAAGTGTTCAAGCAAAAGAAATAAATACAAAGGAAGGTTTTTCAAAAGTATTGCTTTCTTTAATACGTGAAGAAGGTTTGGATCTTTTATCTTGGAGTAAAAAAGCCTTACAGTTAAGAGAGAGATTTAATTTTTTAAGTGCTTGCACAAATGCTGCTTTATTTGAAAATGAAAAGTATGCAAAAATAAACGATGAATATTTATTAGATAATTTAGAAGAATGGTTGGAATCTTATTTAAGTAATGTTAAGAGTATTAAAGCACTTAAAAATGTGGACTTATTTCCTATTCTTAGCTCACTATTATCTTATGAAGAAAAGAAAACTTTTGAATCCCTCTTGCCTTCAAGTATAAAGGTTCCAAGTGGCACATATATCAGTATAGATTATAGTACCCATGTGGCTGTTTTAAAAGTAAAAATCCAAGAAGTTTTTGGTTTGCAAAAAAGCCCTAAGATTTTAAACAATACTGTATCTTTACAAATACATCTTTTATCTCCTGCTATGCAAGCAATACAAATTTCGAATGATTTAGAGAGTTTTTGGAAAAATTCTTATGCTGAGGTAAGAAAAGAATTAAGAGGAAAATACAAAAGACACTACTGGCCAGAAGATCCTTATACGGCAGAAGCTACTAATAAAACCAAAAAAAATATGCATAAATAGTTTCTTTTGAAGCTCTTAAAAAACCACACTTCGAACACACTGCTGCTTGTTATACTTTGAAATAATAAAAAGGAGATAAAATGAAAAAAAGTATTTTAGTGGGAATGGGTGCAGTATTATTTGCCTCAAGTATATATGGCGCACCTGAAAAATTAAGAGTGGTTGGTTCATGGAGTAGTCTTTCATTGTACAAAGAATATGAAAAACCGTATTGGAAAAAAGAATTTTCAAAAGAATTTGTTAATACCAAAGTAAGATTAAGTTCTTTGGGTCAAATCAAATTAAAAGGTGCAGCAGTATATCGGCAATTATCAAAAGGTGTTTTTGATGTGGTTTCAACTGTAGGCGGGTATGTGGTATCTGATTCACAAACAATTGCTGGTTTGGATTTTCCTGCATTAGCAAATGATATTGTTACGGCTGAAAAAATAGTTGAAGCGTATAAACCAACACTGGATGCGGCATTAAAGAATGATTTCAACTCTAAGTTATTGGCAGTTGTTCCTTATCCTTCTCAAATACTTTTTTGTAAAGATGAAGTACGTTCATTAAAAGACTTAAAAGGTAAAAAAGTAAGAGCTTCTGGTTGGACGGTTGCTGAATTTTTAGATGGCATTGGGGCTACTGGTATTACTATGTCTTATAGTGAAGTTCCTCAAGCCCTACAACGTGGAGTTATTGATTGTGCAGTTACGGGTGGCTTGTCTGGGTATTCTTCTGGTTGGGGAGAAGTTGCAAATCATTTATATCCTTTACCAATTGGGGGATGGGCATATGTTGTAACGGCTATGAATTTAAACACTTGGGATAAATTTTCAAAAAATGAACAAAAAACATTATTATCTTCTATTAATAAAAATATTACTGTTCCTGCCTGGAAAAAAACGGATTATGAAACGTCTGAGGGTGAAAAATGTCTTACAGGACAAGATTGTTCTTATGGAAAAGCAAATAATATGATTTTACATACGGTAAAAACAGAAGATACTGTAATGGCTAAGAATATATTGGTGAACAATGTTATTCCAAAATGGGTTAAAAAAGTATCCCCTGAAGTTGTTAAACAATGGAATGAGAGTATTGGTAAAATCGTTTCTATTGAAGCTAAGTAGGGTTTTATTATGATTGAACGGTTAAAGAAAAATTCTGAATATTTTATTTATTTTTGTGGAATTTTACTTTTCGCATCTGTGCTTTTAATAAGCGCAGATGTTGTATTAAGGAAATTCTTTTCGTTTTCTTTTGGTGGGGCAGATGAGCTCTCTTCTTATGTTTTGGGAATATTAATTTCATGGTCATTATCCTATGTATTGTTTGAAAAAATGCACATACGTATTGATATTATTCATAATAAAGTCTCTTTAAGATTTAAACATTTATTTGATGTTATTGCTATGAGTTTTACTTTTTGTTTTTCTACATTACTTACGTATTATTCTTTTGATGTTTTGTATACATCTATACTTAAAAACTCCACAGCAAACACACCTTTAGGCACACCTTTATGGATTCCACAAGGAATTTGGTGGTTGGGTTTTTTATTTTTTTCTTTGGTTGTATTTGTTTTATTATTGAAAGCAATTAAAAGTTTATATGACAATAAAAAAAATAAATATACTGGTATTTCAAAGGAGAAGGTATGATTTTAGTTCTTATAAGCGTTTTAGTATTATTGTCTTTGCTTTTTCTCTCTGTTCCTGTTGCTTCGACTATTGCAGGCGTAGGAACGCTGGTGGGATATTTTTTCTCAGATTATGCTATTTTTGAATCTATTGGGGAAGTGACGTGGAGTGCTAGTACAGATTTTCTACTGCTATCTATTCCCTTTTTTGTTTTATTGGGTGAAATTTTACTGCATTCAGGAATTGCTAAAAACATTTATTTTGCTTTGCAAAAATGGTTGTCTTGGTTACCAGGAGGTTTGTTACATGCTAATATTGCTTCTTCTGCCATCTTTTCTTCTATTTCAGGATCTTCAGTAGCAACGGCTGCAACAATTACAACAGTTGCTATGCCACAGGCTGAAAAATATGGTTATAAAGCAGGACTTTTTGCTGGAACTATTGCAGCAGGAGGAACCTTAGGCATTTTAATTCCACCTTCAATTAATTTGATTGTATACGGATTTTTAACCAATACTTCTATTCCCAAACTTTTTATTGCAGGACTGGTACCTGGTATTTTGTTATCGCTTTTATTTATGAGTTTTATTTTAATTTATTCTTTACTTAATAAAGAAGAGACAGTAATACTTCAAAAAGTGACTTGGAAAGAACGATTTTTGGCATTAAAAGACTTATTGCCTATTTTAATTCTTTTTGTTTTAATTATGGGTTCTATTTATACAGGTTTTGCAACGCCTACTGAAAGTGCTGCTTTAGGGGTATTGGTTTCTTTAGTAATTGTATATTTTAATGCTTCTTTGAGTGTTGATGTTATTATCAAATCTATTAAAGGTACGGTACGAACAACTGGTATGATTATGTTTATAATTATTGCTGCAAATTTTTTAAATTTTGTTTTGGTATCTATTGGATTGACTGAAGATTTAGCTGATTTTATTGAAACCTTAGAGATTTCAAAATATACCATGTTATTTATAGTCACTGTTTTGTTTATTATTTTAGGTTTGTTTATAGAAACTTTATCTTTAATGGTAATTACCATTCCTATAATTGCACCAGTAATGATAGCTATCGGTTTTGATAGTATTTGGTTTGGAATTTATTTGATTATTTTAATTGAGATGGCATTAATTACTCCTCCTGTTGGACTTAATTTGTATGTAGTTCAAGGCATAAGAAACAAAGGAAGTATTACAGAAGTTATGAAAGGCTGTTTTCCTTTTGTTTTAATTATGTTGTTGATGGCATTTTTATTGGTACTGTTTCCACAAATAACACTGTTTTTAGTGCAATATGTATAAGGATAAAAAATGACGCCAAAAGATTTACGAAAACGTATAGCTAAGAATGAGTTTACTCAAACTACAGCTGGAATGTGTAAGGGTTATTTACAAGCTAATATGTTAATGCTTCCAAAAGAGTATGCCGATTCTTTTGAAAAATTTGCTAAAGCAAATGCCAAAGCCATTCCTATTTTGGAAATATTAAAAGACAGTCCTTACTCAAAAGTATTAGCAAAAGGTGCTAATATTTTAAAAGAAATTCCCTCTTATAATATATTTAAAGAAGGAACACTAGTAGAGACAAGTAATAATATAGAAAAATATTATACAAAAGACATGGTTATTTATTTAATTGGTTGCAGTTTTACGTTTGAGGCACCTTTAATGAAGGAAGGTATTTTTTTACGACATATTGAAGAAGGTTTAAATGTGTCTATGTATAAAAGCAATATTAAACTAAAGCCTGTGGATAATTTTCATGGATCAATGGTAGTTTCCATGCGCCCTGTTATGAAAGACAGGGTGGCAGACGCCTGTGTAATTACTAGTCATTATCCAAGTGTACATGGAAGTCCTATACATATAGGATATCCTTCTATGATTGGAATTAACGATATTTCAAAACCTGATTATGGAGATGCAGTGTTAATTAAAAAAGATGAAATTCCTGTTTTTTGGCCTTGTGGGGTTAGCTGTGAAAATGTAATAAAAGGACTTAAACTTCCTTTCGCTATTACTCATTCTCCTGGATATATGTTTGTTAGTGATAAAAAAGACTCAGAGTATTATGTTTAATACTCTGCTAATTTATACCCTTCTTGTATAATATTTTCAATAATATTTACAGGAAGTTTTTTTCTTAATTCTTTAATAAATGTTTTTAGGGCATCTTGTGTCATTATTTTATCTACCCAAATGTAATCTTCTATTAAATCATAAGATGTAATTCTATTATTATTTTGATATAAAAGTTCTAAAAAGTTTTTCTCTTTTTTTCTTAAAATAATTTCTTCATTTTTATAAAAAATACACGAGCGTTGTACATCTAAAAAAAGATCTTTTCCTACTTGTAAAGTGCTAATATTATTTTTAAATAAAGCAATATTTATTGCAGACAATAAATCTTCTCTTGTTGTAGGTTTTAATATATAATAATCTATTTTTAAATTAATTAACTTAAGTAAGTATTCTTCTTTTGAATACGCGCTAATGATAATAATAGGCGTTGATAAATTAAGTTTTCTTATGTTTTTTACTAAGTCTATCCCATTGCCATCATGCATTTCTATATCCGTAATAACAAGGTCTGGTTTTTGTTCTAAATAGATATCATAAGCATCAAAACCATTATTTGCTTCATAAATTTCTTTGAAATAAAAACTCAAGGTATTCTTTAAACGTTTACGTATTTCTTCATCATCTTCTACTAATAAGAGTTTATAGTCTTTTAGTTTTAAAGCGAGTTCTATCATCTTCTTGTCCTTTTTTTAAATTACTATTTTAAAAACTGCACCGTTTTCATCATTATGAACAGAAAGTTTTCCTTGCATATTTGTTTCAATAATCATTTTTGCCATATACAGACCAAGGCCAGTTCCTTGGGCTTTTTTAGTTGAGAAATAAGGTTCAAAAATTAAATCCATGTTTTCTTCTATAATACCTTGGGCATTGTCTTTTACAGAAACAATGGAGCGATTGTCTTTTGTATCAATGCTAAGTGTAATATGAGCATCTTTAATTTTTTTACTTAAGAGTGCATCTTTTGCATTGACTAAAAAATTTAAAATTACTTGGGCATATTCTCTTTTATAGCCTTTAATTTTTTTGTCATTTTTAATATCTAAATGCAAGCGTATGTTTTCATTAATTAAAGAGTCTTTTATTAAAGAGATGGCTTCATTACAAGCACTTGATACATAAAAATATTCTTTGTTTTTTTCTGGTTTAAAAAAGTTTTTAAAATCATCAATAGTCAAAGACATAAATTGAATAATTTTAGTGGCATCACTGGCACACGTTAATACAAACTGGTTATTTGCTTTTTTAAAAGCAACAGTTGTTTCAAGTTCCATCATTATTCCTGCTAATTGGCTCAAAGGTTGTCTCCATTGATGTGAAATCATATTAAGCATTTTTCCCATACGTGCAAGTCTTGACTGGTGTAACATTGCGCGGTCTTTTTCCTGTGCTTCTTTTAAAGCGAGTGCTATTTTACTGTGCAGGTTTTGGTTTAAATCTTTTAGTTTTAGTTCTTTTTTATGCACTTTATCTTGATACCCTTTAAAGGTTTTATTGATTTTTTGCGAGACCATTACGGATAAAAAAGACATAAACAGTAATAATAAAATAGTAATACCTATGGTTACTTCTATATATTTGTCTATTTTCTCTTCCAGTCTCTTTTTCTTTGTAATGATAACTTTTTGTATTTCATCCATATAAATACCAGTACCAATAACCCAATTCCATTCTTTATAAAGTTTTACAAAACTCAGTTTTTTAATTTTTTCTTTTTCTTTGGGTTTGTTCCAATAATATTCAGAGAAGTTTCCTTGATGATTTTTCATTGCAAGTTTTATATTTTGTTGAATATAAAAGGTTCCTTTCCCATCTTTAAGGTGAGTATCATCTTTGTTTATATCTTCTTGTCTGTAAGGATGAGCGATTAATTTGTTAGTATTAGAATGAATCCAAAAATAATTATTACGCCCAAAACGTATAAACTCAACCCATCTTGCAATAGAGTATTTTAAATCATCCATATTATAAAAAATATCTTTTTTTAAAATAATAATAATATCTTTGTTTTTTAGGTATTTAAATAAATATAAATCTGTTTCATCTACAAAAATAAAACTCTGTTTTTTTGTCTGCATATTTTTTTGAAAGTTAATAAGATTATTCATATTGAAAAATACACTGGTATTTTTTAAGAGTTTCTTTTTATCATAAATAAGAAAATCGGTACGGGCATTAACATTTTGATTAATATACTGCATATATTTTTCATCATTTGTTTGCTCTTCTAACAAGTAAATAAAAGCTTGCATTTGTAGCTTCATATCTTTTTTTATGTTTTTAATCATTAGTTTTTTATGATAGTTAATATAGTCGAAAATCCCAGAGACTTCGTTTTGTAATACAACTTTTTGTTTATTAATATACTCTTGCTCCAGAAGATGACTTTCTTTTACAAAATAGTCATTTTGGCTTTTAATAAAATAATACAAAATTACCATGAATAAAATAATGATAGTAATAATAGGTGTTAATATAATCAGTTTTGGTAGATTTTTTTCAGTAAACACATTTTCTCCTCTAATGTACAAACTATTCTATCCTAGTATAGTGAAGTGTTAAAGAAGTGTGCTTTTAAATTTTCTTTATCTTATGATACTTTTTTTATAAAATGTACTGTTTAGCTACTTTTTACTCTAAGAATAAATAATTTGTTAGGATATTTAACTAGCTTATTTTTTTTACTTTTGTGTATGGATAGATAGTTTATACTATGTATACGTCTTAGTTAACAATATTTTTAAGGAGTATATTATGACAAAGAAACAAAAAGTATTTCTTTCTTATGTTCATACAGGGAAACTCTCTACTGTTACGGATAAAAATGATGCGGAATATAAAAATGATTTTGTAAAAATGTATTTAAATGATGAAAATATCACTATTTCTAGTTTTTTAGAAGATGAATTAGATGTTTCTTCAACGGTTACCATTGTATTAATTGGAGATGATACTTTAGTGCAAAAATATGTGCTTGATGAAATATCTTTTTCTTTAGATTCTTCACGTGATAAAACAAAAAATGGTCTGCTTGGGATAATTTTACCTTCGTATACAGGAAAACTATCAAAAGGTTTATTTCCTTATTATGGACAAGTAAAATTAGAAAATTCAACGTACTGTATTGATGAAAATATCTTGCCAGAAGAAATGTCTTTGGAGATTAAGAATGGTTCTATTAAACTGTATGATTGGTCTAATAACCCAAGTGAAGTTGAGAAATGGATTCATGAAGCTTTTGAAAAAAGTTTGAATTTGGAAAAAAGTGTTTCTTAAATAAAGATATTTTAATATTTATGTACTTGTTATTTACAAATACATAAATTTTGAAAGAATTATCATTAACACTACAAAAGTAAATGGTAAAGCATGACCTTTAAATACAAAGGGATTTATTTTAAAAAACTTTTGATTAAAACCTCTTATTCCCAACCACAGTCCTAAAAATGCTTTTAAGGCTAATAAACTTTGATAATAAGTCAAGCTTTGATCTTCAATAGGACCAAATACTTGTGAAATTAAATAAATTCCCGTAGCAACAGCTAATAAAAGAGCCCAGGGAACTACTTTTCTTACATGTTGCATGAGAGCTTCTCTTGCAATTTTATGCTCTTCTTTATTTAAACTTTCTTTCATTCGTGAAAGAAAAAAAATATCTACGAATAAAAAACCACCATAAATAAATACACATAAAAGATGTAGGGTTAGAATACTTGTATAAATCACTGTTTGCCTTTGTATAATATTTTTTAATATAACATAAAAAAGAGATCAAAAAATTGATTATGGTCAATATTTTGTTACTAAAGAAAATAGTGATATACTTTTAAAACGCAATTCAAAGGAAATATCATGATTACTAGAGATATGACAGGACCAAGAATGAGTAAGATTGTTGAATATCAAAATGTGATTTATTTTGCAGGTATTGTTCCAGAAGATAAAAGCTTAGATGTAAAAGGTCAGACGGCTGATGTTTTAAAGATTGCACACGGGCTTTTTATAAAAGCAGGTACAAGCAAAGAATATCTTTTAAAAGCAGAAATATTTTTAAAAGATATTGACGCAGATTTTGCTGCTTTTAATGAAGTATGGGATGAATGGGTTGATAGAGACAATCCTCCCTCCAGAGCTTGTGTAGAAGCAAAAATGTCCACGCCACAAACCCTAGTTGAAATAGTATTCACAGCTGTAAAAACACAAGCAAATTTAACCAATTTTCCTTAAGCATAATGGAAAAATACTGCTATAATTCGCGCAAAGGATTTTAATGAAAAAAACATATCAATTAGATGATGTAAAAAAGAAAAAAGAAAGAGTTTTAGAAGCGATTAAACACGATGTTAGAAAATACATCAAAAGAGAAAAAAACAAAAAATTGCCAGAAGGTTTTGATTTTTGGAATATTGATTGTAAATTTTCGCTTAATAACGAAGAAGCTAAAACTATTGATTTTACTGAAATTACAAAAAATATTGATGAAGCAAGTACTTCTGATGCAAAAAGTATATATATAGAACTGCTTTCATCTGCTAAAAAAAGAGAAGTAAAAAAAGTAGAAGAAACTGAAGAAACTGAAGAAAATAACAATAATGAAGAAAAAATAGAAGATACAAAAGAAGACTAATTCATTTATAGTTAATAAACTAAAGGAAAAACATGCGCTTTATTTTAAACTTTTTGTGGTTTATATTTGGAGGCTTTTTTATGGGACTTACCTGGTGGTTTTTTTCACTGCTTGCATTTGTAAGTATTATAGGAATCCCTTGGGGTAGAGCATGTTTTGTAATAGGAAAGTTTACATTTTTTCCTTTTGGTTATGAAGCTATTAACAGAGATGTGTTAGAGAAAAATGATATAGGCACTTCGTCTTTTGGTTTAGTAGGAAATGTAATTTGGTTTGTTTTTGCTGGATTTTTTCTATCCCTTGGACATGTGATTTGTATGATAGTTTCTGCTGTTAGTATTATTGGTATTCCTTTTGCTTTTGCACATTATAAATTGGCTGTGATTTCTATCGCACCCATTGGAAAAATGATTGTTGAAAAAGAAGTGGCAAAAGCGTTAAAGTTTAAAACTATAATGTCTAATTTAAAAAAAGAAAAGCCTTTTTTATAAAGACTCTTCTTTTTTAATTAAAGCACTTACTCCATCGTACATATCTTGCACACATTGTACTTCACTAACTCCCAGTCTTCTTTTATTAGAAATATCATAAATACCCCCTTCGCTTTTTGAGTGTTCCCCGTGAATTCCTCTTATTTGTAAAAAATACTTATCCGTAATTTTTTTATATTCTTTCATATCCATGCTTAATTTTGGAAGTTTAATATGAACAGAAGCTCTCATTGCTGTTCCTAAATTAGTAGGGCAAGATGTGATATATCCCAAGTGTTCATTGTATGAGAATTGCATATGCTCTTCTAATAAGTGTATGGCTTTTAGAAGTCTTGAAAATACAGTGTTAATATCTCCACCTTCTTGCATAGAAATAATTCTTAATTGATCTTCTTCATTAATCCAAACCAAAAATGTTTTTTCAATATTGTGAAAAATACCTCTGCTATTTGGCCAGTCATTATTCAAAGAAGCAGCTTGTAAAAATCGATCCCCTTCTTTAAATAAAAAATGATCTTTTATTAGACTCTCTTGCTCTTTTTTATTTAAAGCATTTAAAGCATAATACTTTCCTTTTAAATCACACTCTAAATGTTCTAATGCATTTGAAACTATTTTCTCTACTTCTTTTCTTTGAATATCACTAATAGCTGGTCCTAAAGGAAAGTTTTTTAAGTTTCTTCCTACACGTATTCGTGTTGAGAGAATGTATTTATTATGCTCTTTTAATAAGGGTGCTTTTAAATACGATGCATTTAGGTTGGATATATGTTTATCCTCTTTTTTAAAACCATGATAATCTTCTATGATTTTATCAAACAAAGCAGCAAATAATGTATAAGATTCTTCATCTCCTGCATATATACCAATACCACTGTCTGGGTTTTTAAGGCCTGAATTAATGGCTTTTTCAAGGGTAAAATCATTCTTACTTTTTAAGTTTTTTAGATGATTAAAAATACCAATATTTAAGTACTTTGCCATTAAAGATTGATGTTCTTTTGTAAAAATAGGATAGTTCATATAGCTTCCTTTTTGATTTCTTATTATATCTTTTTGATATTAAAAAATGAGAAATATTATATTATTTTGTTAAGATATCTAATAAAAATAGTTATAAAGGTTTATTATGCAAAAAAATATCTTTATTACGGGCTGTAGCTCTGGTTTAGGTTTAGCACTTACACAGCTGTATTTAAAAAAATCATATAAAGTTTATGGAACCGCAAGAAGAATGCCAAAAATTACTGATAAAAACTTTATTTTCGAGCGTTGTGATTTAAAAGATACAAAATCCATTAGTCAAACACTTTCTTCTTTTATACAAAAAGAAAATAAGTGGGAGTGTGTTTATCTAAATGCTGGAATATTAGGGAAAGTAGACTTCTTAGATAAACTTAGTTTGAATGATTTTGAAGAAGTCATGAATGTAAATGTTTATTCAAATAAAGTTTTATTGGATATCTTTTCCAACTTAGAAGTTAAAACTATTATTGCTACATCTTCAGGTGCTTCTATTAATGCTCTTTTGGGTTGGAGTAGTTATTGTATGTCAAAAACATCTTTAAATATGTTAATGGCTTTGTATGCACTTGAAAATAAAGAGAGTAAAGTATTAGCTCTTGCTCCTGGTATTGTGGATACAGATATAAGAGCGAGTATTTTAAAACTAGACGATGAAAAATTTCCATCCGTAAAAATAATTAAAAACAGTCTTGCTTTTTCTAAAGAAGAGGCTGCTTTCAAATTTGATCAGGTTTTACAAAATGCAAATAAATATGAGAGTGGAAGTTTTTTAGATGTTAGAGAAATATAAAAGAGCGAAGTCTTTTATATTTTTATATATTTCCTACTTTTAGTAAAGTAGCATTACCAACCATTAATTCAATTGTTAAATACATTCGTTTAAAAACACTTTCTTGACGGTATTCAAGATTATGTTTTGCACACAATGCTTTAATTAGGGGTTGTATTTTTTGCAATTGTGATAAAGGAAGGGTTGGAAAAATGTGATGCTCAATTTGGTAGTTTAACCAGCCTTGAGAGAAATCAACAATATTCGTTCCTGTTTTATAATTAACACTTCCCATAATTTGACGTAAATAAAACTCACCTTGAGATTTGTGCGGCGTATCAAATCTGTAAATATCTCCAGCAGAATGATTAGGTACAATTACTAAAAATGAATGTAAATTTGCTAAGTATTCAGCTATTAACGTAATAATAAAAGCATTAAATACAGCTTCTAAACCAAGTGGTAAAAATAATAAAGGAATAAGTATAAAACGAATAGAAAAATAAGGAAGAATATATTCTCTCCATAATGTTTTTCCTGTTCCTTTAAAAGGGTTCCATTGATAAGTAGTTATTTCTTTTAATTTTAGTTTTCTTCTTTTTTTATTTTCCAAAATTTTTAAGGTATTGGGTGCATAATAAGAATATTTCCAGGTACCTGCAAAAACGTAAACAAAAACATATTTTAAGAACATTGGAATTTTAGCTTTAATTAACCATTGAAGATTATTTTCCACATTATCTGGATCATCATCTTCTCCCAAGTGATAGTGATGCATAATATTATGCTCATAAGACCAAGCTTCTGGTTTAATCCAATCTATCCAATCTAAATATCTTCTTCCATGTTTTGCGAAACCAGATTTGGTATAACGCTTGGGAATATTAGGAATTTTATCATAAGCCCCATGTAAAATAGGATGTGCTATATTTGCCCACCTTGAGACATTTCCAATACTTAAACAAACAGCAGCACCAAGGGCTATAGGCCAAAATATTAGTGAAGTAATAGTATATGAAATTTCTAAATAACCAACAAATAATATTAAAAAATAACCACTCATGGTAAAAAATCTACCCCATCTCTCTAGCTTCAATAAATGCAAAAAGTCATCTTGATTGGGTTTTCCCAGGGATTTTCTTATTTCTTCAATATCTTCTTGAAGTTTATTTTTATCGATATCTTCGTATCTCGCATATTCGTGTGCCAAAACATTCCTTAAAATTATAGTGGGCAATTGTATATTAATTTTGTTTAAGATTCGTTCAAAAGTAGGGTTTATTTTGTTTTTTAAGTAAAATAAGAGTATTTAGTTAACAAAAAATGCATTTTTAGGAAAAGTCAGGGCTAGGACAAAATAATTTATATTCTGGTTTTATTATGTTTTCCCAAAAGGGAAAACATAGCAATTAAATAAGTTTTTCTTTTGAAATAATTACGCCATCACAATCCGCATATAAATAATCGCCTTCATGAAAAGTAACACCCCCAAAACTTAATTGGTCTCCTCTAGAAGATTCTGTTTTATCAAAATTTCTTAATGGGCATGCACCAATTGCATATAATGCTACATCAATATTTCTAGTATGTGCAGTATCTCTTACATAACCGTTTAAAATTATCGCTTGCCAGTTATTGTTTTTTGCAAAAGCCATTAATTTATCACCAACAACTCCATAAAAATATTCTGCATTATCAACAACAACGATTTTTCCTTCACCGTCTTCATCTCTTAGCATTTCTAATAATCGCCAGTTACTTTTATCTAGTTTAATAGTGATTATTTGACCAAAACACTTTTTAAGTCCTCCATAGTTTTTGAATTTAGGGCTAAGTATTTGTATTTTTTTATCTTGATTGTCATCACATAAATCTGCTGTTTCGAAGTGCATTTTATTCCTTACTTGTCTTTTAGATTATCATACAAAAATATACATAAGTTGATTTAAGATATTAAAAAATAGGTTTATAACAAATTATAAATATTTCGTATATGAAATTCTATTATAATATACTTTTATGTAAATAAAATGTGCTTATGAATTATAAAAGATATTTTTGATAAAAATGTTCTAGTATTACCATTTTTTTAAAAAAAGAAAAAAATATCTGCAAAGATAAGTATATATATATTTTATTACAAGTATACTGTAAATTAAAAGCTCTTTTATTTTAGGTTCTAGATGAAAAAAAACTTTACTGCCAGATTAATTATATTATCAATATTTTTTATTATTATTTCTGTGTTTTTTCTTACTGTTTATAATATTTATGTGTTTAATGAGTATAAAGAGATGTTGATTAAAAAAGAAACAAAACGTTATATCAATAAACAAAAAAACATTATAGAAGGTAAAGTCAAGTTTATTACTAGTATTTTTGAGGCAAAATCCTTAGATTTAGAAGATGGGTTAAAAGAAAAAATAAAAACTAGAATTAATAATGCTGTTAACCTAAGCAACAAGATTATTGATGAATACAAAAATAAAACTACATCTGCTGAATTAAAATTAATGTTAATAAATATCTTTCAAAATGTAAAATATAAAAATAAAAATGAATATATCTTTATAACGGATATTAATACTGAAAGAATACTTGTTCATGGCAATGAACGAATCATTGGTAAAAAAGTCACTGGTTTATCCCAAGTAGAATTAAATGAATTAAGAAGTCTAAAAGATTCAGATGGAATATTTCATAAAATACGTTTTCCAAAACCTTCTGGTATTAATGAAAAGTTTGAGAAGTTAATTTATCTTAAAAAAATCAAACACTTTAATTGGTTGATTGGTACAGGTATATATCTTGATGATATGCAAAAAGAATTAAAACTTCAAAATTTAAAAATATTACAACGTTTGAAAAAGGATAAAAAACACTATCTCTTTCTTTTTGAACTGTATAATCAAAAAATAAATGATAATTATGGAAAAATTATTTTACATCAAGGCAATAGAAGTTTAAAAGGCAAAGTACTTTCTTTGAATACCCCTAGTAAAAGAAAGAATACCTACAGAAAAGAGTATTTATCTTTATTAGATACTTATGGAGAGGGTTTTGTAACCTATTATTACCCCAAAGGAACGTCATCAACCTTGCATAAAAAAATGTCTTTTTTCTTTTTGATAAAAGAATTATCTTGGGTGGTAGGTACAGGTTTTTATTTTGATGATTTGCAAAAAGAGATTGATAGTATTACTAAGAATATTAACGTTCAAATAGAAAATTATATCGTTACGGCTGTTTATATTGCCATTTTTTTATCTTTTTTAACGTCTTTGGTTTTTTATTTTACTTCTCGAAAAATAGCAGCTACTATTAATAGTTATGCAAGAGATATAAAACAGAGCAATAAAGATTTAATAAAACAAAAAAATGTTTTTAAAACACTTTATGAAAAATCTGCGGATGGTATTATAATGTTAAATGAGGGAGCTAATATTATTGGCTGTAATCAAGCTGTTTTAAAAATATTAAAGTATAAAAATAAAGATGATTTTTTGATTTTGAATGTATATGATGTTTCTCCTTTGAAACAAAAAAAGGGTGAAAAATCATTTCAAAAATGGAATAAATATATTGAAATATGTATTCAAAAAAAATCAACTAATTTTGAATGGTTATTTCTTCAAAAAAACGGAAAAAAAGTTTGGTGTGATATCACTCTTACCCAGATAAAACTTGATGATGAAACTGTTATCCATATTGTACTAAGAGATATTTCAAGTAAAAAAGATTTAGAATCAGAAATGCAAAAACAGCAAATTGTTCTTGCCCAACAATCTAAAAAATCTGCAATGGGTGATATGATTGGTAATATTGCACATCAATGGAGACAACCTTTAAATAATGTTTCTTTGCTTATACATTATTTAAGAGATAATTGTCTTAATATGAATGAAAAAGAAATTCATAAAGATGTAGAAAACTGTATGATACAACTCAATTATATGTCTAAAACAATTGATGATTTTACAAATTTCATTAACCCAAATAAATCAAAAGAACATTTTAATTTACAAGATACTTTTGTTAAAGTATTTACTATTATTTCTGCTCAATTTAATGATAAAAACATTAATCTTAATGAAAATATTGAAAAAATTAACATGTACGGAATTGAAAATGAACTGATGCAAGTTGTTATTAATATCTTAAATAATTCAAGAGATGCATTACTTTCTAATGAAATCGAAAATAAAATGATATTTATTGATGCATATACAAAAAATGAAGAAATTATTATAAAAATAAAAGACAATGCAGGTGGCATTGACAATGCAATTATTACTAGAATATTTGAACCTTATTTCACAACAAAAAAAGAACATGAAGGCGTAGGAATTGGTTTATATATGGTTGAAGAAATTATAGAGAAAGAATTAAATGGAAAAATTCTGGTAAAAAATGTAGAATATGAATATCAAAATAATATTTTAAAAGGTGCTGAGTTTAGCATTCGTTTAACACTTTAAGCAACAACTTAAACCCCTTTTTAGAAAAAAAGCTAAAATCACGATACTTCCCTTTTTATTCCCTGCGCTTCTTTATTAAAAAACGAGGTTAATAACATACTTCTAGAAGATAAAATACCCTACAAACAGTTTTAATATACATAATATTTTTTTAACTTTTAGTAAAAAAAATGAACTTTAGAGAGCTTATTCTTTCATAATTTAAGACTTAGGAAAATATTTCTTCAATATCAAATTACTTTCATATTATTTATGTATAATTAAAATCTTAATAATTAAATAAATTATTAAGATTTTAATTAGTTGTTAGGAAAAAATGAAACAAAATTTCACTGCAAGACTCATCGTTTTATCCATTTTTTTTATTGTAGTATCTGTTTTTTTATTAACTGTTTATAATATATATTTTTTAAATGAATATAAAAATATACTTATCAAAGAAGAGTCAGAAGTCTTTATTAGTAAACAGAAAAAGATTATTGAAACAAAAGTACGTTATGTTGCAAATACTTTTAAGTTGAAAGCCTTAGAAGTTGAAGACGTATTAAAAAAACGCATTAAACTAAAAATTGATAATGCTGTTATTTTAAGTAATGCAATGATAAAAAAATATAAAAATACATTAAATAAAAAAGAGTTGAATCATTTGATTCATACTATGCTTACCAATATGAGATATGAAAATAAAAATGAATATATATTTATAACAGATTTGAAAACAGGACGAGTTCTTGGGCATCCCAATAAAAATATTTTGGGTAAACATGTGACAGAATTGTTTGTTATGAAAGGTCATAGTATTTTTAACAGAGATGGTGTTTATGAAAAAATTTATTTTACGAAATTAAATGCTGGAAAGAAAAAATATGAAAAACTATTGTATACAAGAGAGATAAAAGAACTTAATTGGATTATTGGCACAGGAATTTATTTAGATGAGTTAAAAAAAGAAATTCAAGAACAAACTATCAAATCTTTTGAAGCGTTAAAGTATGATAACAATCATTATTTATTTTTATTTAAATTGTATGCAAAGCAGCAAGGTGAATATTATGGAGAAGTTATTATCAATCAAGGGAATGCTTCATATAATGGCAAAAAGTTAAAACTTAATACTACAAATGTGAGCACGAATAACTATCGAAAAAGTTATTTAAAACTGTTAGAAGAAAAGAATGAGGGTTTTATTTCTTATTCATTTTCAAAAAATAATAGCGAAAAAGAGAACAAAAAAATGTCTTTCTTTTATCTGGTAAAAGATTGGAATTGGGTTATTGGTTCTGGTTTTTATTTTGATGATTTACAAAAAGAAATTGATGAAATCAGGAATAATATAAATACTCAAATAGAAAATTATATTTATGTTGGTATTTACATTTCAATTTTATTGTCTTTATTAACTTCTTTCGCTTTTTATTTAACATCAAGAAAAACAAAATTAACAATTGACCAATATGCAAAAGACATTAAAATGAGTAATGCCAAATTAAAAAAACAAAAAAATGTATTTAAAACATTATACGAAAAATCCTCGGATGGTATTGTATTATTAGACAAAGAGGGCATAATTATTGATTGCAATTATGCTATTTTAAAAATGATGAAGTATCAAAATAAAACAGAGTTTATTGGATTAAGTACCTATGATATTTCCCCCTCCCATCAATTAGAAAATGACAGTCCTTTGGTTAATTGGAATAAAATAATTACACAATGCAGTATTCATAAATCAAGTAATTTTGAATGTTTATTTGTAAAAAAAGATCATGAAACAGTATGGTGTGATATTACCATTACGGAGATAGAATTAGATGATAAAACGGTATTTCATTCCGTAATACGAAATATCTCAAGGAAAAAATCTTTAGAGCTTGAAACGCAAAAACAACAAATTGTATTGGCTCAGCAGACAAAAAAGTCTGCTTTGGGTGATATGATTGGCAATATTGCACATCAATGGAGACAACCTTTAAATAATGTTTCTTTAATTATTCAGTACTTACGAGACAATTGCATAAATTTAAATGAAAAAGAAATACGTAAAGATGTAGATGCCTGTATGATTCAATTAAAATATATGTCTAAAACAATAGATGATTTTACAAATTTTATCAACCCAAGAAAACAAAAAGAAACGTTTAATTTACAAGATACTTTTCTCAAGGTTTTTACTATTATAAGTGCCCAATTTGATGATAAAAAAATAAAAATAAAAGAAAAAATCGATTTTATTAACATTCTTGCTGTTGAAAATGAGCTCATGCAGGTTATTATAAATATTTTAAATAATGCAAAAGATGCACTAAAGGACTCGTCTTTTGAACGCTTTATTTTTATTAATGTTTATAGTGAAGACAACTTCGTTGTAATTGAAATAAAAGACAATGCAGGTGGCATTGATGATAAGATTATATCTAGAATATTTGAGCCTTATTTTACAACAAAAAAAGAAAATGAAGGCGTAGGCATTGGTTTATATATGGTGGAGGAAATTATAGAAAAAGAGTTTAGTGGAAATATTCTGGTAAAAAACGTAGAATACGAATATGAAAATAAGATTTTTAGAGGTGCTTTGTTTACTATTCGTTTTGAGATATAAAAAATCAAACATACAATCTTATCGCTCAATGAAAATACAATATTTACTGATTGTTTTTCTAAACTCTAATGCTTATCAAATGGCATTTAAGCTATTATCTTTTATGCAAAAAATAACGAATACTCAAGAGTTAAAAAGAAATTTTTTAGAAGTTTGGAAAGAGTGTACAAATGAAGATCGAGAAGCTCTTGTAAACTTTGAAAAAATTGAATACTTTAAAGTAAAACTAGAAGCTTACTTGAGTGAAGAGTTCACCTATGAAAAAGTTTTATTGGCCTATCATTCTTATGCATCTATTGCTTATGTTACTGCTGAATTAAAAGTAAATTCTAAGGTATATCTGGATTTCAAGAAAGAAAAATTTATGATTTTATCGTATAAAAAGAACTCAAATCCCGATACATGTTCTCTTGTATATTCAAACATTCCTTCTTTATGCCAATACCCATTTTTCCCAGTTCCAGTTATGAATATAATAGATTGTATAGAAAGTAATGATGTCATTAACAAACTTGTTGACTACTATAATACTCACGCCAAATAACTAAGAGTTTCTTCTTTTTTTATGTTTTTTTATTTCTTCTTTAAACATTGAATACTTCCAGTCTTCTTTTAAAGCCTGTTGATACAATTCTTTTAATGTTTGTGGTGACATAGTTCCTAAAGGAAGGTCTTTATCAAGATTAGTTGGAAAAGAGTATGCATCACAAGCAGCTGTTAAAATGGCATCTAAAGAATGTTCATCAAAAAAGCCTTTTTTATAAACTTTGCGTAAGTCTTTATAAATATTAAGGCTAATTTTATATAAATCAACACTTTCCATTGCTTTTGAAAAAGCAGAAGATAACTGTAAAAGGTTCACCGATCTAATAATATTCTTACTTCTATTTTCTCCACCTGCATGAAATACTGCTGGATTAAAAAAGACGGCATCCCCTTTTTTTAGAGAAAGTTGAACATAAGACTTTTCAAAATAGCTTTTAAATTTTTCTTCTCTCCAAGCCAAATAACCATGTTTATATTGCTGTGAAAAAGGCAAAAATTTAGTAGGCCCGCTTTTTATAGGTATATCTACATGAGCTACTCCCCCTTGTAAGGTTAAGAGCCTTGACATGATTTGTGTATGCAAAGGATAAGAAAGTACTTCTGCATTTTCTTGGAAGCCTAAATGATAATCTCTATGAGGAGCTTGAGCTTTACCCTTTGGGTAAATGATATTTACTTGTGAGGTGACTTGATAATTTGATCCCAACCATGCTTTTGCCACAAGGGACAATAAGGGGTTTTTATAATATTCTAGAAAAACCTTTGCATCTTTAAGGGCACTTTTTTCAAAAGCATTCCAAATACGAGCATTTTGCCCACCTTTTGCAAAATGATCTGCTGCTTCTTTGTTTTTTTCTTCTTTTAAAATAGTATTAAAAACGGTATTCATTTTATCAATAATATTTTTATTGTCAAAAAAGTTTTGAATCACAACAATGCCTGAACCTTCTTCAAATACTTTTGAAAATTCGATTTCATAAAACACTCGTTTTTTCTTTGAAAGGCTTTTTCTAAGTTTATTTCCATCATAAATAACAATATTCTTTTTTATAAGACAGGACAAAGGATAGTCTTCTTTTTTAAGTGTTTGTTTGCAAATTCTTTTAAAGTCTTGAAGTGAACATTTTTGTTGTTGCAACATTTTTTTTCCTTTATATTAACAAATAAATTTTACCTTGCTTTTTATTTACTTATTTGTACCCATGTTTTATTTTCATGAGAGAGCCATACGGCATCTATAACTTGGCTTACTTTTAAACCATCTTGAAACGTTGGCCAAGATGTACTTCCTGTTTCTATGGCTTCTAAAAAATCTCTGGCTTGAATAATTAATAAATCTTGATAACCCGTACCATGACCTGCTCCTTCACAAAACATTCCAAAATCTGGATGAGTGGGACTTGCTAGAATTTTTTTAAAACCTTCATCTTTTTCATGCATTTTGTATAAATATAAAGCATTTTGATCTTCTTGGTCAAAACGCAGCGTTCCTTTTGTTCCTGTAATTTCATAAGAGAGTCCCATTTTTCTTCCAGCTGCTACTCTTGAGAAAGATAAGTGCCCCTTTACGCCATTTTCAAAGGTGCACATAAATTGTGCTTGATCATCATTTAGATTATTTTGTATTTCCACTTTAGATTTGTCTTTTTCTCTTTTTACATCAATTTGGGCACATAATTCTTCAATGGGTCCAAGCAGATAATGCATGAGATTTACTAAATGCGGTGCTAAATCTCCCATCGTGCCATTTTCTTTGCCTTTGATTCTCCAGGTAGTTTTATGTTTAGGATCGGCAAAAAAATCTTCTGAATGTTCTGCCCTTACATATAAAATATCTCCTAATTCTCCTTCATGTATGAGTTTTTTGGCATATTGAGTAAGAGGAGTTCTTATATAATTAAAACCAATTAAATTAACAACATTTAGTGTTTTTGCTGTTTGACTCATAATTCTAGCATCAGCAAGCGAAGCTCCTAAAGGTTTTTCGCATAAAATGGGTTTTCCCAATTCAAAAGCAGCTAAAGCAATCTCTTTATGTGTATTTTGAGGACTTGCAATTATAATAGCATCTACTTTTGGATTATTAATAAGTTCTTGTATATTATTTGTATACGAAGAAAAGCCAAGTTCTTCTGCACTTTTTTTAGCACCTTCTAGGCTTGTAGTACATATCATTTCACAAATAGGGCGAAGTTGGGTATTAAAAACAGCACCTACTGCATGTAATGCAACTGCATGTCTTTTCCCCATATATCCACTGCCAATTAAACCAATGCCAATTGTTTTCATACCATGCTCCATGTCTTAAATTATTGTTTATATAAAATGTTGTGTAGATTTGTTCTTGAGGAATACCTTAAAGCTTTCGCTTTAGGGTATTATTTTGAGTGATTTTCTTTAAAGTTAAAAGCAACTGCTTCATATTCTTCATCTTCAAACCATTTTTCAGTCACTGTTTTAGTTTCTGTATAAAAAGTCATGGCTTGTTTTCCATACGCATGAAGGTCTCCATAAAACGAACCTCTCCATCCTGTAAATGAGAAGAATGGTAAAGGTACAGGAATAGGAATATTAATACCAACTTGTCCTACTAATACTTCTCTTCTAAATTTAGTAGCAGCTGCTCCACTTGAAGTGAAAATAGACGTACCATTTCCAAACATATTGTTATTGATAATATCTAAGGCTTCATTTAAGCTTTGTGGCTCTAAAATAGAAATAACAGGACCAAATATCTCTGCTTTGTATATATCCATATCTACTTTTACATCTCTAAAAACAGTAGGTCCAATCCAATTTCCATTTGGGTATCCTTCAACTGTTGCGCCTCTTCCATCTAAAACCAGATTAGCACCTTCTTTTACACCTTGTGCAATTAAATCTTCTACTCTGTTTTGAGCTTTTCGCGTAATAATAGGACCGTAATCAGCACTTTTATCATTCCAAGCACCGGGTTTTACTTTTGATAAGCGCTCTACTAATTCAGGAATCCACTCTTTAGCAGATCCTACAAATAATGCAACTGAAATAGCCATACATCGTTGACCTGCTGCTCCCATTGATGCTCCTACCAGTGCATTTAATACATTTTCTTTATTTGCATCTGGCATAATAACCATATGATTTTTAGCTCCAACTAAAGCCTGAGCTCTTTTTAAATTAGCCGTAGCACGTGAATAAATATATCCTCCAACAGCAGGACTTCCTACAAAAGAATAAGAACGTACTAAATCATGATCTAATAACATATCAACCTGTTCTTTTTGTCCATGAACAACTTGTAAAATATCTTTAGGTGCTCCTGCTTCATATAAAAGTTCTGCTAATCTTAATGCTGTATTAGGAACCATTTCTGAAGGTTTTAAAATAAATGCATTTCCTGCTACTATTGATAAGGGAAACATCCATAAAGGAATCATTCCTGGAAAATTAAAAGGTGTAATTCCAGCACACACTCCAATAGCTTGTTTATAAGAATAGGTATTTACTTTATTTGCAACATTTTCAATGGTTTCTCCCATTAATAATGTAGGAGCAGAACACGCAAACTCAATCACTTCATATCCTCTTACTAAATCCCCTTTTGCATCATCAAAGGTTTTTCCTGATTCTTCGCAAAGAATTGTTGCTAATTCTTCCATATTGTCTTTCACTAAAGCTTGATATTTAAGCATTACTCTTGTTCGTGTCATAACAGGAGTAAATCTCCATAATAAATATGCTTTATGCGCTTTTTGGACAGCATCATCTATTTCGCTTTCTAACATACAAGGTACTTTTCCTATAACTTCATTGGTTAAAGGTGATACCATATCTACATAATTATTGGTTTTACTTTCTACTAACTCTCCGCTTATTAAAGCTTTTATTATTTTACTCATTTTCTCTCCTATAAATTTATAATTTCATTTATTGCTATTTTCGAATTTATTTTTGGGAATAATTCAAAACCAATGGGTATATCTGCATACAATTCTCTTAATGTTTTTGAGACATTAGAAAAGTTAATTTCTCCTGTACCTGGTTCTGCCCTTCCTGGGGCATCTGCTATATGAATGTAAGCAATTTCTTTTTGATACTGTTTTAAAGTAGAAATAATATTGCCTTCATTTATTTGCATATGATACATATCGTATAAAACTTTTATAAAATCACAAGATACTTCTTTTATAATATGCGCTGCATCTTTGGTATGTTTTAAAGCATTTCCATAATGATCTTCATGAATATTTAAAGCTTCTAAAACCAAACAAATACCAGAGTTTTGTACCTCATTTTTTAACATTTTTAATGTTTCTATCATTGTTAAGGTTCGCTCTTCTTCGTTTAGTTCAAGATAATGATTGATAACTACTCCTCCATCTCCTAAAGCATTTGAGTGAATCACAATGTTTTTACAGGATAAAAATTTTGCTACTTTAATTGCTTCTTTGATATCATTTATATAAACATCTTGTTCTTTTTTGTCAATAAGTGAGTATCTATAATCTCCTGTAAAACTAGCCAGTTTTAAAGAATACTTTTTTAACAAGTCTTTAATCTTTGTAATATCTTTGTCATGATGTGTCCAAAACTCAACATAAGCAAAACCATATTTTTTTGCAAGAAAAAAACGATCATAAAAATCAACTTCTGTAAATATAGTTTCTAAGCATATGGATTTTTTCATCTTCTTCCTTTATTTTACTTCTGAAAGTTTAACGGGTCTGTTCTCTAAATAAGACTTCATAGCAGCTTTTGCAGCATACAAAGCCTGTAAAGAATCATTACAACCTGTTAGTGGTTCTTTGTTTTCATTAATACAATCAATAAAATGTTCTGTTTCTTTAATATAGGCGTGTTTATAACGTTCTAAGATTAAGTATTGAGGTTTTTCTTCAATAACTCCATATCCTGTATATATTTTTGCTTTACTTTGTAATTCGTTTGAGGTTGTTACCATTCCTAAAGAACCATGAACTTCGATTCTTTGATCATAACCGTAGGTAGCTCTTCTTGAATTATCAATCATACATAAGGTACCATTTGCTAAGCGTAAGGTAAGCGTTGCAGTATCAATGTCATCGTATTCTTTGATAGCATCATCAATTAACACCGCACCCATGGCATAAACTTCAACAATTTCAGATTTGCTTAAATAACGAATCATATCAAAGTCATCGACTGTCATATCAAAGAACAGACCTCCTGAGTTTTTTAAATATTCCATAGATGGAAAATCAGGATCTCTTGACGTTATTTTAATAACTTGTGGTTCTCCAATTTTTCCTTTTATAACAGCATCTCTTACAGAATTAAAATTATTATCAAAACGTTTGTTTAATCCCACAATAAATTTAGAGTCACTGTTCTCTAAAACACTCATTAATTCTTTTATATTTTCCACACTCTTTGATAAATTTTCTTCACAAAAAGTATGTTTATTCGCTTTAATACAATCAATAGATATTCTGGTTAAATCATCAATATGTGTACATACATATATGATATCAAGTAAGGGATCTTTTAGCATTTCTTTATAATCGCTATATTTATCTCTTATTCCATATTTTTTTATAAGTGTTTTTGCATCTTGATTAAATTCTAAATCACATACTGCTTTGACTTTTGCAGATGATACATGTTCTGATATAAGCTGTAAATGTTCTTGTCCCATTCGTCCAAGCCCAACTATACCTATTTTATATATTTTCATGAAAATCCTTTTAATCTTATTATATATAGGAGAGGCAAAATGCTTACTTATACTTTCGGTTATTTATCTTAAAAGAGTAAATACTTCTACCGATATAAAACTAAGAAAACTATAAGCTATTTTGAACAAAATGTATAGAGTTTTTTTAAATATACTTAATAAATGGCATTATGTGTTACTTAAGTACTCATAATTGATGATATAAATATTTTTAATACAAAAAAATATTTATATCTTAATTAATGTTACGTTATTACCCATAATTACAACTTTTTATTGTAATTATAAAAAACTATGTACATTTTGTTCAAAATTACATAAACTTGAATATGTTGAAAAACAAAATTAAAGGAGTCGACTATGTTAAAGAAAGTTATATGTGGATTGTTATGTGCATCTAGTTTAATTCTTGCAAAAGATATTAATATTGCTGTTGTTACTCATGGATCTGATACCGATGGTTTTTGGTCTGTTGTTAAAAATGGTGTTAACAATGCAACTAAAGATATGGGTGTTAATGTAAATTATAGAAACCCTGCATCAGGAGATTTAACTGAAATGGCCAGATTAATTACTGCCGCTATTGCTAAAAGACCTGATGGTTTAGTAGTTACTATTCCTGATTCAAATGCTTTAGGTGGAGCGATTAAAAAAGCAATTAAATTAGGAATCCCAGTTATTACCATTAATTCAGGTGGTGCTTATGGAAAAGAGATTGGTGCTTTAATGCATATTGGACAATCTGAGTACGATGCTGGACTACAAGCAGGTAAAAAAGCTAAAAAAGCGGGAGTTAAAACATTTATTTGTATTAACCAAGAAATTACAAATATTTCTTTAGAGCAAAGATGTCAAGGTTTTGCAGATGCTTTAGGTGTTAAGAATAATATGTTAGATGTTGGAGTTGATCCTGCTGAAATTGAAAGGAAAGTTAAACCAAGATTGAAAGATTATGATGCAGTTTTAGCTTTAGGACCAGTTGCGGCTTCTCCTACAATGAGAGCAGTTAAAAAAGCAAGACTTGGTAGACATATATATTTTGTTAGTTTTGATTTAAGTAAAGATATTATCAAAGGAATTAAAGATGGTGTGATTGATTTTGCAATTGACCAACAACAATACCTTCAAGGATATATGCCAATCGTTGTATTAACTCAAATGGCTAAATATGGGGTATTACAAAGTGGAGATATTAATTCAGGTCCTGGATATGTTACGAAAGCAAATGTTTCTAATGTTGAAAAATACGCAGGTAAATACAGATAAATATAATATAAAAAACTAGGAGTAATCCTAGTTTTATGAAGGGATAAAGAATGGCTGATGAACGATTAGGAACAGAGAGTTTATATTCAAGAATATTAAAAAAACCAGAATTTACTTCAGTAGTTGGGGTATTAGGGGTGTTTTTAGTATTTTTTATGATTGCAGAAGATGCAATGTTTACATTAGAAGGTGTTTTGTCATGGACAGAGCAAGCAGCACTAATTGGAATAATTGCAGTTGGAGCTTGTTTATTAATGATAGGTGGAGAGTTTGACTTATCAGTAGGTTCAATGATTGGATTTTCTGGAATTATAATGGCAATTATGACAGTAGAATATGGGATTCCTGCTTGGATTTCTATTATTACTGCGTTTATTATTGCGAGTGGAATAGGGTTTTTAAATGGATATATAGTTGTTAAAACAAAATTACCCTCATTTATTGTTACCTTAGCTTCTTTATTTATTTTAAGAGGACTTACGGTTGCAATTTCAAGATTATTAACGGATCAAACTTTAGTTGGTGGAGTTAAAGAAGCCTCAGAGGGAGATTGGTTAGCTTCATTATTTGGAGGAGAAGCTTTTACAGGTTTATTTACTTATTTTGCTGAAATGGGAATGATTGCTACTTATGATGATGGTACACCTGTTGTTACTGGTATTAAAATGTTATTGGTATGGTGGATTGCACTTACTGTTATTGGTGTAGTTATTTTACGATTAACAAAATATGGAAATTGGATTTATGCTACTGGTGGAGATGAACAAGCTTCTAAGAATATGGGAGTTCCAACAGATAAAGTAAAGATTCTATTATTTATGGGAACAGCTGTTTGTGCTACTATTTTTGCAGCGTGTCAAGTATTTGATTATGGATCAGCAGATGCACAAAGAGGTTTGTTAAAAGAATTTGAAGCCATTATTGCAGTTGTTATGGGTGGAGCATTATTAACAGGTGGATATGGAACCGTAATTGGTGCATCATTGGGTGCTTTAATCTTTGGAATTGTAAATATTGGTATTTCATATACTTCTATTGATAGTGATTGGTTTAGAGTATTTTTAGGACTGATGTTATTGGGTGCTGTTATGTTAAGTAATAGTGTCAGAAAAAAGATTATGAGAAGTTAATGATGAGAACGCCAATTATACAAATTAAAGACGTAAAAAAACGTTTTGGGAATGTTATTGCATTAAATGGAATTTCAATGGATCTTTATCCTGGGGAAGTAATGTGTTTATTAGGTGACAATGGTGCGGGTAAATCTACTTTAATTAAAACACTTGCAGGCGTTCATCCTAAAACATCTGGAGAATACAAAATAGATGGAAAAGATGTTGTAGATCCAAGTCCTGAAAAACTGTTAAATGCAGGAATTGCTACGGTATACCAAGATTTATCTACTATTCCTTTGATGTCAATTTCAAGAAATTTTTTTCTTGGACGTGAAGATGTTATTGAAAAAAGATGGGGACCTATAAAAGTATTGGATTTTAAAAAAGCAGACAAAATAGCTTTTGATGCCATGAAAGAAATTGGTATTAATATTAGAGAAGCCTCTCAAGCTGTTGGAACACTTTCAGGTGGAGAAAGGCAGTGTTTAGCTATTGCAAAAGCTGTTTATTTTGGTGCCAAGGTACTTATCTTAGATGAACCTACATCAGCACTTGGGGTGGCACAATCTTCAATGGTTTTAAAATATATTTTACAAGCAAAAGCCAAGGGCCTAGCAGTTATTTTTATTACTCATAATGTGTATCATGCATTTGCAGTAGGAGATAGGTTTACTATTTTAAACAGAGGTCAAACCTTTGGAACGTATGATAAAGCTGGTGTAACAGTTGCAGAACTGCAAGAAAAAATGGCTGGTGGAAAAGTAATACAAGATTTAAGTGAAGAGTTAGGTGAAGACTCTAAAAACTTATAAGAAATAAGGAGAAGTAGAAGTATGGGAACTATTAGATTAACGGTTGGACAAGCAATTATAAAATTCTTAAACAATCAATACATACAAACAGATACTGGGGTTCAAAAGTACATAAATGGTACTTTTGGAATCTTTGGACATGGAAATGTAACATGTATAGCAGAAGCTTTATATGACATAAAAGAGGAATTCCCTACATACAGAGGACAAAATGAGCAATCAATGGCTTTAGCCGCCATTGCGTATGCAAGAGCAAAAAACAGAGAACAAATTATGCTTGTTACTACTTCAGTAGGACCAGGAGCAACCAATATGATTACTGCTGCTGGTGTTGCGTATACGAATTCTTTGCCTTTATTGATGTTAAGTGGAGATGTATTTGATAGTAGATTAAGCCACCCCGTACTTCAACAAATTGAAAATGAAAGAGATTCTACTTCAAGTGCTAGTGATTGTTTCAAAGCCATTACTAAGTACTGGGATAGAATAACTAATCCTGCTCAATTAATGCAGTCTTTGCCTCAAGCGATAGCTATGATGTTAGATCCACGTACATGTGGACCTGCATATATAGGCGTTTGTCAAGATACCCAAAGTATGGCATATGATTACCCTGAGTCTTTTTTTACTAAGAAAATACATAAACTAGTACGTAGCAGAGCAGATAAAGAAGAAATAAATGAAGCAGTTCGAATAATTAAAGCAGCAAAAAAACCAGTAATTATTGCAGGGGGTGGTGTTTTATTATCAAATGCAAGTGAAGTTTTAAATGATTTAGCCCTTCAATGCCAAATTCCTTATGGTACAACGGTATCAGGAAAAACTGCTTTTTTAGCAAATGAAGAATTAAATATAGGTCCTGTTGGTGTTCCTGGAACTAAAGCAATCAATGTTTTACTTAATGAAGCAGATGTTGTTATAAATATAGGTACACGTTTACAAGATTTTACAACTGGTTCATGGTCAATATTTAAAAATGAAGATGTAAAATTTGTATCAATTAATGCTTCACGCTTTGATGCTATTAAACATAATAGTCATTGTGTTGTAGGCGATGCAAAAGAAATAATTAAAGAATTATGTGAAGAATTAAAAGATTATAAAGCAGACATAAAATTAATTAACCAAGCAAAAGAAAATAAAAAAATTTATTTAAAATATGTAGAAGACAAAATTAATGAAAAAAATGAGATTCCTTCTTATGCTAATGTAGTTGGAATTATTAATAAATTAGCCACGGGAAAAGACAGGGTAATTACAGCAGCTGGAGGATTACCTGGGGAAGTTAATACTATTTGGCAAAGCAAAGGTTTTAATACAATTGACAATGAGTATGGTTTTTCTTGTATGGGTTATGAAGTATCTGGTGGATATGGAAGCGCTATTGCGAATAAAGATGGACAAAACATTGTATTTACAGGTGATGGCTCGTATATGATGCTTAATACTGAGATTTATTCTTCTGTATTATCTGGAGATAAAATGATTGTTATTGTTTGTGATAATCAAGGGTATGCCGTTATCAATCGTCTACAAATAAATCAAGGAGCAGAGCCTTTTAATAATTTAATACAAGATTGTAAATTAGCAGGAGATCCTTTTGGAGTTGATTATGTACAACATGCCAAAGCTATGGGCGCAAATGGTGAATTTGTATCAAAAATTGAAGATTTAGAAGAAGCATATTTACGAGCAAAAGCCTCTTCAAAAACCTATATACTTCATATAGAAGTTTCAAAATATAATTGGAGCGAACATGGAGATGCTTGGTGGGAAGTAGGTGTGCCAGAAGTTTCAAAAAAAGAAAAAATTGTAGCAGCCAGAAAAAACTATGAAGAAAATGTAAAAGCACAAAGAAAAGGAGTATAGATGGAAGTAAAATTAGCGATAGCACCTATTGCATGGTCAAATGATGATTTACCACAATTAGGGGGAAATACTCCTTTGGAAACATGTTTAAGCCAAACCAGAGAAGCTGGTTATGTAGGTACTGAAATGGGTGGAAAATTTCCTCAAGATAAAAAAGAGTTAAAAAAAGTATTAGAAGATTTTGATTTAGAACTTGCAGGTTCATGGTTTTCTGGCAATTTATTATCTCAAAGCGTAGAACAAGAGTTAAAAGACTTAGACGTTTTTATTGATAATAAATTATATGTAGGGTGTAAAGTAGTTGTTTATTGTGAATGCTCAAATACAATTCAAGGAAAACAAGAAATAGCGTTAAGTAAAAAACCTGTTTTAAGTGAAGATGAAATGAAAAATTATGCCAAGAAATATAATACCTTATATGATTTTGCAAAATCTAAGGGTGCTATTTTAACTTACCATCATCATATGGGAACGATTATTCAAAATGAAAATGAAATTGATATGTTTTTAAAATATACAAAAGATGAAGTTGGTTTATCTTTTGATACAGGACATATATATTTTGCAGGTGGAAATCCACTTGATATGATAAAAAAACATAAAAATAGAATTTCTCATGTGCATTTTAAAGATGTTAGAGAAGAAGTGAAAAAAGAAGTATTAAAAAAAGATACTTCTTTTATTGATGCTGTTTTAGCAGGGGTTTATACTGTACCAGGAGATGGAATCATTGATTTTTCTCCTATTGTTGACGTATTAAAAGAGATTAATTACGAGGGTTGGATAGTTGTTGAAGCGGAGCAAGATCCAGAACTAGCTAATCCATTTGTTTATGCTAAAAAAGCATTTGCGTATATAAATAAAATATTATAAGGGTAAAAGATGAAAGAAATAGGTGTTGGAATTATTGGAATGGGTTGGATGGGTGAAGCTCATTCAAATGCGTATAATAATATTAAAGCGAAATTTGCTTCTTTAAATGTGAGTCCTAAATTAATTATTTGTAGTGAGATTATAGAAGAGAGAGCGCAAGCGGCTAAAAGAAGATTTGGCTTTGAGAAGTGTACTACGGATTGGAAAAAAGTAGTAGAAGATCCGGCTGTTGATATTGTAGATATTACAGCACCAAATTCTCTGCATTTAGAAATGATTGAATATTGTATTAAACACAAAAAACATATTAACTGTGAAAAACCAGTGGGTGCTTTTCCTGATGATACGATTAAAGCTTATGAACTGGTAAAAGATTATGAAAAAGAAACTTTTGTGGGTTATAACTACAGATGGTCTCCTTTGGTTCAAGAAGCAAAAAAACTTATAGAAGATGGAGCTATTGGGGAGTTAAGACATTTTAGAGGAAGATTCTTTTCTTGTTATGCTGCAGATGAATTGGGATTTTATTCATGGAGATTTGAAAAAGAGAATGGGCATGGTGCTTTGACCGATATTATGTCACATGCTGTAGATATGGCCATTAATTTAATGGGTGAAATAAGTGAAGTTCAAGGGGTAATGGATACTTTTATAAAACAACGTCCAATAGCCCCTGCAGGCGCTTCTCATTATGCGAAGGGTTCAAAAAACGATGAAATGAAAGACGTTACGAATGATGATTACGTCAATGCCATTGTTAAATTTAAAAATGGAGCAAGAGGTTATATTGATTCTTCAAGAGCTTTTTATGGACCAACGTCTGAAATGACTTTTGAAGTTCATGGTTCAAAAGGAAGTATTAAATGGAACTTTGAAGAAATGAATACCTTAAATCTTTATATTCATGAAGAAGGTAAACAAAATGGGTATCGAAAGATTTATTCCTCTCCTCTTCATTCTAATCACGGTAATTTTAATCCATCAGATGGTTCTGGTTTGGGTTATGAAGATTTAAAAGCCATTGAAGCTGCTAATTTTCTTAATGTAATTGTACACAATGATAAGAGTAAAAAAGTAAATTTTGAAGATGCAAAAAATGTTGCTCTTGTTTTAAATGCAATTATAGAATCCAATGAAAATAAAACAGTAGTTAGTTTATAAGGAAAAAAGATGGCAGAGCAAAAAAAATTACGAAGTTTACGATGGTTTGAAAAAGATGATTTAAGAAGTTTTGGACATCGTTCACGGGTAAATCAAATGGGATATGAACCAGAAGAATATATTGGAAAACCTATTATTGCTATTATTAATCCGTGGAATGAATTTAATACTTGCCATACTCATTTTCCCCAACGTGTAGCAGATATTAAAAGAGGAATTTTACAAGCAGGAGGTTTCCCTATTGAAATACCCGTTCTAAGTTTGGGGGAACAATTAATTAAACCTACTTCTATGATGTACAGAAATTTATTAGCAATGGAAGTGGAAGAAGTATTAAAAGCTCATCCTGTTGATGGTTGTGTTGTTATGGGAGGCTGTGATAAAACTACGCCTGCTGTGTTAATGGGAGCTATTTCTTTTAACATTCCAACAGTATATATGCCAGCAGGGGCAATGCTTGGAGGAAACTATCAAGGTAAAGTCGTAGCTTCTGGAACTGATGTGTGGAAAGCTTGGGAGAAAAAACAAGCAGGTATGTTAGATGAGTGTCAATGGCGTGCACTGGAATTTGGAATTGCACGTTCAGCTGGTACGTGTATGAGTATGGGAACGGCTGCTACCATGATGATTTTAGCAGAGACCTTAGGTTTTGGACTTCCTGGAAGTTCAAGCATTCCTGCTGTTGATTCTTCTCATATACGAATGGCAAGAAATTGTGGAATACAAGCCGTCGAACTTGTTAAACAAGATTTTAAACCTCAAGATATGTTGAGCAAAGAGTCTTTTGAAAATGCCATTGTTGTTTTAAATGCTATTGGGGGTTCTACCAATGGAATTATTCATTTAATTGCTATGGCCAAACGGGCAAATATTGATATTACTTTAGCCGATTTTGAACGAATATCGAATGATATTCCTTTGATTTTAAATTTACAACCTTCGGGAAAATATGTAATGGAAGATTTTTATTATGCAGGAGGAACAAAAGCCTTGTATACGGAACTTAAATCAAAATTACATGATATTAAAACAGTTAATTTAAAATCTTTTTATGAAAATATAAAAGATAGTGTCAATTACAATGAAGATGTAATCCAAAGTCTTTCTAAACCTTTAAATAAATTGGGCTCTATTGCTGTCTTACGCGGTAATTTAGCGCTAAATGGTGCAATTATTAAACAAACGGCTTGTGAACCAAGATTGTTAAAACATACAGGAAAAGCACTGGTTTACAAAGACATCAAAACCTTAAAAGAAGAGATTGATAATGAAGATTTAGATGTAGATGAAAACACTGTTTTAATCTTACAAAATGCAGGACCCCAAGGGGCTCCTGGAATGCCAGAGTGGGGACAATTACCTGTTCCTAAAAAACTTTTAAAACAAGGTATTACGGATATTGTAAGAATTTCAGATGCCAGAATGAGCGGAACTTCTTATGGTACGTGTATTTTACATGTTTCTCCTGAGTCTTATATTGGTGGAAATTTAGGTTTGGTACAAACAGGAGATATGATTCATTTAGATGTTAAAAATAGAATTATTGAAGTTCTATTAAGTGATGAAGTATTAGAGGGCAGGCGAAAAGAGTATGTCCAAGAAAAAAGAGATTATGACAGCGGATATACTCATTTATACACCTCTCACGTATTACAAGCGCATGAAGGTTGTGATTTTGATTTTTTAGCACGTGGTAATAGAGCTGGAATAGAGCCGAAAATATTTTAAAACAAGGAAACAAATAATGATTAATGTAGGGATTTTAGGAGCAGGGAGAATTGGAAAAGTACATGCTTTAAGTTTAAAGAAAATAGTAGGGGTGAATGTAAAAAGTGTTGCGGATCCTTATTTAGATGAAGAATGGGCTATTTCTCAAGGAATTGAAAACAGATATAAAGATGTTGATGCTATTTTAAATGATGATAGTATTGATGCTGTTTATATTTGTACTCCAACAGATAGTCACGCAGATTTGATTATAAAAGCCTCACAAAAAGGAAAAGCAATCTTTTGTGAAAAACCAGTAGATTTAGATATATCAAGAATTCTAAAAGTTCAAGAAATACTAAAAGAAAATAATACACTTTTTCAAATTGGTTTTAATAGAAGATTTGATAAGAATTTCAAAAAAATATCAGAACTGGTAAAAAATGATACTTTAGGAAATTTAATATCTTTAAAAGTAGTTTCTAGAGATCCAAGTGCACCTCCACGTTCTTACGTTGAATCATCAGGTGGTTTATTTTTGGATATGACTATTCATGATTTTGATATGGTTAGATTTTTATCCCATCAAAATATTACAGAAATTACTGCAAAAGGTGCTTCTTTAATTACTGATTATGGAGATATAGATATTGATACAGCAATGCTTACCATGACACTTGAAGATGGTAGTTTTGCTATGATCGAAAATTGTAGAGCTACGACTTATGGTTATGATCAAAGAGTAGAAGTTTTTGGTACAAAAAGTAATGTTAATTGTAAGAACGTTTTTGATAATTCAGTTGAAATAACTAATAATGAAGGTACTTCAAGTGACAAACCTATGTATTTCTTTTTAGAGAGATATGAAGATGCTTATTATCAAGAAAGTGTGGAATTTGTAAACAGTATAAATAATAGTGAAAAAGTGAGTGTAGGTATTGAAGATGCGCTAGAATCTGCACTAATGGCAGTTGCTGCTAAAAAATCTTTAGAAGAAAATAGAAGTGTTACAATTAATGAAATAAGAGAAGAATTTAATATAAAGGTTAAATAATGAAAATGTATGAAGAATATGGTTTATATATTAATAATGAATGGGTAAAAGGAGATAAGGGCGTTTTTGATGTTATAAATCCTTATGATGAATCCGTAATTGGGCAAGCTCCTATTGCTTCACCAGAACAAGTTACACTTGCAATTGATGCTTCTATGAATGCTTTAAAAGAGTGGAATGCTATGCATTCATGGGATAGAGCAGATAAGATTATGAATATTGCTGATAATTTAAAAGTAAATGAAGAAGAGATAGCTTATACCATTTCTTTAGAAACGGGAAAACCTTTGGTTCAAGCCAAAAGAGAAGTAGCTTTAAGTATTGATCAATTTATTTGGTTTTCAGAGCAAACAAAAAGAATTTATGGAAAAACCATTGAAAGTAGGGTTCCTAATACTACTGTAAAAGTAGAGCACTCTGCTATTGGTACAGTTGCCGCATTTTCTTCTTGGAATTTCCCCATTTTGTTAATGGCTAGAAAATTAGCACCTGCTTTAGCTGCTGGCTGCCCTATGATTTTACGCTCTACTGATGTGGCACCTTTAACAGGAATGAAACTTATAGAAGCGTGTCATGATGCAGGATTACCAAAAGGTTTGGTTTCTTTTCTTTGCGGAAGTGCAAGGGCTTTAAGTCCTAGAATTATGAATGACCCCCGCGTTCGAAAACTTTCACTTACGGGTTCTACTATGGTAGGGCAAAAACTTATTGAATCTTCTGCAATTACTTTGAAAAAAGTAACAATGGAATTAGGAGGACATGCTCCTGTAATTGTTCATGCAGATGCTGATATTAAAAAAGCAGCTACTTTATGTGCAGCTGTAAAATTTGCCAATGCAGGACAAGTGTGTGTTTCACCTACGCGATTTTATATTCATGAAAGTAAAATGGATGAATTTTGTGAGGTAATGGTAGCAGAAGTTAAAAAACATGTTTTAGGTTCTGGTTTAGATGAAAAAACAACAATGGGTCCTTTGGTTCATGCAAGAAGAAGAGAAGAGATTGAATCTTTCTTAGAAAAAGTAGCTGTTCAAGGTGGTACTATTTTAACGGGTGGAAAAAGACCAGATGGTTTTAGCAAAGGTTTCTTTTTTGAGCCAACAGTAATACGAGATCTTCCTAATAATTCTTTTTTATTGTGCAATGAAATTTTTGGACCTATTGCATTGATTCAAAGTTTCAAGACTTATGACGAAGTTATTAAAAAAGCCAATTCAACTGAATATGCTTTGGCTTCTTATACTTTTACTAAATCTTTAGAGTTAGCCAATAGAACGTCAAGTGATTTAGTAGCTGGAATGGTGGGAGTAAATTCTTTTGCGCTGGCTGCTGCTGAAGTTCCTTTTGGTGGAATCCAAGCCAGTGGTTTTGGACGTGAAAGTGGAGAAGAAGGAATGTATGAATATATGAATACAAAAATAATTACCACACAATTTGCCTAAGGAATAATAATGAAAAACCATCAACTTATAAAAGCCTGGGAAAATAAACAAACAACCTTAAATGGTTGGTTGTCTATGCCAGAAGCTTTTAGTGCAGAAATAATGGCCCATCAAGGTTTTGATTCTTTAACAATAGATATGCAACATGGAATTAATGATTATTTAAAAGCGGTTGATATGTTAAGGGCTATTAATACTACCAGTACTACTACCATGGTAAGAGTACCTTGGTTAGATCCTGCTCATGTTATGAAAATTTTGGATGCGGGGGTTGATGGTATTATTTGTCCTATGATTAATAATAAAGAAGAAGCGCAAAAACTTGTTGAATATTCTTATTATCCGCCAATGGGAAAAAGAAGTTTTGGTCCTATTCGTGCGAAATATGTTTTTGAAGGAAATTATGCGCAAATTGCTAATAATTCTATCTTAATAGTAGCTATGATTGAAACCAAAGAAGCCTTAGATAATTTAGAAGATATTTTAAGTGTAGAAGGTATTGATGCTGTTTATATTGGACCTGCTGATTTGTCTTTTAATTTAGGTTATGAACCAAAATTTGATCAAGAAGAAGCTTTTGTTCTTGAAACAATTAAACATATTTTAAAAACAGCTAAAAAATATAATAAATATGCAGGTATTCATAATGCTACGGTGGAATACGCTTTGAAAATGAAAGTACTTGGTTTTGATTTTGTAACTGTTGGTTCTGATGCTAACTTTATGATAAAAGCAGCCAATGAAGTCTCTTCTGCTTTTCATAACAAAAACAAAGAAAAAAACTCCTCGTATTAAACAGTGCTTTAGTCCCTAAGCTAAAGCACAAAAGAAGAGATCTATATAAATCTCTTCTTTTTTTAATATTCTAAGTCAAAACGCATTTTGACGTGTCTTATCTTAAATTATTTCCATATTTCTAAAAATATAATCTAAAATAAATATATGAATCAAAATAAAGGCAGGAGCTTATTTTTTTGCTACAGAACTAGGTGTTATGACGCCCTTTTATTCTTCTTCCACAATGCCCTTAATATTAGGACTTTTAAATGCCAGAGCTTTCTTTTGAGCTATTATGACGTTTTATCTGACTGTTTGATAAATATCATTTTATAAAAGAGTGCTTAGGTATTGTTTTGTATTATTAACTATGAGATTTTAAACCTTATTTCTCTAGAGCTAAAACCGTGCAGTAAAGAATTGATACTTAGTTTTTTAATCTTGTATATTTATTCCTCTCTTCCATGAGAAAAACAATCGCATACTTGAATCACTTTGTTAATAAATTATTAATGTAATTTGCAAATAAGTAAATAGTATATGAGTAGAAAAAAGATATGCAGTTTTAAAATGTTATCAAGTGGTGGCGCGAGACAGAATCGAACTGTCGACACAAGGATTTTCAGTCCTTTGCTCTACCGACTGAGCTATCGAGCCACTGTATGAGTATTAGGTTTTGATTGTTTGTAAGTTTATAATGGAGGAGAACAAGGGATTCGAACCCTCGGAGGTGTGACCCTCGCCGGTTTTCAAAACCGGTACATTCGACCAACTCTGTCAATTCTCCAACCGTATAACTATAGGAAGTAGTTAAAATTTAAATCATATCGTCTATGATTTTTGTTTTCTAAAATGAAATATGCATTTCATTTCTCAATAATGTTCCTGTCAATATTGGACTAAATTTTTTATATCATAAAATGATATTAAAATTCACAAAAAAAACAATGTCTTAACATTATTTTTAGTGTTCATGGTGCGAACGGTCGGAATTGAACCGACACTCTGAAACCAGAATTGGATTTTAAGTCCAACGCGTCTACCAATTCCGCCACGCTCGCATTTTTAATGGTAGTAATATAAAATATAATGTTAAATAAATTCAAATGGTGGCGCGAGACAGAATCGAACTGTCGACACAAGGATTTTCAGTCCTTTGCTCTACCGACTGAGCTATCGAGCCACTATTAAAGTGGTGGGGAGAGAAGGACTCGAACCTTCGAAGCCGTAGGCGAGGGATTTACAATCCCTTGGATTTGACCACTCTCCAACCTCCCCGGATTGAATTATTATTTAACATTAAAATGGATGGGGTATCAGGATTCGAACCTGAGAATGTCAGCACCAAAAGCTGATGCCTTACCACTTGGCGATACCCCAATCACGTAACTTACTCTTAAATAAGTTGCTTGGAATAATAACGTTTTATCCTTAAAATAACATTAGATATTAAGGATAAAGGCTATAAAACTGTAATTTTACGATAATTCTTTTTCAACTAAGGGAAAAAGCTTTTTATCAATGCTTTTATAAGCAGAAACCAAAGAATAAGTTAAAGCTTTTAATACATCATTTTGATTCTTTTCATCACTTGGTTTTTGAATATTTTCAATTTTACAGTTGTTATTAAAATTATGGTAAGTATTTAAATCAGGTAAAAAATCCAATCTATGTGTTAAATCATTTTTTAGTTTTCTTGTTTCATCCATGATTTTAAATTCATCAAAAGTAATCACTTTTGTAGCTTCTAGTTCTTGAAGTAATTTAAATTGTGTTTTACTTCTAGATGTTCCATGAATTAAAGATTCACTTACAAATTCATAGTAAGATTCTATAGCTGTGATAATAAGGTAAATATTATTACCTTCTTCTTCTTTTAATGAGCTTGATGCGTCAATAAAGTTTTTAAAGTTTCGTATTTTTGTTAATGGAATGTTCATTTTGTACCTTATAAATAAAATGCTGTTGTTGGTGGAAATTCTTTAAATGCTAGTTTTAAAGCAAAAGCGATGTCTGTTCTGTATTTTACATTGTGCATAGGTGTTGGAAATTGTAATAAATTAATAGAACCCTCTATTGTTTTTTCTTTTTTATAAACAAAAACAATATTTTTACCCAATTTAACCGTGTGGTCATAAACTATTTGTGCATAATCATAAATACTTGGAAATTCTTTTTTATTAAGTTTCTCACCCCAAGAAAAAAGAACAAATTTACCACTTGGAATAAAGTTTGCTGCATCTAAATACATTAAATCTCTGTCAAACTCAGTATTTTGTGCCGACATGTATTTTTCTAAATCAGAATTAAATTTATCTAATAAAGAAGGAGTGTCTATGTGTTTTTCATTTAAATTAAAAAGATTTTTAATTTCAACTATTTTTCCCACACAGGTGTCTTTCATTGCTTGTTTATAAGCCGTAATATAGTTTTCAACTTTTAGTTCTATAAGTTCATCAAAAGCATCAAATTCTTGATCCAATAAAAACTTTGTTGTATCAAATCCCATTGGTGTAATAATAGGATTGTACATATATACAGTACCTATGATATTCTTTTTTCGATCTTTTGCTGTTTTAATTTTCTGTTTTAAGTCTTTTGCTGTGATTTCTTCTTCATCTTCACGATTAAAGTACATATACGAACGTGTAAGAAATACTTCTTCGTATTTTGTTTGTAGTTCACCAAAGTATTGCATGTTTTGCCTTTGTCTTTTTGCTGTTATTTTTTGAATTTTAGCTAAGTTATTTGGTCAAAGAGCTTATAGAAAAGTTTAAGCAGATATAATTAAAAAATACTTATATTAAAACCAGTTAAGAAGAAGTTTCTTAAATCTTAGGGAGAGAAAAATAATGCGTTATGAAAATATGACATCATTTATTGTAATGGACATAGTAAAAGAAGCCCAAAAATATCCCAATGCCATTCATTTTGAAATTGGACAACCGGACCTAGCTCCTTCTCCCAAAGTAAAAGAAGCTTTGCATGAAGCTATTAATGACAATTGTTTCTCATATACAGAGTCTATGGGTTTATTAGCATTACGAGTTAAAATTAAAGAACATTATAAAAAAACATACAATGTCACAATCAATGAAAATCAAATTCTACTTACTCCTGGGACTTCTGGGGCTTTTTTGGTGGCTTATACCTTGAGTTTAAAGTACAAACATCGTTTGGGTTTAAGTGACCCCTCTTATCCGTGTTATAAAAACTTTGCACATATGCTTGATATTGAACCTGTATTTATGAATATAGATAAAAGTACTAATTACCAACTCATCCCTAAACACTTAGAAAGTCAAGACCTAGATGCACTGCAAATATCCTCACCTGCTAATCCTACTGGAAATATTTACACAAAAGAAAATCTAAAAGCACTTATCTTGTATTGCAAAAAAAACAAGATAGCTTTTATTTCTGATGAGTTGTATCATGGTTTAACGTATGAAGAAAACGCTCATACTGCATTAGAGTTTGATGAAAATGTTTTTGTCATAAATGGTTTTTCAAAATATTTTGCTATGCCAGGTGCTAGATTAGGGTGGATTATTGTTCCTCCCAAATATGTCAGACAAGCAGAAATTATTGCTCAAAATATATTTATATCGGCTCCAACTCTATCTCAATATGGAGCACTGCAAGCCTTTGATTATGAATATTTGAAAAACTCAAAAGATATATTTCGAGAAAGACGTGATTATTTGTATAAAGAATTAAATGAAATCTTTGATATAGATTCAAAACCCGATGGGGCTTTTTATTTATGGGCTAATGTATCCCAATATACTAATGATTCTTTCTCTTTTGCAAAAGAATTATTAAAAAATATTCAAGTTGCTTGTACGCCTGGTTTGGATTTTGGGAAAAACAAAAGTAATGTTTATTTACGTTTTGCTTATACCAGAGATATAGAACATTTAAAAATAGGGGTAGAGCGTTTAAAAAAATATTTAAAAAATAGAAAAAATTGACTTAAGTCTTTTTTGAGGCTATAATAATTAAGTTTTAATAATCTTTGAACAAGGAGTCTTATATGACCACTGTACTAGATAAAAATAGCCTCAGTTTTAAGTATTTTCGCTTAGAACAATCTTTTCTAAAAGAGATAAAAAGAATCATCTATAAACATCACAGCATTTTAGGCTATTTCTAAGCCTTGAATCATTTAAGCACTTGTACTTATTGTGCTAAAAATAAGCGCATTTCTTTAAAATAATCTTCTTTTTTTATAATACTGTTATGCCCTGAGTCTTTAATTGTTTTAACCGTAAGTATTTTAGGATTAAAAGCTTTTATTAAATTATTTGAATATTTTGCTTCTATTGTTTCATCTTTACTTGCTAATAATACTAAGGTTTTAGACCTAATATTTTTAACTCTTTTAAGAGAATTATAATGATCTTTTAAAATGAAAGATATTGGATAAAAAGGATATTTATCTTTGGCCATGCCCATGATACTATCATAAGGGGTAACCAATATTATTTTAGAAAAAGAAAACTTTTCTCCCAAATAAGCAGCAATTCCTGTTCCTAAACTTCTTCCTATAAGTATTATGTTTTTATGCTCTTTTTGTATTTTTTTATAAATAAACTTGGCATCATTAAATAAGTTTTTTTCGCTTGGACTTCCTGAACTTCCTCCATAACCACGATAATTAACTAAATACACAGTATGTTCTGGAAAATTATTTTTAAAGGCATCAATTCTGTTAGAAACGGTTTCACTTCTGCCTGGTAAATATAAAATGGCTTTGTTTTTATTTGGGTTTATAACAATTATTTTAATATTCTCATTGTTTATTTTGATATTTTGTACCAAAGCATCATGTTTTATTTCTGTTTGTATAAAATAAATAAAATCTCTTTGAAAAATATATAAATATATTCCTCCTGCTAAATACATGAGTATAAAAAAAAACAGTATATTTCTAACTTTTAACATTTTTTTTCTTCTTTTACTAGTGTAATTTATTTTCTAATAACTCTTCTAAATCATTTAATTGATTAATAAAATATTGGGCATTTGAAAAATCATGGCTAGAGGTAAAATCATTTTTTACCATTATGCAATCAATTCCAGCAGCATAAGCTGAGCTTAATCCTCTTTGCGAATCTTCTACTACAATACTTTCTTCTTTGCTGGCTTGAAATTTTTTAAGACCTGCTAAATAAGGAGCAGGGTGGGGTTTTGCTTTTTCATACTCTTCTACACATAAGGTAAAATCCATATACTGAAGGATGTCTCTGTTTTTATGAATAAGATCAAAATCTACTCTTCTTGAGGTAGTAATGACAGCCATTTTGTATTTTTTACTTAAAGCTTCAAGTATTTTTGTTACCCCAGAAATTTCTATATTCTTATTTTGTAAAAAGTCTTGGTAAATGAGATCTCTTTTTTTTCTATAAGGAACAATGGTTTCTTCAGAGATTCCTGCTTCATAAGCCAATTGCCAAGCATTTCCACCCTTAGCCATAATTTTCAAATAATAAGGCAGTTCTAAATCCAAACCCAGTGTTTTTAGTATTATTTTATTGGCTTCATAATACCAAATTTCAGTTTCTACAAGGACACCATCATTATCAAAGAGAATATATTTTTTCATTAAAAGTCTTTTTCTTGAATTGTACTAGAATAAAAGCTTAAAAAACTTTATTTAATAAAATATTATAAAAAACAAGTGTACACTTGAAGATATTAAGTATATTTAAAAGGATAAAAAATGATAAAAAATATCTTCTGTATTTCTTTTATAGTATTTATTTTTATTGCTTGTACTTCTAAAGATAGAAGTTCTTACAATAATAAAGCGGCGCAATATCAAGAAGCAAAAGCTAACAAAGCCTACAAAGAATTAGAATAAACTAATTATTTAAAATATTGAGTACTTTTAGTAATTGTAAGGGGTCAACTGTAATCCCATGTACTTTGGCTGAAAAATGTAAATGAGGGCCTGTTACTCTTCCTGTACTTCCAGATAATCCAAGAAGTTCACCTCTTTTTACGCTCTCTCCTACTTTTTTCTCTAAAGTAGATAAATGGTAATAACCTGTATAAATTCCATGTCCATGGTCAAGAACTATAGAATTCCCAGCATAAAACCTTTTCTGCGAAATAACAACTCTACCTGCATTTGATGCTAGAATTTTTGTATTTTTGGGGGCTTTAAAATCAGTTCCTGAATGATAAGACTTTAATGAACCATTATAAATTCTTTTTGTTCCAAAAGGACTTGTTATTTTACTCTCAAGTGGAAGAATAAAATCTTTTTGCCACAGAATCTTTTTATTTACTGTTTTATAGATCTTAGTAGCTTGTTTATATTCTTTATTTGCTCTTTTACTGTCTTTTTTATTTAGGCTGACTCTTTTTTTATTTACTTTTATTATTTCTTTTTTGTATAAGCCTTTTGTAATAATTATTTTTTCAGAAGTAAATATTCTTTTCCCCTCTTTTACATAAGAGAAAATAATTCGATGTTCTTTTATTTTTTTATAATAAGAAAGAGGTAATAAAGAATAATACTCATTTTTTTTAAAAGGATTTTTAAAAAAATTTAAATGTAATTTATTTAAAGAGAGTTTTACATCCTTTATATTATTACTTGTATTTATGGTAATTAATACTGTTTGCGCGTTGTTAGCGCTTGTATTATAGACTTTAAAGGTGGGTACATTGGCGTATAAACTTGAAGTTAGGATCAAAAGACATATTATTTGTTTAAAATTTTTCATAAAACATTTTAACAAAATAATTAACAATTTTTATTTAAATTGCATTTTTTTCTTTTCTTTTCTTTTATCAGTAGACCAAGAATATATTCCATAAGCAACAAAAACTACAAGAAGAAAAATAGAAATTTCAGCTATTACATTCATTATTGACCCTTATTATTTGATATACAAATTGTATTAAAATAATAGTTATAATTTACTTTTGCCAAATAAAGCCTTTTTATTCTTAAGCTAAAAACGCATATTTTATTTATTAAATAAGAAATAGTATTAAGAACTGTGCTTTTACAATAAACAAAAAGTTATTTTTATTTAAGAAATCTTTTCATTAAAACGTAAATATTGTTTAGATAAAAACATGGTTTATACAACTATTATTACAAACCTGATATAATCGCATAAATTTATATTATTGACAAAATGGAGTTAAGATGGGTAGAGCCTTTGAATACAGAAAAGCATCAAAATTAAAAAGATGGGGAGCAATGTCAAGAATTTTTCCTAAACTAGGAAAAGCAATTACTATGGCTGCAAAAGCAGGCGTTCCTGATCCTGAAATGAATTCAGCACTTAGAACTGCAATTTTAAATGCTAAAGCTGAAAATATGCCAAAAACAAATATTGAGTCTGCAATTAAAAGAGCAAGTGCAAAAGATTCAACAAATTTTGCAGAAGTTAACTTTGAAGGAAAAGGTCCTCATGGGGCTTTGATTTTTGTTGAAACTGCAACAGATAACAATACAAGAACTGTTGCAAATGTTAAAGTTATTTTTAATAAAAATGGAGGTTCTTTAGCACCAACTGGTTCTTTAGAATTTATGTTTGATAGAAAAGCTATTTTTGAATTTAATAAACCAGAAAATATGGATATTGAAGAATTAGAATTAGAACTCATAGATGCAGGTTTAGAAGAAATAGAAGAAGAAGATGGTGTGGTAATTGTTACTTCTTCTTACACAGACTTTGGTTCATTAAATACTGCTTTTGAAGCATTAAACATTGAATTAACAAAAGCTGTTTTACAAAGAATTTCAAATAACCCTCAAGAATTTAGTGAAGAACAATTAGAAGAGATTGGTAAATTAATCGGCAAATTAGAAGACGATGAAGATGTACAATCTGTTTTTACTAATATCGCTTAGATAAAATCCTTTATAAAACTACAGTAAACAAAGAGTTTTCTTTTTTACTGTAAAATAAAATGTTAAAGAGTAATTATGAGAAAAAATGGTAATTTTACTGGATTACTTGCAATTATATTATGGTCTACTTTAGCTGCATTTACTGTCCTAACAGGTAATATCCCTCCCTTCGAATTGGTAAGTATTTCTTTTTTTGTTTCTTCTTTAATTGGTTATGTAATGCTTAAAAAAGCCAAAAAAAACATTAAAGATTTATTTTTAATTCCTCTTAAAGTTTGGCTAGTAGGCGTTTTTGGTTTATTTGGTTATCACTTTTTTTATTTTTTTGCATTAAAAAATGCACCAGCACTTGAAGCAAACTTAATTAATTATTTGTGGCCTTTATTTATTGTTTTATTTTCCGCTTTTTTACCCAATGAAAAACTTAAATGGCATCATATTTTGGGTTCCTTATTGGGTTTACTTGCCGCTGTTATATTATTAAGTAAAAATGGCCGTTTTGATTTTGAATGGCAGTATTTGTATGGTTATGCTTTTGCTTTTGCAGCTGCCCTTACTTGGTCTTCTTATTCTGTTATTTCAAAAACGTTTCATGATATACCTACTTATAGTGTAAGTGGTTTTTGTATGTTAACGTCTTTATTGGCATTGGCCTGTCATTTATTATTTGAAGAAAGTGTATTTCCCAGTTTGGTAGAATTTTTAGCTGCGATTGTTTTGGGACTAGGCCCTGTTGGAGGTGCTTTTTACCTTTGGGATCATGCATTAAAAAAAGGGAATATAAAATTACTTGGTTCTTTGGCTTATCTTATTCCTTTATTATCTACTTTAATATTGGTTGTTTTTTCTTTTGCGAGTGTTAATGATAGTATACTTTGGGCTTGTTTTTTAATTGTTTCTGGTTCTTTATTATCTTCAAAAGATTTGATAAAAGAGCTGATAAAAAATAATTGAATAATTTATTAAATTGTTATATAATATTATATGATGCAAAAAATTAAAAGGCGTAACATAAAAATTAAATTATTTGTTTTATATATCATATTTATGGGAACACTTTTTGCTAATACTACACCTGAACTTAAGGTTTTTGGAATTTTAAATCTTTATTCTTATGATAATCTAAATAAAAATTCGCTTGAAATCAAACAAAGTCTTAAAAAAGAATTAGCGGGTGTTAACATGCCTTATGTTTTATACAATGAGTATTTAAACTATAAGAATTTTGAACAAAAAGAGTATTTTGAATTATTAAGCAAATTTTATTTAGATAAGTATAAAAATACAGATATTAATTTAATCCTTGCTACGAATCAAATCTCCTATGAATTTTTACGAGAATACAAACACAAACTCTTTCCTAATGCAAAAGTGATTGTTTCAAAAGTTAATAATATTGTTTTTGATGATAAAAATAGTAAGTTCTCTTTTATAAAAGAAGAAAACAGTATACATAAAATGATTGCATATATTGAAGATCATCATGAAAATATTAATCACATATACATTTTAAGTGATCAAAAAAAACAAACACAAGATAAACTAAAAAAGATAAAAGAAGATATCTTTTTAAATGATTATGATTATAGTTTTGAATTTAGCAAGAGTACTAGTCTTCAAAATATAAGAAAAGAAATACATGCTTTAAAAGAAGATACAATTATTATTATATATGATTTTAATTTTATAAATAACAAGAAAATAACAAATTATCAAAATATTTTTAAATCTTTGTTTGATGATAATTTAGTTTATGCTATGTCATCTTATGAACTAAAAAAGAATAATTTTTTGGGATCTTTGGATTATTCCAATGAACTGTTGGGACGAAGTTATGCTTTATTGATAAAAGTATTGTTAAAAGGAAATATTTTAGATAAATCAATTGTAAAATATGACTTAAGAATATTTACCTTTAATGAACAAAAACTTTCTGATTTTAATATCTATAGAGATATTTTTCCAGAAGACTCTATCATATTAAATAAAATAGAAATAGGACATAATCTTTTTCATGAAGATGAATATGTATTTACTTTTTTACTCTTTTTTATAAGTTGTTCTTTATTTTTTATGATTTTTTTGATTAATAAAATGCTTAAAATGAAAAAAAGCACATTAGAAATTGAGGATGTTAACATTGTTGTTAAAGAAAGTGAAGCTCAAGTTGTTTCTTTACTGGATAATCTTCCCGGTATTGTATACAGAAGTAAGAATATTTATTTTGATGAAATCGAGTATTTAAGTAAAGGAGTTTTTGAATTAATTGCCTATACCAAAGAACAAATTTTAGAATCAAAACCCTCTTATTTGGATATTATTTTGCCTTCTTATAAAAAAGAGTATAAAGAAAAAATTAAAACAGCAATAGAAAATAAAAGCCCCTATCATATCCGATATGAAATAAAAACTTTTAACGATGAAATTAAAACAGTATATGAAATAGGTATTGGTGTTTACGACTCTTCTTATAAACTAATAGCTATAGAAGGCTCAATTTCTGATATTACAGAACTAAGCCAAGCTCAAAATAAGATTTTGAAATTAAATGCCAATTTGGAGCACACTGTGTATGAACGTACAGTAGAGTTAGAAGAATCCAATAAAGAGTTACAGCGCTTAATTTCTAGTTCCAAACAAAGCCATCAACATTTACTTCAAAGCGAAAAAATGGCATCGTTGGGCTCTTTAGTAGCAGGTGTTTCTCATGAAATAAATACGCCTATAGGTTTGGCTTTGATGGGAATTACACATTTTAGTGATATTACTTGCGATATTGAAAAGTCCTATAAAGAAAATAAACTGGATGAAAAAGATTTTGAGCTTTATTTAGAGACATCCAATGAATTAGCCAATACCATAACTACTTCTTTAATAAGAGCCGCTGATTTAATTAAAAGTTTTAAACAAATTGCAGTGGATCAAAGCAGTGAGGAGATACGAACTTTTGATTTAGAAGCGTATGTAAAAGAAGTTTTATTAAGTATTCGGAATAAAACCAAAAAAACAAAACATAAAATAAATATAATATGTAAGAAGAAGATAATAATATCTTCTTACCCAGGTGCCATTTCTCAAATCATTACGAATCTTGTAATGAATTCTATCTCACATGCTTTTAAAAACAAAGAAGAAGGCATTATTAATATACACCTAGAACAAGATATGAAACGTATTCATATTAGCTACAGTGATAACGGTATAGGTATTAAAAAAGAATATTTAGCACAAATATATGATCCTTTTTTTACAACAGCAAGAGAAGAAGGTGGTAGTGGTTTGGGTTTAAATATTTTGTATAATATTGTTACGTCTAAATTAAAAGGAAGCATAAAATGTAACTCCATGGTAGATGTGGGAACAGAGTTTAAAATTACATTTATTTTAGAATGAAATCTTTGATTTCTTCAAAAAGAGTTTCATTGTCATGGGTAATTATTACATGCAAATAAGAATCAATAATTAGCAGTTTTTTATCATTACTTTCAACCGCATTATAAATTTCATAAGCAGAGCTTGGATTAACAACTGGATCATTTTTTGATTGAATAACAAAAATAGGTGTTTTACAGTTTTTTAAAAATATTTTTGTTTCTTTCATTAAATAACTTAATTGAGTAATAGAACTAATATAATACTTATCGTAGTTTATATGTGGATTTTGTGCTTTATTGTTTAGATACTCCAGCGTATACGTATGTGCATTAAAAGAATTTAGTAAATCATTCCAAAAAGAAACAGCTGGGATTAATGCTTTGATTCTAATATCATTTAAATTTAAAGCAGCATTAATGCAAATCAAACCTGCAAATTCTTTATAGTTTTTTTTGGTTGATAAAATGGATAACAAACCTCCTGTGGAAAAGCCCAAAACAAATACTTTTTTATATTTTAAGGTTGCTATTATTATTGCTTTACTTACAGAATCATACCATTGCGTCCAAGCAATATTTTTTAAATCCTGAGGCATTGTTCCATGTCCTTTTAGTCTTGGAGCATAAACACTTAAACCTTTTTTATACAAATAAATGGAGAGTTTCTCTACTTCTTTAGGGGCAGAAGAAAAACCATGCACAGTTATAACACAGGTTTGGGTACTTGCTTCTAATAAAAAAGGCTGTCCAATTTTTTTATCTTTTATTCCTTCATGTTGTGAGTAAAAATTATAATCTTCTTCGTATTCATTTTTTTCTTCTGTAAGTAAGAGTGTGTATAAAATTTTGTTTATTTCATCAAAATCTTTACTGGCATATTTTTTTACAATATCATTGGCTTTTTTAATAATTAGAATCTCATTAAGCACAACATGCATAATATTTTTTAAACGAATGCTATCGTGAGTAAAAGTATTTAAAAGATTTGCTTTATTAATTGAAATGATATCTTGATCAATAGTAATTATTTCATCTTTTAAACACTGCTTTAGAGCATCTTCATAATGTTCATGTTCTTCATAAGCGATTAAATCTAAAGATCTATTTGTAAGTATTTTGTGAAAAGAAAGTTTGGAGTTTTTTATATCCATGATAATTAAATACAATAAACGTTTAAAATGGTTAATATGGATTTCTTTTTTTGCATATAAAAAGAGGCTTAGAATAAAAATATGATCAAAAGAAATACATAAGTTTTCATACACTTGAGTCATAAATTGTTGTGTTAAATCATAACGGTAGGTGTTTATAATTTTGTTATGGTTTTTTTCTTTGTCATAGGCATTAAATAAAATTTCTTTAGAAGAAATAGGTTTTAAAATTTGTATAGTCATACATGAGTTTAAAATAATATTGCTTTCTATTTCTATTTCTTCTTTGAGTTCTTCTGTTATTTCTGGAAAAATATTGTCCATCATTCGCATCAAGAAGTTCTCGCCTGCTCTGATTTTTGAATAAGAAATATTAATCGGAACAATCATTGTTTCTTTTTGGCTAATGGAAGAGAGATCTTTTAGAAAATACTTTCTTTGGAACTTTTTTTGGTTTTTAATATCGTGTTTTAAATATTTTTCTCTTAATAATTGAGAATATAAAGCAAAAAAGGAAGCGCCTGTATACACTCTTTTGCACGCCCCATCCACATTAACACAATAATGACTGCCTTCTTTTCTGATATCTTTTGCTTTTACCATCAAACCTTCTGGAAAAATCATACAATCTTGTTTACCACTTAAAAGATTCCCAAGCATAATATTGTTTCTAGAAGGATCTGTTTTTTTAAGTGCTCCTATATTTTTAAGTAAATTACCAAAAACAGAATGAAATAACGAATCATCTGCAATAACGCTTACTTTTTTATTGTTTAAATTGTACATAGCAAAAGGAACTAAAATAGCTTCTGTACGTGTAAAATGATTAGCAACAAAGATTCTGGGATGATCTTTAGGAATATTGTTTATTCCTTTTATTTCAATATTAGCATCCAATATTTTTTCTAATAAATTTAAAACATATCCCGTAGAATCTAATAACAAATCATTTTTTTTCATTTATTAGCCTTATATTCTTTTACTTTAAAAGAATCCACAGAAATAACTTCTTGTTTCATTTTATAAGCTCTTTTCATTGCTCGTAAACTTGAAGCATTAATCATTTCTTTTTGATGCGCTTCTTCTAAGATATTGTTCATTGTATCCTTTTTTAATTTCCCTTCTTTTACAGATTTTTTAATTTCTTTAAAGTGTTTGTCGTATTTTTTATTTAAAATAAAAGCCTCTTGCATAAGATGTAGACGGTCTTTTTTATCTTTACTTATAAAAATATTTTTACATAAAGCATTTAAATGCTCTTCTTTTTTAAGGTTTGTTACTATGGTATTGTTTAAAGAATCTTTTGCTTTTAATGCAATAGGATTTAATCGTAAAATTGGCAAGAATATTTTTAAAACACCTATATTACTGATTATATCTTCAAAAGCTTTTTGAATTTCATTAAAAGCATACAAACAAAAATAATCAACCAAAGCTTTATTTTCTTCTTTAGGATTGTTATCAAATTCTCGTAAGGTTGCTGTTATTAAATAACAATAAGAAAGTATATCCCCAAAACGTCCGGATAAGTTTTCTCTTTTTTTCAAAGCAGGCCCTACTATTATTAAAACAATATTTGTTAATAAAGTGAATTGCGCAGAAGCCCAAAGAAGTTTTCTTTTGTAGTTTTTAAATTCACCTTTTGTTCTTACAAAAGAAGCTCTGCTTAAAAAACAAAAAACAGTTTTAGCAAAAGCATGAGAAACCAAAGAAATATGAGAGAAAAAAGCCTTATCAAAAGCTTCAATGTTTTCTTCTTCAATGGCTTGTATTTCTTTGGTAATAAAGGGATGTGATTTTATTAAACCTTGTCCAAATTGCATAAGATTTCGTGTTAAAATATTAGCACCCTCAACAGTAATAGAAATTGGAAGAGCAAAATAAGCATGGGCTAAAAGATTATTAGGTCCCCTCATAATCGCACTTCCTCCCAAAATATCCATAGAATCATTTATTATTTCTCTGAATTTTTCTGTTGCATGGTATTTCATAATAGAGTTAACCACTCCTGGTTTCTCACCCGCATCAATAGCATCCAGCGTATAGTTTCTAGCAGCATTTAACATATAAGTATAAGAAGCAATTTTGGCAATTTTTTCTTCTATTGCTTCAAAATGACTAAGACTTAAACCAAACTGTTCTCTTAGAGAAGTATAATAAGTACTTACACTTAATGCAAGTTTAGAACCACCAAGAGAGACGGAAGGCAAAGAAATACCGCGTCCTATTGATAAAGACTCAACAAGCATTTTCCAGCCTTGTCCTATTCCTTCTTGTCCTCCAATAATGTCTCCTAGATCAATAATGACATCTTTTCCATCTAAAGGAGAATTGACAAAAGGAATATTTAAAGGATCATGACGTTTTGAATTATCAACTCCTTTTGTATTAGCATTAATTAATCCAAAAGTAATACCTAAATCTTCTTTTTCTCCTAATAAATGATCAGGATCTTTTAAAACAAAAGCCAAACCAATCAATGTAGCTATATTTGCTAAAGTAATATAACGTTTAGTAAAATTTAGTTTGATTTTTATAGTATTATTTTCATCTTTAAACAAAATACCACTTGAAGTAATCGAAGTAGCATCACTCCCTGCATTGGGTTCTGTTAAAGCAAAACAAGGAACTTCTCTTCCCAACGCTAAGTTATTTAAGTACTTGTCTTTTTGTTTTTGAGTACCGTGTTTTAATATTAGTTCAGCAGGTCCTAGTGAATTGGGAACCATAATAGTAATTGCTAGTACTTGTGAGCGCGAAACGAGTTTTTCAATTATGTGAGAATGGGCAGTTGCCGAAAAACCAAGGCCTCCGTACTCTTTGGGAATAATCATACCAAAGAATTTATTCTCTTTTATATATGTCCAAATTTCTGGGCTTAAATCTCTGTTTTGGAAAATCTCCCAATCAGAACTCATTTCACATAAGGTATTAACTTCATTGTTTAAAAAATCTTCTTCTTCTTTACTTAAGTGCGTAATTTTTTGATTTTTGATGGCTTCGAAATCAACTTGTGCTTTAAAAAAATTGCTTTCCACCCAATTTGTACCAGCTTCTAGGGCTGCTTTTTCAGTAGAAGATATTTTAGGCAGTAAAGCTTTTCTTTTTATTAATAGAACCAAGTTTTTAGAAATAAAAGAAAGACGTAAATCTTTAATAATAAAAAACAAAGAAAAGAAAATAAAAACCATTATTAAACTCAAACTTACATCTGAGACATAAGCATATATCACAATTACAGTACACCATAAATATAAGGGGTAAGAAAAATATGCCAATAATAATAAAATAAATATAAAAATTAAACTTTCCATAATGTATCTCCTGTATTAAAGTTTTGATTGTTTTTTTCTAAAGCCAATAATAACTTACAGGGTTTAAAACGTAAACCTTGTTCTTCTTGAAGTTTTTTTAAGGTTTTAACTATGTATTCTAAACCCAAATCATTGGCATAAGATAAAAGTCCTCCTTTATAAGGTGGAAAACCTGTTCCTGTAATCATTGCAAAATTAATAGTATTCGCATCTTGCACGATATTTTCTTCTAAACATCGTGCTGCTTCATTAATCATAATTAATAAACACCGATCTAATATTTCATTCTTTGAAATGTCTTTTCTGTTTTCATTAATCATGCTTTCTATACTTTGGTTTTCTTGTATGTTTTTGCCTTCATAGGTATAAAAACCTTCTTGTGTTTTTCTCCCAAAGAGTTTTAATTCATGCAGTTTTATTAAAATATCACTTATAGGCATTCTTTTCCCGTAGGCTTTATTTAAAATCTTACTTACTTCATAACCCACATCAATACCAACAGTATCTGCTAAAACAAAAGGTCCCATTGGCATTCCAAAATCTTTTAAAACTTTATCGATTTGAGTAATACTGGAACTGTCTTTTAAAATAAAAGCAGCTTCATTAAGATAAGGAAGTAAAATTCTATTGACTACAAAACCGGCACAATCTCCTACAACAATAGGTGTTTTTCCACAAGAAACCAATAACTCCAAAACTCTATTTATTGTTTTTTTAGAAGTATGTGAGCTTGGTATTACTTCAACCAAAGGCATTAAGTTTGCAGGATTAAAAAAATGAACACCTAAAAAGTTCTTTTTATTTTTTATATTTTGACTTAAGGTCTCAATTGAGATAGAAGAGGTATTGCTTGCAATTATTGCATCAGGGTTTAATACTTCTTCTAATTCTTTATAGGCCTGTTTTTTAACTTTTTCATTTTCAAAAATCACTTCAATCGCAAACTCTATATCCTTCATTCCAGAAAAATCTTTTGTATAAGAAATTTTATTCATATTAAAATCAACTTGTGTTTTACTAAGAGATCTGTTTTGTAATGCGAAATCATAAAGTTTGGCTATTTTTTTTAAAGCGCCTTGTATATAATCCAAAGAAATATCTTTAATTCTTACTTCTTTAAGATATTTTGAGAAAAGCCAGATAATTCCTTGTCCCATTACTCCACAGCCTAAAATACTAACTTTTGAAAGGGGATCTTTTGTTTTTGTAAAGTTTTTATTGTATTTTTCAAACATAAAAAACAGCTCTATCATGTATTTTGCTTCTTTGGAAACAGCAAGTTTTGAAAATTCTTTGGCTTCTAATTCTAAACCGTGTTTAAAATCTTTTTGATAGGTTTTTTTTATAATATTAAGCGCAATATAAGGACCTTTAAAATCTTTATTTACTTTTCTTTTAAGGGTTTTAAGCGCTTTGCTAAAAATTAATTCTCTAAGAGGCCAAGACTCAAGAAGAGAAAAAGTTTTTCTTTTTTTAATTTTATGATTAAGCACATTTTTAATAAACGCTTTTAATTTAAACTCTTTTTGTCCTTCATCAAAAATTGCATCCGCTAATTGAATGCGATAGGCTTTTTTTGCATCAATGGTTTTCCCACTTAAGATTAAATCCAAAGCATTAATTAATCCCATAACTTTAGGTGCTCTTTGTGTTCCTCCAAGCCCTGGGAAAAAACCAAGTTTCACTTCTGGAAAAGCAAGTTTACTTTGTGCACTTATTACTCTATAGGTACAAGCCAAAGCAAGCTCTAATCCTCCCCCCATACAAGCACCATTAATATAAACAACAGAAGGAATGTTTAGGTTTTCCAATTTGTTAAATATGCTGTGCCCTTTTTCTAAAAGGCCTAATACTTCTTCTTCATCTTTAAAAGTTTGAATTTCTTTTATATCAGCGCCTGCTATAAAAGTGTTTTTTTTGCCACTTTGTATAAGTAAAAGTTTAATACTTTTGTTTTGAATAATTTCATTAAGTTTTTCATCTAATTCATTAAGTACTTGCAAACTTAAAATATTAACTTTTTCATTTTTACAATCAATTTCTAGCGTGGCAATATTATTTTGTATTTTTAAAAGTATATTAGTCATTATAAGCCTCCAATAAAAATGCTGCACCTTGTCCACCACCTACACATAAAGTAGCAAGGGCTGTTTTTTTATTTGTTCTTTTTAATTGTTTAAGTGCACTTAATACAATACGTGCTCCACTCATTCCAACAGGATGACCTAACGCAATAGCTCCTCCATTGACATTTAAAATGTCCGGATTTATTTCTCCAAGAGCAGGAGAGTTAAAGGTCTTTTTACAAAAACTATTGGAGTTGAAAGCTTTAATATTGGCCAAACTTTGGGCTGAAAAAGCTTCATTTAATTCAATAAGATCTATGTCTTTTAAAGAAGTTCCTGTTTTATCAAAAAGTTTTTTTGTAGCATAAATAGGACCTAATCCCATTCTTTTAGCTTCAAGTCCAACATAAGCATAATCTTTAATACAGCCAAGTACTTTAAGGCCTAATTCTTTTGCTTTACTTTGGGTACTTAGTATTAACATACAAGCACCATCTGATATTTGAGATGAATTTCCAGCAGTTACTGTTCCTGCATTTTTATCAAAGATGGGTTTTAGTTTTTCTAAGGCTTGCATGTTTTGATTGAAACGTATTCCATTGTCTTTAAAAAAAGATGTTTCTTTGGTAATTATTGCATGTATTTCATCATCAAGAATGTTTTTCTCTTGTGCCGCTTGTGCTTTTAAGTGTGAGAGTAGCGCATATTCATCTTGTTCTTCTCTTGAAATTCCAAATTCATTTGCAAGATTTTCAGCGGTTAAACCCATGATTTGACCAGAAATAGGGTCAGATAATCCTAAAAGTAAAGCAATAACAGGTTTTAAGTGACTTAGTTTAAAAGTGCTTAAGATTTTTAACCTTTGAGCAAGACTTTTACTATAGCTTATTTGCGTAATAAAATCTTTATAAGCATCTTGATAAAGTAGGGGAATATTACTCATAGATTCAACTCCCCCCACAAGATACAAAGAACCTTGATCGCTGTTTATTTTCTCAATTGCTGAAGATATGGCTTGCATTCCAGAAGCACAATTACGGTGAACCGTATACGCAGGTGTTTTTTGTGAAAAACCCGCTTTTATTGCAATGATTCTTGCAATATTGGCTGCATGTGCCGGTTGAGCAACATTTCCAAGTATTATTTCATCAAATGCATCATAAGAAATACCTGTTCTTAGAACCAGTTCTTTTGTTATAATAGCACCCAGAGTATCTGCTTGAATGTTTTTTAATTCAAAACCAGCTTTTGATATTGGGCTTCTTAAACCATCAATTATTACAATTTTTTCTTTCATAAAAATCTCCTAATACATTGTGCTTATTTGGTCTTCATATAATTCCTCTATTTTATTTCTACATATTTTCATTGAAGGTGTTAATTCTCCCGTTTCAATTGAAATATCATTTAGAATGAGTGTATATTTAACAATACGTTCCCATGAGTTTAAATTTTTATTGATTTTTTTAATATGTTTATCTATCTCATTTATGATACTCCTATTTGCATAATAAGCTTCAATGCTTAAGTCCGTATTCTTTTGTTTTTCTAAAAGATATTTGTCTTTGTCAACAAAAAGTAAAGCGCTTACATATTTTTTATTATTAGCAATAATAATACTAAATTCAATGTATTTGTTTTTTGAAAGTTCTTGCTCTAAAAAAACAGCATTGACATATTCTCCTGTGGAGCTTTTAAATATTTCTTTTTTTCTACTGCTTACATATAAATAACCTTCTTCATCCATATGTCCAATATCTCCCGTATGTAACCAGCCCTCATCATCAATAGTATTTTTAGTTAGTTCTTTTTGATTAAGATACTCTCTCATTAAAGAAGGGCCTTTTACTAATATCTCCTTGTCAAGAAATTTAATTTCAGCACTTTTAAGTAATTTTCCACAAGAACCCACTTTTTGTGCATCAGGAGCATTTGTGGAAATAACAGGAGAAAATTCACTCAAACCATAACCTTGGTAAATATTAATTCCAATATTTACAAAAAAATTACAGATATCTTTGTTTAAAGGAGCGCCTCCTGAAACAAGTTTTTGTAAGCGTGAGCCAAATATCTCTCTGAATTTTATATAAACTATTTTGTCAAAAAGTTTATAAATGAAACCTTGTTTATTGATGTCATATCTCATTGCATAAGAAAAAGCCAAGCTTGCAAGGATTTTACTTATTAAAGGTTTTGATTCTATGTTTGTTTTGATTTTATTATATATTTTTTCCAATAATCTTGGCACTGCTGTCATCATGGTGGGTTTTACTATTTTAAGTAAGTTTGCCACATTTGTTATTTCATCTACAAAATAAATACTAACGTTTTTGCTTAAATAATAAGACATTACGGTTCGCTCAAAAATATGGGCCAAAGGAAGTAAGGATAAAATAATTTCATCCTTTTTTAAATGAATAAGGAAATCAATATCATTTATTTGTGAAATAATATTTTTATTACTTAATACTACTCCTTTAGGTGTTCCTGTATTTCCGCTGGTATAAATGATAGAAAAAATATCATTTTCATTTGTTTTATAAATATCATCTGCGTGTATTTCTTGTTGTAAGGTATTAGAATAAAACAGATCATCAAAACAATAAAAGTTATTTTTAGAATCTTCAAAAGTATGGGTAATAAAAACAAGGTCTTTTTTTATATTTTTTATTGTGTTTTTATCATCAATAAATATATACGATATATTTGCATCATTAAGCTCAAAGTTTAAGTTTTTGATGGAAATGTTAGCAAAAATGGGCACGGATACTGCGCCTATTTGATGCAAAGCAAAATCAAAAATAAGCCAAAAAGGGCTTGATACTGCACAGATTGCAACAGTATCGTTTTCTTTTATGCCAATGTTTTTTAGTTCTTTTGCAAGACTTAAAACTTTATTTTTAAATAAACTCGTTGAAATATTTTTGTATTCCCCTTTAAAGAGGTAATTTAAAAAATACTTATTTTCACTTTTAGTAAAAGACTTAAATAATTCTTGATAGGTTTTAAAAGGTAAAGTTTTCATTCTTACTCCTTCATGTAGTCTAAGTATAGAATAAATAATTTAAAAATAAAAAAAATAATATTTTATATTTTTATATTAAGTTCTTTTTAAATTAAATAAAATTTATCTTACATTTAATCATAAATATAGTGATTATTATTTTAAATATATATGTACAGTAATTGTACATGTAAAAACAAAAATCATACAATAGGCTATTTCTCCTAATATTAATCTCTTTATTTTGATAAACTGAATGGAAACTGAAAGCTAAATAAGGCAATTATGCTTCAAAACAGAACATCTCAGGCAATAAGTTATTTATTTGTAACTTTTATTTACACAATAAAAACTTGTACAAGTCATTACAATAATTGTACATGTCAATAAAGGAAGATATGATATACTCTTATATATAAAAATATAGGAGACATATATGAGTTTAATCGCTGCTTACCAAAAGCATACAGAAGAAAGACTTCAAGAGGGCTCTTTGCCACCATTGGCACTAACTGCTGATGAAACTGCACAATTAGTTGAATTATTAAAAGCAAACAATGTTGCTGATGCTGATTATGCTGTAGAAATATTTAAAAATAACATTAATCCAGGTGTTGATGATGCTGCTTATGTAAAAGCAGCTTTTTTAAATGACATTGTTCAAGGACAAGTATCCTGTACTGTTATTTCTAAAATAGATGCAATCAAAATTTTAGGAACAATGATGGGTGGGTTTAATGTAACTCCATTAGTAGATGCACTTAAAATTGATGATTTAGCCAAAGAAGCTGCAAATCAATTAAAAAACACTATTTTAGTATACGATTCTTTTAATGATGTAAAAGAATTAGCGGACAATGGAAATATTATGGCTGCTTCTATTATTCAATCATGGGCTGATGCTGAGTGGTTTACTAATAAACCTGCATTAGAAGATGAAATCACTGTAACTGTTTATAAAATTCCAGGTGAAACCAATACAGATGATTTATCACCTGCAACAGTAGCTTTTACAAGAGCTGATATTCCTTTACATGCAACGTCAATGTTACAATCACGTATGGAAGATCCATTAAATAAAATGATTGAACTTAAAGAAAAAGGTTATCCTTTAGCTTATGTTGGTGATGTTGTTGGAACAGGGTCTTCAAGAAAATCTGGAATTAACTCTGTTCAATGGCATATGGGAAGAGATATTGTTGGAGTTCCTAATAAAAGAACAGGTGGAGTTGTTATTGGTTCTATTATTGCTCCTATTTTCTTTAATACGGCAGAAGATTCAGGATGTTTACCTATTCAAGCCCCAGTTGATGATTTAGAAACAGGTGATGTTATTACGGTTAAACCAAGTGAAGGTGTAATTACTAAAGATGGAAAAGTGGTTTCTACTTTTACAATTGAACCAAATACTTTACCTGACGAAATGAGAGCAGGGGGACGAATTCCTTTAATTATTGGAAAAGGTTTAACTGCAAAAGCAAGAGAAGCACTAAAACTTCCTGCTAGTGATTTATTTATTATTCCTACTCAACCAGAAGATGATGGAAAAGGTTTTACTCAAGGTCAAAAAATGGTTGGTAAAGCTTGTGGTATGGAAGGTGTTAAACCAGGTATGTATGTAGAACCTATCTGTACAACAGTAGGATCTCAAGATACAACTGGTCCTATGACTAGAGATGAGATTAAAGAACTTGCAGCACTTTCTTTTGGTGCTGATATGGTTATGCAATCATTTTGTCATACTGCTGCTTATCCAAAACCAGCAGATGTTAAATTACAACATACACTTCCTGAGTTTATTACTTCAAGAAGCGGTGTTACGTTAAGACCAGGGGATGGTGTTATTCACTCTTGGTTAAACAGATTGTGTTTACCTGATACAATTGGTACTGGTGGAGATAGCCATACTAGATTCCCTATTGGAATGAGTTTCCCTGCTGGATCTGGACTTATTGCTTTTGCATCTGTAACTGGATCTATGCCTTTAACTATGCCAGAATCTGTTTTGGTTAAGTTTGTTGGTGAAATGCAACCAGGAATTACCTTAAGAGATATGGTTAATGCTATTCCTTACCAAGCTATCAAAGACGGTTTATTAACGGTTGAGAAAAAAGGTAAAAAGAATGTATTTGCTGGAAAAATGATTGAGATTACAGGTCTTCCTGATTTAAAAGTTGAACAAGCGTTTGAATTATCAGATGCAGCAGCAGAACGATCAGCAGCAGCTTGTTGTATTCAATTAGATAAAGAACCAATTATTGAGTACTTGTCTTCAAATATAGCATTAATTGAGAAAATGATTGAAGAAGGTTATAACGATGCACGAACGCTTCAACGACGTGCTGATAAAATGAAAGAATGGATTGCAAATCCTATCTTACTTACTCCTGATGATGATGCAGTTTATTCTGATACTATTATTATTGATATGAGTACCATTACTGAACCATTATTATGTTGTCCAAATGATCCAGATGATGTTGATACATTAACAAACATTTTGGCTGATCCAAAAAGAATTACAGACAGAATTGAAGAAGTATTTGTTGGTTCTTGTATGACAAATATTGGATTATTCAGAGCTTTAGGAGAAATTCTTAAAGGGGAAGGTCCAGTACCTACTAAATTATGGATTGCACCTCCCACTAAAATGGATAAACAACAATTAACTGAAGAAGGGTATTATGCAATCTTTGGAGAAGCAGGAGCAAGATTAGAAATTCCTGGTTGTTCTTTATGTATGGGGAATCAAGCTCATGTTAAACAAGGAGCAGTAGTATTCTCAACATCTACACGTAACTTTGATAACAGACTTGGTAAAGATTCTCAAGTTTATCTTGGATCTGCAGAAGTTGCAGCATTAGCAGCTTTATTAGGGAGACTTCCTACTAAAGCAGAATACTTAGATATGGTACCTAAGAAAATTACTCATGAAAAAAGAGCGGATATTTATAAATACTTAAACTTCCACGAAGTTACATCAGCAGAATTAACAAACCTAGTTCATTCTTAAAATACTTAAAAAACAAAGAGCAAAGCTCTTTGTTTTTTCTTTCATACTTCAATGCTACTTCTCATCCATTTTTTCTTATAACAAAAACACATTTTAAATAAACTTATTTTCTAAAAGTATTAATTTTCCAAACGTTGTAAAAGTTCGTTCCATTTGAATGCGAGTAAGTGAGTGATTTTTTTATTTTTGTAGGCTTTTAAATCTAAAGATTGTATTTCATACAAAGCTTTTAAGTCTTTTCTTTCATTAATATTTAGAATCTTTTTATTAATATTGTCTAAAACCATTTTTTCTTTATTGTTTTTATACGTAAGAACTAAATGCAATTGTTTTTTATATTCAACTTGAAGAAGAGAGAAGTCTTTTGTTTCAAATCCTAATTCAATGAGGGTAAAGTATTTTGCAATAACATAATCTTCACAATCCCCTTTTCCTCTTATTAAAAATTCTTTTCTACTTGCCCAATAATCAATTTTTTTGTAATTTTTCAAATCAGCTAAAGCTTCAATTTTATTAAAAAAATTATTAACTCGAATAAGTATTATTTCCTTGTTTTTTTCTTCTTTTAGTTCATATTTTAAACGTTTGAAAGCAAGAAGTCTGTTGAAAATATATTTCTTATTTTTGTCTGTTTTAATGTCATTTATATCAGTGTTTGTTAAACCCAAGGACTTGATAAAAGATGCTTGACTAAGTGAAATAAGGCTAAAAAGTATAATTAATATTTTTATCATTTTGTATAATAACACATAAAATTATTAAATTTTCTAAAAATAAACTTAAAATATAACTCATAAAATTATTTAATTTGTATTATTGTTTTTGACATAATATATAACTTCCATAATGCCTCTATAGTTAAATTAATAAAATAAATAATATTCATTTTATTAATTATTTAAGAAAAATAATACTTTCTAAATTATAGTAAAATTAATAAGCGTTACTAATATACAAGTAAAAGTAATTTTTAGAAAAAATAGTTGATTTTAAATGACAAGTAAAAGAATCTTATTGTACTTTTGTTATACAAATACAAATGGAGAGATATGGAACTGCTTTATAAACTTGAATTTAATACTACCAATTCTTATTATATAACTATTATAAAAGATACTATAAAAGATTTTAAAATTAATGCACACTGTGAACAATATTTAGGATATATATTAATACGTTTTGAAGAAGAACAAACAAAAGTGGATGATTTTTTTGCTTTTGTAAAAGAAAAAATGCAAAGTTCCCTTTTTGCTAGAGAATGGATAAAAATTGATTTTCATGATGATAAGAGTGAAGCTCTTAATAATTTTGATGTTAAATTAAATCTCTCTTTATTTACGGATGAAGAGATAGTTTCACTTGAGAAAAACAATAATATTGATTTTTCAAATGACCTTAATAAAATAAAACAAGGTGGAATTTCACGCTTTGAAACCAGAAATGGTTTAAAAAATATATTTTTACCCTCTATTAAACATAAAAGAGACTTTGAAGTACGTGGGCATGAAGTTCGTCTTTTGATAACCAATATTTATAAAGTAAGCGAAATATTAGAATTGCAGCCAAAAGAAACTGCTTTGTTATGCACCATTGAGCGACCTTTAGTAAAAGTAAGACTAAGAAGCGAAGCAAATGCAAAAGAACTTTATTCAAGTACAGACTTTATTTATGCAAAAATTGCAGATGATAAAGAATCTATTCTTTTCTCAAATGCTTTAAAAAAAGAAGGAATAGATTATTTGATGTGTGTTTCTGATGATATTCATCAATATTCTTTACGTGTTATGCCTTTTAAGGATCAAACCCTTATTATTCATGGGGATAAAGGTTTATTTCCAAAGATAGATTATTTTACCAAAGAAAAATACTATTCTGCAAAAAATTACTTCGATGAAAATAAAGGTGTATTTAATGCAATCTTGCAAAAACATGAAGAAAAAGGAAAAAACTTTTTAGGTGTTTATTTTTCTATGGAGTCTAAAGAATCTGCATTTAAAATAAAAGATCAAAATAATATTTTGGATGTAATAAAAATCCCGAATATTAAAAACAATTTTTTACACTACTTAGATAAAGTGGCACAAACAAGTCTTGAGAGTAAAGAACTTATTGAGCGCTATAAAAATGAGCATGTTAGTTATTTTGAGCATTTAGAGTTTGATAATACTTCCAATTCTTTTACTACTTTATTAAATCATATTGCTTTAATTCTGGGGCTTAGGAACCACAGAGATGTTAATGATTTATCTTTAACATGTAAGAGTGAGAAATTGGAATATTTTAATATTAAAACACTTAAGGTTAATAATAAAGTCTATTTGGATTTTAGAGAAGTTTTGTTAGATATTATAAAACTTAAGATACTTTCTTACAACAATTCTGATATTTCATATATCTTTTTTAAATCCTTGGCTTATTTTATTAATACAAGCATAAGAGAACAAAAAAATATTACCAGTATTATTTTGTGCGGAAACTTATTTGCTAATAAGGTTTTATTAAAATATACTTATTTATATCTGGAAAATGACTATGAAATTGTTATGCCAAAAGCCTATCCTTTAGATTATTAAGTAGTTTCATTTTATAATATTTTTACTTATTAAACATTTGTTATACTATTTTATCGAATAATTTTTTTAGATTATTCTATGGAGCTCATAATGAATGATATAAATAATGATAAAAACTGGCAAGAAGCACGTTATTTTAAAGATGAAAACTTAAGGACTTTATTAGAAAATCGTGCTAAAACACTAAAACCTATGTTTAAATTCAAATTATCCAATTGTAATTTTTCAAGTATTAATCTTGTAAATAATAGAAGTAAAGAGGGTTATATACTAAAAGATTGTGATTTATACAAAAGTGATTTCCAAAAAGCACATTGTTATAAAATTGATTTTTCAGGCTCTAATTTAATGAAAGCAGATTTTTCTTTTGCTAATTTAAACAGTGCCAATTTAAGTGATTGCAATTTATTAGGAACCAATTTTAAACATGCAAAACTTGAAAATATACGCTGGGGAAAGAAAATCCTACAAGAAAAAGAAGCAAAACTTACTAAAAATAAAGAAGAATCAAAAATTTTATATCAAGAAGCAGAAGAAATATACAGATATTTGCGAAAAATTACAGAAGATGATGGGTTAGTGGATACGGCTGGTTTCTTTTTTCAAAAAGAGATGCAAATGAGACGTAGAAAAATGCCTTTATTTTCTTTACAAAGAATTATCTCAAAATTGGTTGATTTGTCCTGTGGTTATGGTGAAAAACCTACCCGTATAATATTGGTGAGTTTGTTCATTATTCTTTGTTTTGCGGGAGTTTTCTTTTTTACTGGTTTGCTTTCAGAACAGACAGTTATAGTTTATGCTTCACAAGCAAGTCTGTCTGCTAATATTGATATGTATTGGCAGAGCTTGTATTTTTCTGTAGTAACCTTTACGACTCTTGGTTATGGAGATATTCTTCCTATTGGAATATCACGCTTATTTGCTAGTATTGAGGCTTTATTGGGTGGTTTTATTTTGGCTCTTTTTGTGGTCGTTTTTGTAAAAAAAATGACGCGTTAGTTATTTGTCAAATAAATAAAAGAGCATAAAAAGATAAACCTGTTAGAGAAGTAAGAAGAATAAGGCCAAAAACATAACGTCCTTTTTGTTTGTGTTTTTTTTCTAAATTACCTGTTTTATAAGCTTTATAAGAGGTGAAAACAAAATAAGTCCAATACGACAAAGTCATAACTGCTAAAACAATGTGTGCAAGCAGATAAATCAATAAAAAGACATAATTGTAAGATGAATCTTGTGAATATTTCTGGAATCCACCATCCAATCGTAAGCCTAACTCAAAGATGACTACAACAACTAACGTAATGACAATAATTACAAATTGGGAAATATAATGTTTTTTGTATTGTTTTTTAATTGCATAGGATATTGAATACAAAATTAAAAATGGCAGAATAAAAAAATAGCTAGTAGCTAAATCCAAATAAAGTGGTGCGGCGGTTCCAAAAAAACCAGGTTCAAAAAACATAAATTTCCTAAAATTTTAAATATAAATAATTATAACAGTACTTGAATATGTAACTTAAAGTTCTTTTATTCTTTTTTCAATAAGAAAAGAACCAAAAGGAATAAGTGAAAGTACAAACGTTTCTAGTGCAAATCTAAGTGTCCAAGAATTTTTTCTCATTGTTTCTAATAAAAAAATTACAAAAATTATAAATAAAACTCCGTGAGACATTCCAACAATTTTTACAAAGTAGGGGTTATCTAAAATATATTTAATGGGCATAGCAATAAAAAGTAAAATTAAATATGATATTCCTTCTATATAAGAAATAAGTCTGAATCTATTGATGGCTAGTTTTAACATTGTTTTCCTTTAAAAAATTTATATTAGCATATTAAAGTTAATGATTCTTTAATATCCTTGTTTTAGAATATTTTCCTTATAATAATATTTAATTTTATTATAAGTTATTTTAAATATAATAACAAATTCTATTATTAAAGGCTCTTTTATGTTTGTTAAAATTTTTTTGTTCTTTTGTTTATTTACTGTATGTTTTTCAAAAGAAATAAAAAAAATCAGCGTAAAAGAAAGTTTAATTAAAATAATGGTTTTAGAAATGGAAAATGAGAAAAAACAAAAACGCTTAAATAACAAGAAAAAAAATATATCATATGAAGTTATTACTAACCAATAAAATGTAATAATATGCTAAAAAAAAACAGAGCATAGGACGAATTATGAAAGACAGGTTACCTGAAGTTATTGCACAAATTGGTATTATTCACAAAGAACTAATCAAAAACAATACTATTTTTGATTTAGAAGAGGTATATGAAATATTAAACAAATGTGAAGAAGACGTTAAAGAACATTATTTGGGTTTATTAATGCAGTATTATTTTCAACAAAACTCTTTAGATAATTTTCAAACACTTCTTTTAGAAGGTTTTAAATTTGATTTACGTTTTGAAGATATTAAAGAAGCATTTATACATACAAATAATAATGACAGTGTGATTGATTTTTTTAACGATCAGGTTGTATTATTAAAAGATATAGTTGTAGATGAGTATTTAATAGAGATGTATGATTATTATATGAAAAATGAAAACTTACAAGAACATTTAAAATCTTCTTTACTTTTATTGCAAAACAATCGTTACATTTGTGCTTTTTGTTATAAACACCAAGATGAAGATTACAGCTCTTTATTCTTAAATCAAGACCTCTTAGAAAGTTTAAAAAGAGATCTGCCTTATCTGTTAAAATAAAGAAATTCGTATTATTTTATGTATTTTTCACAAACAATGCTTAAATTAATATCTCCCGCTTAATTATTAATGATACTTTATATATATTTTATGTAATATAATTGTCAAATTACAATTTATTTCGATTGTAGAATAAATTGTTTTATATATTTAAAGGAGTTTGAATGAGAAAAGTATTAAGTATTGCACTTGCTGCTGCATTAACGACGGTTGTTTTAAATGCGAAAGAAATAAAAATTGGGGCAGTTATGCCAATGTCAGGACCACTTGCGGCTTATGGACAAGTGACAAATTTAGGAATTACACTGGCACACAAGCTACAACCAAAACTAGCAAATGGTGATACTATTAAATTAGTTTTATTAGATAATAAAGGTGATAAAGTTGAAACGGCTAATGCAACTATACGTTTAATTTCTTCTGATAAAGTTGTTGCTATTTTAGGAGCACTAACTTCTACTAATACTGCGCAAGTAATTGCAATTGCTGATAAAAAGAAAATACCTGTTCTTGCTTCTGTTGCTACAAATGATAAACTAACGGCTAGAAGAACATTTGCAAACAGAGTTTGTTTTACTGATTCTTTTCAAGGGGAAGTTGTTGCTAATTATGCATACAATACTTTAGGTTTAAAAACAGCTGTTGTTATTATTGATCAAGCACAAGTATATTCTTTAGGTTTATCTAAAGCTTTTCAAAAAGCTTTTAAAAAAGCTGGTGGAAAAATTCTTAAAAAAATCAAAGTTACTTCAGGTGATAAAGATTTTAAAGCAGTAGTTTCTCAAATCAAAAGAATCAATCCTGACTTTATGTTTTTACCATTATATCACCCAGAAGCATCTATGATTGCTCGTCAGTCTAAACAACTAGGTTTAAACAAACCAATGTTTTCAGGAGATGGTGTTGCTAATCAAACATTTATTGATTTAGGTGGAAAATCTGTTGAAGGTTATATGTTTACTGACTTTTTTGATTATTTAAATCCTCCTTCAAAAACTTCTGCTGATTTTGTTGCTTTTCATGAAAAAGAAACAGGTAAAAAAGAATTAAATTCATTTACTGCTTTAGGTGCAGATACTTATAATATCTTAATCGCAGCTATGAATAAATGTGAAGATCCAACAAATTCTGTTTGTATTAACAAAGAGATTAAAAAAACAACAAACTTTGATGGTGCATCTGGAAGTATTTCAATTGATAAAAATGGAAATGCAACTAGATCTGCTGTAATCAAAGTTATTAAAAATGGAGTAGCTACATTTAAAGCTACAGTTAATCCATAATCACTATTTTTTATTAGAAAAGAAGAACACTAAGCCCACTTAATCGTGGGCTTTTCTTGTTATAATCAAAATAATGCACAGGCATATTTTGATTATTACAATATATATTGTAACTGGCAAAGCGCCAGTATTTTAGGAGAATGAATGGATTTATTAACGTTTATGCAGCAAATGGTAAACGGTTTTAGTTTGGGTAGTATGTATGCCCTTATTGCAATTGGATATACAATGGTGTACGGAGTTTTACGATTAATTAACTTTGCACACGGTGATATTATGATGGTAGGTGCTTTTTTAGGCTATACCTTTATGGCAGTATTTGATCTGTCTTTCCCAGTAACGGTACTTTTATCAGTAACATTATCTGCACTTTTAGGTATGTTTATGGATAAAATTGCTTACAAACCTTTAAGAGAAGCGCCAAAAATTTCGCTTTTAATTACAGCAATTGGGATTTCATTCTTTTTAGAAAATGCCTTTACTGTATTTGCAGGTGGAACGCCAAGACCTTTTCCTGTTCCTGAGTATATGGAACAGATTTTTAATGTTTCTGGTGTGATTTTCACAGTTGCTTCTTTAGCAGTTCCAGTGGTAACTTTAATTTTATTACTTGGTATTTTATTTGTTTTATACAGAACAAAATACGGTATGGCAATCAGAGCTTTATCTTTTGATATTAAAACAGTGAATTTAATGGGGATTGATGCCAATAAAATTATTTCTTTAGTTTTTGCATTGGGTTCAGGTCTTGCTGCTGTTGGTGGTATTTTTTGGGCGGTAAATTATCCTTCAGTTGAGCCTATGATGGGTGTACTTGTTGGACTTAAAGCTTTTGCTGCTGCTGTTGTTGGTGGAATAGGATCTGTAACTGGTGCTGTAATTGGTGGGTTTATTATTGGATTTACTGAAGTAGTTGTTATTGCATTTTGGCCTGAAATGGGTGGATATAAAGATGCTTTTGCTTTCATTCTTCTAATTTTAGTATTGTTATTTAAACCTACTGGAATTATGGGACAAGATTTAGAAAAGAGCAGGTTCTAGTATGAAAGAAAAAATCTTTACAAGAGAGAGGCTTATTAGCCTTTCAATTATTATTACTGCTATGTGGTTTATTAATTTTGCACAAACAAATTTTGATGAATATACGATTCGAATTTTAAACAATGTAGCTATTTTTATTATTTTAGCTGTTTCATATAACTTAATTAATGGAATTACTGGGCAGTTTTCGCTGGAACCCAATGGTTTTATTGCCATTGGAGCGTATGTTACTGCTATTTTAACTGTAGATGCGGATGGAATGTTGTATCAATACGATATTGAAGATCCTTATCCTTGGATTCTAGCTTTACAAAGTGATTTCGGTTTTGCTTTATTTTGTTCGGGAACGATATCAGCGCTCTTAGCCTTGTCTTTAGCTTTTCCTGTATTTAGAGTACGTGGAGATTATTTGGCTATTGTTACTTTAGGTTTTGGTTTTATTATTAGAATTTTAGCTATTAATTCTCCTGAGATTACCAATGGCTCTTTGGGAATTAATGATATTCCTGAAGCTTCAAATCTTTATTGGACAGGCGGTTTAGCTATTGCCTCTGTTTTAGGTATTACTAATATTATATATTCTAAATTTGGTCGTGCTATGAAAGCTGTACGAGATGATGAAGATGCAGCTACTGCTATGGGAATTAATACGTTTAAAATTAAAACAATGGCGTTTACAACATCAGCCTTTTTTGAAGGTGTTGGTGGTGGATTATTGGCGGCTTTATTAACCTCGATTTCGCCCGATTTATTCTCATTTTTCTTAACGTTCCAACTTTTAATTATTATTGTATTAGGTGGATTAGGAAGTACAACTGGTGCTATTATTGGTACTGTTTTTGTAATGGCAGGATTAGAGTATGCAAGGTTCTTAGATGAACCAATGAACTTATTTGGTTTTGAAACAGAAGCAATGCCAGGTATGAGAATGGTTGTATTCTCACTTATTCTTATTTTTGTAATGTTATTTGCAAGAGAAGGTTTTATGGGAAAAAGAGAATTTACGGATTTATTCAAAAAGAAAAAGGCTAAAAAATGATATTAGAAGTATCAAATGTAACGAAAAAATTTGGTGGAGTTACTGCCATTAAAGATACTTCTTTTACAGTTAATTCAAAAGAAATCTTTGGTCTTATTGGTCCTAATGGGGCTGGTAAAACTACTATGTTTAATATTATTACTGGAAATTATGAACCCACAGAAGGAAGTATTAAATTTCACGGGCAAATAATTAATGGAATGAAACCTTATAAAATTGTTCACAGAGGAATTGCAAGAACCTTCCAAAATATTCGTTTGTTTACTTCAATGACTGTTTTAGACAATGTATTAATTGGGTTTGATTATCAAGCGGTTTATACCTATCTTGAGTCTATTTTTAGATTGCCACGATTTTTTAAAGAAGAAAAAAGAATTAAAGCAAGAGCTATGGAAATTCTGGAAATTTTAGATATTGCACAGTATGCGGATGAATTAGCCACTTCTTTATCTTATGGACAACAAAGAAAAGTAGAAATAGCACGAGCCTTAGCAGCTAATCCACAGCTTTTATTATTGGATGAACCAGCTGCTGGTATGAATCCTATTGAAACACATGAACTGGCTGAATTATTTTTTAAAATAAGAGATGAGTTTGATATTACTATTTTATTAATTGAACATGATATGAAGTTTGTAAATAAATTATGTGATAGAGTTATGGTACTTGATTATGGTAAAACTATTTTTACAGGACATATAAAAGATGCTATTAAAGATGAAGAAGTAATTAAAGCCTATCTTGGAGATTTTAAACATGCTTAAGGTAAAAAATTTAGAAGTATTTTATGGGCTTATTCGCGCTGTAAAAAGTATTAATTTTGAAGTAAAAAAAGGACAAATTGTTTCTTTAATTGGTTCAAATGGAGCGGGGAAAACATCAACATTACAAGCTATTGTAAATGATGTTAAAAGAAAAGGTGAATTAACATATGATGGAAATAATATTTCCAAAATGTTAACGCACAAAATTATTCAAGGTGGAATTGCACTGGTTCCAGAAGGAAGAAGGGTTTTTATTAATTTAACGATTGAAGAAAACTTACGAATGGGTGCTTTTAACAACGATAAAAACTACAATGTTTTAAAAGAAAAAATGTATAAAATGTTTACACGTTTGGATCAAAAAAGACATGATTTAGCTGGTACTATGAGTGGAGGTGAGCAACAAATGCTTGCAATCGCACGTGCACTTATGTCAAGCCCAAAACTGCTTATGTTAGATGAACCCTCATTAGGACTTGCTCCTAAAATTATTGGTGAATTATTTCAAATTATTCAAGACTTAAGAGATGAAGGTATTACTATTTTATTAGTAGAACAAAATGCTTTCGCTGCTTTAGAAATTTCAGATTATGCTTATGTACTTGAAAATGGTGAAATTGCTTTAGAAGATATAGCTGCTAATCTTATTTCTTCTGATGAAATTAGAAAAAAATACTTAGGCGCATAAAAGCCTATAAAAAGGAATATTTTATTCCTTTTTATAAAATCTCAAAACGATTACAGACTTAACGCTCTACTTAAAGTAAAAAATAGTTACTATTTCAAGAACTAAGGAGTGCAAATGTTGCCATTAAATGAATATGTTCAAATAGCCATTGGTATTATGACTATTTTCTCTCCCTTTGCTGCTATTCCTATTTTTGTAACACTAACATCAAATCACAGCATAGAAGAAAAAAATCAAACTGCAAAAACAGCAGCATTTGCAGCAGGAATTGCGGGTTTAGTATCTGTTTTTATAGGCCAGTATATTTTATTGTTTTTTGGTATTTCTATTTCTTCTTTTAAAATAGCAGGTGGAATTCTATTATTATTAATGGCAATTAATATGTTAAATGCAAAAGTGCCTAAAGCAAAAAGCACCAAACCTGAACGAAAAGAAGCTAAAAAAAAGAGTGTTAATATCAGTGAAATTGCAGTCGTACCTTTAGCTATTCCATTAATAGCAGGTCCTGGTGCTATTTCTACTATTATTATTTATTCCCAAAAAGTAAATTCTTTCTCTCATTTATTAATGATGGGACTTATTATTGTATTAATTTCTGTGTATATCTTTGTAATGCTTAGGATGGCTACGTATATTAGTAAAAAACTAGGAATTACTGGCATAAATATTATATCGCGTGTTATGGGGCTTATTCTTGCTTCTATTTCTATTGAATTTATTACTTCTGGTTTATTAAGTGTTTTTCCTGTTTTGGGTTTAAATTCTTTATAAAACGATATTTTTTTCTCTGATTTAATATTGATTAACTAATATTCTTTATACTTTTATTATAAAAGGATTCATAAATGTTATTGATGAAATTAGAAAGTTCCCAAAAATTCGCTTTTTTACAATTGGCACATTATTTAGCAAGAGCAGATGGTTTTTATGTGGAAGCAGAAGAACATATTATTTTAGAATATTGTACAGAAATGGGTGTTGAAAATTCAGAAATTTTTGATTTAAATGAATTTGATTTAGAATATACTCTTAGTAAATTTAAAAGTAAAAAATCACAAAAAATTGTTGTTTTAGAATTAATGATTTTAGTACACAGTGACAATCATTTTGATATAAAAGAAGTTGATTTACTTGCTAAAATTATGGATGCATTTGAAATGCATTACGATGAAATCAAACATTTTTCATCTTGGGGTAAAGCAGTTTCTGCCTTGCATGAACAAGCATTAAATTTAATAGATTAATATTTTCACTTATTTTACTCAAATAAGAAAAAAATATATTATTTATTGCTTTCCAAAGAATTATTTAGCTAAAATTTGCATATGAATATAGTTGAGCAAATTCAAAAACAAATTAATAAACTTAAATACGATTATTCAAAGCTCCAAGGAGAGAATGAAGTATTGAGAAAACGCCTTGAAAACATGGAAAATAAAAACGATGAATTTTTAAGGCACAATCAAGACATGCTTCTAAAAATTGACAGTACTCTAACACTTACAAAAGGTAAATAATGCAAAAAGAGCTCGTTTTTCATATTGATAACTTATCTTATTCTTTTAATGTTGAGCCTAGTTTAGAAAAAAATCTTGTTAAATTTGTTAATACAGATGCTAATATTTCTACCAAAGAACTTTTATTGGCATATATTAGATTAGCCAATGAACACACTGCTTTACAGCAAGATTTAGAAGAGATATCGTCTTTACTTCCTAAGTTATAATGAAAAAGAGTTTTACTCTTTTAGAATTAATATTTGTAGTAATTATTGTAATAATTTTGTCTTCTGTTTTATTAAATACTGTTTTTTTTCAAAGTATTGATAAGAGTAATATCGCCAAAATAAAAAGCGAAGTTTTTTTAATTAGAACTGTAATTAATCAAAATTATCACCAAAAAATAGTATCAAAACAAGAAAATAAATACATTGATGTTTTAGATATGAGTCCTAATAATAAAGAAAAACAGTATTTGTTTATAGGAACAAAAACAGAGCCTTTATTGAAAGAAATTATTCTCTCTTCTGCAATTAATCTTAAAAAAGATGCAAGGTGGATTAAAACAGCTAAATATACTTATATGGTAGTTATAAAAGGTGTGTCTGTTGTATTTACGTACAATAAAAATACAGGAAATTTTTCTTGTAATTATGATAAAAAATTATGCAAAGAGCTTAGTGAATGAATTATTATGAAGTAGCCTTATTAAAATCCCCCTTATCTCCACTTACGTACCAATGCGAAAAAACATTAAACTTAGGAATCAAAGTAGAAGTAAAACTTCGTAATAGAAAAATACTAAGTCCTGGTGTTATTGTGAAAGTTGTCTCTAAACCTTCTTTTAAATGCGTGGATATCAAAGAAATAACTTCTTTTTATTACGATGAAAAGATGTTGGAAATATCTTCTTTTATTTCTATGTATTATGTCTCTTCTTTGGGAGAAGCTCTTTCTTTATATAACCCTTTTGATAAAAATATTTCAAATACAGATCAAAACAATGTTTTTGATTCTAAGATTACTTTATCAAAGGAACAAGAAAAAGCCTATGATTTTTGCCAAAAAAAACAACAAGCTTTGTTATTTGCAAATACAGGTTCTGGAAAAACTGAAATTTATATAAAGAGTATCGAAAAACATTTAAACAATAATAAACAAGCCGTGTTATTAATGCCTGAAATCTCACTAACCCCTCAAATGCAAAAACGCTTAGAAAATGCGTTTGGATCTTCTGTTGCTATTTGGCATTCAAAAGTAAGCAAAAAAAGAAAAACGCAAATCATTGAAGGTTTATTAGAGGGCAGTATTAAATTAATTGCAGGTGCACGGTCATCTTTGTTTTTACCTTTTTCTAATTTGGCTTGTATCATTGTGGATGAAGAACACGATGAATCCTATAAAGCGGATTCTAAACCGCGATATAACTTAAAAGATTTGTGTATTTATATAGCTAAAAAACACAATATTCAAGCTATTTTTGGCTCTGCAACGCCATCTTTGTCTTCTTTTCATAAATTGCCTTTTGTAAGACTTACCCAAACATTCTATGAAAGCCGTAAAAACTATTATTTTGATGAAGAAGAAGGTTTATCTACTAATATTATTAATAAAATACATGATACTTTGGAGCAGAAAAATCAAGTCATTGTTTTTTTGCCTACGCGTGCTAATTATAAATACCAAGTATGTATGAGCTGTGGAAAAGGTGTTGAGTGTCCTTTTTGTTCTGTTTCTATGAGTTTACATAAATTTGACAAAGCCTTAAAATGCCATTATTGTGGGTATGCTCAAAAGATTCCTGATACTTGCCCCTCTTGTAAAAATGGAATAATTACTAATTTAAGAGTGGGTACAGCACAAATAGAAGAAGAATTAAAAGAAATTTTTCCAAGTAAGAACATAAAACGTTTTGATCGAGATGTTATAAAAACAGATAAAAAACTAAGAGCCGTTTTGGATGAATTTAACAAAGAAGAGATTGATATTTTAGTGGGAACTCAAATGTTATCAAAAGGCCATGATTATCACAATGTTAAACTGGCTGTTATTTTTGGTATTGATTCTGTATTGAATATGAATTCTTATAAAGCACGTGAACGTGCTTTGTCTTTGTTAATACAAATAGCTGGACGAAGTGGAAGAAAAGGCGAGGGGGATATAATTGTGCAAAGTAAAAATGCCCATTTTTTCCAACATCACTTAGAAAATATTGATTATGAAGATTTTTTGAAAGAAGAATTAGAAGTAAGAGAAGATTTTTATCCTCCTTTTTTAAAAATGGCAAAAGTGATTTTTGCATCAAGTAATGGATTAAAAGCACAAGATGAAATGCATGCTAATGCAAGGTTTTTCAAAAACATGCAAGACTTAGAAGTCGTTGGTTTTGGACCTTGCGTAATTGAGAGAATCGCAAATAAATACCGTTTTGAAATAATTTTACGCTCTGTAAAAGTAAAAGTGCTTTTAAATGCTTTACACAGTATAAACTCAAATATTGTTAGCATTGATATGGATACAATCTCATAAGAAATTTATGCAAAATTAGATATAATCGCGGAAATTAAAAGAATATTATAGGAGAAAAAATGATTTATACACAAAAAGAATTTAAAGAATTAGTTATAAGTATTAAAGCAGAGGCTTGGTATAAAGACCCAATTGGTTTTGGTATTACACGAATTGACAGAGGCCAACTAAATACTTCTAAAATCTTACAAGCAACGTACCCTGTGGTTAACTGGAACGAAAACCAAGGAAGTGCAGCTATATTTTTAAAAGCGCTTAAAGATTCAGGTATTGAAATAAATACAAGTGAATCTGAATTGGTTTGTTCTTTAAGTGATAATTTTTTAACTTCTTGTATTGAAGCATTTAGACCCTTTATTCCTGATGCTAAAGGAGATGCTCACAAAAATGTACAAGTTATCTCTCAATTGGCTTCTTTACCTATAGATGCTGGTATGACACCTGATGATTATAAAGTGGTATTTATTTTTGAAGACGCTGCTGTTAAAAGTGTAGAAACTGCATACTTAAAATTATATGCATTATCAAGTGGAAAAGCACCTTTACGTTCATTAAACCTTGATGGTGTTTTTGGTCAATTACACAATTGTGCATGGGTTGGAAATGAGCCTATTGAATTAGATTGGTTAAGAGAAAATGAAATTTCATTAAAATTAACAGGAAGATATCCAGAAATTTCTTTTGTTGATAAATTTCCAAGATTATTATCTCATGTAATTTTAGCAGATAATACAAGAATCCTAGAAACTTCAAAAGTTAGATTTGGAGCACAAGTTGCACCAGGAACAACTGTAATGCCAGGAGCTTCTTATATTAACTTTAATGCAGGAACTCTTGGTTCTGTTATGGTTGAGGGAAGAATTTCTTCTTCTGCTATTGTTGGAGCTGGTTCTGATGTTGGAGGAGGAGCTTCTATTTTAGGTGTTCTTTCAGGAACAGATGGTATTCCTGTTTCAATTGGTGAAAATACACTACTTGGAGCTAATTCTTGTACAGGTACAGCTATTGGTGATTCTTGTATCTTAGATGCAGGTATTACAATCTTACCAGGTACTAAAATTACTTTAAGTGCAAAAGCAGTAACTGCAATTGCAGAAATTAATCCTGGTAAAGAGATTAAAGAAGTAATGAAAGGAATGGACTTTTTAGGTGTTAATGGAGTACATTTCAGAGTTAATTCAAGTACAGGGCAAACTATTGCTATGAGATCTACAAGAGAAGTTAAACTAAACGCAGACCTACACTAAAAAAAAGGTGGAGTAAAGCATCATCTTTGTGCTTTACTCTGCGTTGGATAGAAAAATAAAATGATTCGTCTTTATTTTATGCCCTATGGCATAAAGTAAAAACTCTTGTACTACGTGTACGCTCCGCTTTAATTTAAATCTCCGCCTTGATTAAAACAAAAAGCTAATACTTTCCTCCACTTTTTACTAATAATTTATGATTTGATAATTTTAATTTTTCTATACATTTTCTGTTAAATACTATAGTGCTTGAATCTGATTTTATCTCTAACAATATCTAATAATTTCCTTTTACTTTCCATAATTTATCCTTTTATAAAAGGACATAATGCCCTTTTAACACTGTATTCAACAATTAACAGACACTTAGAGTATATATCCCTTTAAAAGGACATATTCTATATAGTGATTTTAGAATAAATAAGTAAAAATATTACTAACTGTAATGTTTGTGTTATTAAAAGGACATAAATTGTGTCTATTAATAATGAAAATTAATGCTAATGTTGATATAGTGTTCCGTGAATAAATAGTTATATCCCTTTTAGAAAAGGTATCAGCAAAAAAAGTAATTTTAAAGAATGTTTGTAAACTATTTTTAAATTTTATTTAATTAAATAAAAAAATGGAGAGATAATGGAGTTAGATTTATTTATTGGTTTAGTTGGAGGGGCATTAATTAGTGCTATTATTGGTTATTTTTTTTATAAAAAGCAAAAGAAAGAAACAGAGGAAGATAATATAAAACAACTTTTAGCTATTAGAAAGGATAACGAAAAACAACTTTTAGAAATTAAAAAGGATAATCAAAGAAAAACTATTCTTGTTAAGACAGAGTTTGAGTCAATAAAGAAACAAGTTTCTAATATCGACTTAACTAATTTATCAGAAAATCAAAGAAATGAGATAATCAGTATAAGGTCTGATGTAAGTAAATGGGTTGAAGACTTAAATAATGATTTAGGAAAAATAGAAAGTAGAGTTAACAAAAAGATTTCAAAAAAAAATGAAGAGGTTGGATATTTATCCGATTTTTTACGTCAATTTATTATTGATTTATTAGACTTTGTAAATCATATTATTATAGGTATTGATAATTCAGAAAATAATTGTTTTTGGAAAAAGCCTAAACTTCCTGCTAACTTATTTAATTCAAATATAGATGAATGTATAACATTTAATAATTTAGAAATATTGAAAATAGAAATAGGACAACATTCTATTTTCAAAGATACTATTGAATGTAAATTTACAATACCTAAAAAAGAAGATTCTTATAATGAAAATTATTTAGCAATAAATTTTGATAAAATAAATGACAAAATTTATATTTCTTTAGTAAGTAGTGGTTCTCTTGATTATATTGATAATGCAAGAGATATATCTGAAGATATTATTAATAAAAAAATGAAGGAAGTTTTCGAACATATAGTTATTTCAAATAATAAGGACATGATACAAAATTATTTAGAATATAACAAGTCCTAGCAGTGAACGCAAAGCGTCGCTGAAGTCAAACGTTATCTATCTAATGAAATTGTAGTTATGGATAATTGAAATTATAGTGCCACAAATAATATTAAAGGGGACAGGCAACTTTAAATATAGAACTTTTATATTTGCATTATATATTTCTTGTTGCAAGAAGTATCACTATTGAATTTAAAGTTACTTGCAAGCTATTAAATTAAAGTTGCCTGTCCCCTTTACTTCAATACTTAATACTACTGGAATATGTTTTCTCTCTTTTGCTCTAAGAGCTTGAATGTTTTGATCTTTCAAGTCAATAGCTAAAATTTCTTTATATAAAAAGAGGATTGAATTAAAAGCTTATTTTGAGTTGATGCACTTACTTTATTTTCAACAGCAAGAAACTTCAAGAATTGTTCGATTTCGATTTTTCCCATGTCTTTAGGATGTTTTTTATTATGATATAAAATGTATCTTTTAATCCATCCCACATATACCTGCTCAGTTCTATAACTATAATGTTTCATTCTGATTGTATCTCGTAAAATATCAAGTAGTTTTTTGGCCATAAAATCTCCTTTGTAAACTAACATTATGTTAGATTAGGCCAGAAACGAGTTGTTATTAGTACATAATGTATGATTTACCTACTAAAATAGGTCTTAATCTAACATTCAAATAATAGTACAAATGATAAATAATCTAAAATTATATGTCACATTGTAATGTTATCTATATTATCACCTTATTTATGAGCTTTCTATAAAAGTAGAAACATACATTAAAAGTGTATGATAATAGTTATTATTAAGACTAATTCATATATTATGTATGACTAATAAATAGTTGTATTATTAATAAATAAGGATTTATATTAATGATTAAAGAGTGTAAAGCATCAAAGTATATTGAGAATTTAAATGAAATAAATAGTTTTTTTCAAGTAAAAAAGAAAATGGATACAATCACTAATGTTGAAAGACTACTTAATTTAATTAAAACTTATTTTGAAACAGTTCTATATTATCAAAAATATTCAACTGGAAGGTGTACTGTAAAAATAAAAGGAATACTTTACACAACAAATATTAATGCTTATGATAACAATGGTAATCAAATTATACAAGATATTATTGATATTTCTGAAAATTTTATTACAGATATTATAAAAGAGATAAAAAAAAGTATTACTATAGAATTCTTTGAACAGTTAGTTATATTATTAAATTCTATTTTAGTAAATGGCAGCATTTCAATTCAACAAAAAATATTTTTAATAAATAGCGAAAATTTATCTTTTCCAAATGAATGGGATAAATTAATTAGATTAATACCTGAAAAGTTAGCTCAAAAAAGTCTTCAGATTAGAAAAGATTTAATAATTAAAGTTTTAAAGAATCCATTAGTATGTGTAAGTGAATTAAATTTAGATGATTTTATAATTTCATTAAATCAAGCATACATATTTTACACAAGGTTTTCAATAAAAGTTCATATTTCTAATAATCACATAACGGATATATTTAAAACTTTAGAAGATGAAATGAAAAGTCTTGAGACAATTAAAGATATTGAAAATGCTAATTTAAATCTAATTGTTAATTCTTTATTAAATGAGTTAATATTAAATAATAATCTTTTTCAATTTGAAACAAAAGTTGAAATTGAATATATATTAGAAGAATATAAAGAATTTATTAATGAAGAACAATTGTCTTTTTTAGAAGAATCATTAAACTTCAATCCTGAAAATTTTACATTAGGAAATACAAGTATTGAGATAGCGGAACCAGATTTTAAAAGTCAAGATATACAACAAATAAAAACTTTGATTTCTTTTGTTGTATTAAAACAAAGTGATGATAAATATATTTCACACGAAATTGAAAATAATATAAATGTAGAATTTATACGAATAGATAATCTATTCGATGACCCTATTTATTCTTTTCTGGATAGCACTAATTTAAATATAAACGGTATGCCATTAACTTTTTTATCTGATTCAATTGGTAATGTAGGGATGACAACTGTTGTTAACATAGTAGTACCAAATATCTATCATCCTGATTTTGATATAATTAACAATGAAGTTGTTTATAAAGATTTTAAAAAAGAAGATGCAAAACATGGTGGTAAATATTATCCTCATAAAGATTATATTATTGATATAATCTTCAATCTATTTGAAAAAAAACTCATTCCTTTTGAATTAGAAGAAAAAGATATAAATTCTAATTTAATATCTAATTATCTTGTTTCGTATATAACTCCAGAGAATAAGTTAATTCATCACAAACTTAATACTATAACAAACATTAATTCATATTTTCATATTAAAAAAAGATTTTTGACCAAAATTAATGAGCTATATATGAAAGATGATTTTTTACCTATAAGAGATTTACTTTATAATGTTGAAATTATAAATAATAGAATTTTTTTGGATTTTTGTTATAAACTACTAGAATTAACAATAAAAAAATCTATTGAATTATCTGGGTTATACAAATCTTTATGGACGAATAAAGAGGGGAATGAAGTTCCAGTGTCAGAACCTAATGCACAAGCAGTTTTATTTAATCAAATAAAAGATATTGCAGAAATCAAAGGTATCCGTGTATCTAGAGAAACAATTGCTGCAGATGGAAGCTTAGATTTTCATTTTCACTATACAAAAGATGATATTTCAATGAATGTATGTGTTGAACTTAAAAATGCGCATCATGGTTTACTTAATCATGGAATAAATACACAATTACCATTATATATAAAAGATGTAGGTAAAAAAGAAGGAATATTTTTAGTTTTATGGTACAAGTGTGATAAGTTTTTGAAACCAATAAAGTATGAATCAGTAAAGGAACTAGAAGATAGTTTAGTTAAAGAGATTCCTCCAAGGTTAAAAATAAAAACACTAATTATTGATTGTACACCAAAAATAAGTCCTTCTAAAAAAGGTTCAGAAAATCGTATACAATAAGTAATAATATTAGAATACAACAAAACCTTGCAGCAAACGCAGAGCGTCGCTGAAGTAAAACGTTATATGAAAGGAGTCATTAATAATGTGCACTACATTTAAACTTCAGAACTCAGAAAAAATAACATTGGCTCAGGGTTACGATTTTTACTATGGGCATGGTTTAGTTATAGTCAATAAACGAGGCATTAAAAAAGTAGCATTGTGCGATTCGCTAACCAAACAAAATCTTTATGATGACTCTCTAAAAACACCACGATGGATTTCTAAGTATGGAAGTATCACTTTCAATCAGTTTGCTCGAGAAATTCCTACTTGTGGCATGAATGAAGCCGGACTGGCAATTGCATCGATGTGGCATGACACCGAAGATTATAATAAAAGCAAAGCTGATAATAGCATCACTGAGCTTCAATGGATTCAGTATCAATTAGATTGTTATACAACTGTTAATGAAGTTATTGATAACCTTTCTGAGCTGAGTGTTAAAGTTGAAATGTATCCTATGCATTACAATATATGCGATAGAAAAGGCAATAATGCTATTATTGAGTTCAAAAATGGTAAATTATACGCTTATCATTCTTTTGAAAATTATGCTTGTAGTAATGCTGGTATAGAAGATTCAATAAAACACGCTCAAAAACACCAAGGGATAGACTCTAAGGATATTTCTATAGATGAACCAATACTTGATAGAGCCTCAAAAGCATTTCATATGACTAAAGAATTCAATGATTCGAAAGACAGCAAAGATGCAATAAGTAATTCATTCAATATATTGGATGCTGTTAGTCTCCAAGTAGGATTTAAGGCATTATTTAAATGGATTGGAAAAAGGATTCCACCAAGCCAAACATTTTGGCAAATAGTTTTTGACTTGAGTGAGTCAAAAATACATTTCAAGACTAAGGGAAATAGAAGAATAAGGTCGATAAATATTTCCGAGTTTGATTATTCTAATAAATCAGATGTAAAAGTATTGGATATAGAAGGTGATTTTGAATCAGATATAACAAAGATGTTCCATAGCTACAAAAGGTCTGATAACGATAGAATTGTTAAGAAAACCTTTAAGCCTATGAAGGATGAAGTTCCAGAGTCAGAACAAGAAGAACTTATCGATTTTCCCGAGTTTTTAAAACCGGTGAGTATATAATAAATATTCATATAACAAGATCTTGCAGCGAATGCAGAGCGTCGCTGAAGTCAAACGTTATATGTAAAGTTGTCAGAATCTAAAATCAACATTTAACCTAAGTATTTACAAAGGAATAAATAATGCCAGAAAAGAATGAAGTAAGGAAGTTAATTGAAAATGCTTTTGAGTCTGAACTTAACAAAATAACTGATAGATTAATTAAAACTAGTGACCCGTTATTATATTTATCTGAAGCCGTTGAATCAGCTTATAGGTCAGGTAATTTTTCTTTAGGTGAAGAATTACGTTGCGGAAATGAAATTATTTCTGAAAGGCTATTAAAAAATATTGGATTAAATACTAATTCTGAAAAAACAGATATTGAAAATCTTTTACCAGACTTATTCCTTGGAGCACACTATTGGTCAGTTAGAGATAAAGTTTATTATTCCTATGCAAATCATGATTCAATAAAATGGAAAAAAACTGATAATAATATTTGTATCGAATTAAATGATAAATCAATATTTCGGCAACTTGTTTCAGAAAGGCAGACATTTAGACTCAATTCAATTTCGTCAAAAAACAAAAAAAATACTTTTTCTAATGCTACTGATTTATTAAAGGATACTATAGCCTTTGATTTTTCAGACCAAAATGTCATCGATGCTACAGAATCCATCGAATCAGAAATTGAATGGAAAATGAGCTATTACTTCTCGTATATTCCTGAAGATAGTTCAATAGAAATTAGAGGGTATTTGTACTCTGAATTTATTAGTGTTTACAAAGTTATAATATTTTATGCCCTATTTGAAAGACATTACTCAATGGCTAATAGTATATCAAGTGTTATTACTTACACAGAAGAAGAGATAGCCAATGCAATTCAACAGAAGACCCCTGAGATATCGATTAAAAAGATAAATAAAATAATTTCAGATATATCATTATCATCTCGTTCAACGCTAATATTCTTAAAAAAAGAGTCTAAATATTACTTATCATCATTTTCTTTCACATTAATTGATATTATTAGTAACTTTTTACGATTACATGCTCAAAGTGAACCAGATAATTTCTCATCTAATATTGCACACATCATCGGTAAGGGATTGGTTTTAAAACTAAAACAGTCTTTTGAACAACATGAAAATTACCGAGTGCTCTGTGATGTTAAATTAAACAAATTCGACTTAAAATTACCCGATATCGATATATTGGCAATATCTTATGAACCTTCGCTAGGGTTCCATTTATTTATAGGAGAGGTGAAAAATAACTTACCAGCCGTATGGGCTAAAGATTATCTCAAGGCATCTTCCAAAAATGGTTATATTACAAAAGCTATTTCACAGGTAGATATAATAGATGAGTTTTTAAGTACTGAACAGGGTGAGAGATATTTAGTAGATTTAATAAGGATTAACTTCAAAGAGTTGAATCTAAAAAGCCTTTTTCCTCATGGTTTTTGTGTCATTAAAGATAAATTAATCATAACATCACAAAGCATTGGCATGTTCTTTCCGGAAGTGAATATACCAATTATAGATGGAGGTACTTTATGCCATATTATTGATGCAAGTGATGGTGATACTAACTATATACAGTTTCACATAGATAAACATGATGAAATTATAGATGAATGCACAGAAGAATGTCGAGAGGAAATGTATATCGGGGATTACAACCTCCAATATGATGCTGTGAAAATAAACAAATTTTTTGAGCTGACAGAACATTCCTATATTTCAAATGGGACATTCGAGAAACTTGAACAAGAGTCTTTAGCATCTGGTTACACAATGGCTGGTTCTTTACGGCACAAAGGGGATACAAATTTTCACACAGATCAATTTCATGGCGAATTTAAACTCATAGACGTAAAGTACTACTAATATTACACATAACAAATACTAGGAGAGAACAAGGCTAACACGGTAATAATTCGAATTTTCAAGTGTCACAGTAAGATATTTAAAAATTCAAATAGTTTAAGATGTTAAATCGCCTTGTTTCTCAAGTCAGTCGTTATATGCCTATGATATAAATTATGATTAAGGAAAATGATGTTAGAAAAAATTAAAAACTGGTGGAGAGGTGAAGAATATTATATTGAAGGTGTACTTCCAGGTATTCGTTATAATCTTCATTGGACATCAAAAACTGTACATATTTTTTGGAAATTTTACTTAAATAACTGGAAATGGCTATGGACTAGCATAATTGCTGTACTTGCACTAATAATTGTAAAGTAATAGACATAACAAGAAATTGGAGGCAAATGAGGTAGTAGTTGAGAAAACTTTTAGATTTTATTGTTCGCAAGTGATACTTACAATTTAATGGAGTTGACTCTTACTTACTTTGACCCTAAATACCGACGTTAAGAACAAGGATGAAACATATGACTGGAAAGCCAGATTATTTTGCACGAACTACTGCTTTAATATCACTTACTTTTGCTATCGTTGCAATAGTAGTTTCATATTACCAGCAAGTATTAGCACAAGAATTTCAAAAAGAACAATTTGAAATTCTTCAAAAAGAAAAACTTACTATTAAAGTTAATCCAAATGTTGATGGTTCTATACGATTAACGAACTATAATTTGGGTCATTTAGGACATGTAGTCCAAATTTCTTGGAAGATTATTATTTCAAATACAGGAAATCAAAAATTATCGATAACTGATTATTCTGTCACTAGAGGAGGTTCTCCAGAATCTCTCTACTATTCAGGAATAGATGGTGGAATTATAAATAAAAAATTACAAGTTATCGAATTCCCCCTTATACTTGATCCTGGAGAAAGTAGACTTGCATATATTTTTGTCGGTATCACTGTACCACCATTAGCATACAAAATATTATCTTCTTTGGACAAAAATGCGACACTTACTGATATATTAGTAATGAAAGTATTGGGAAAACAAGGAATTGATTATTATGGAAATACAGTACAATATGAAGAATTTGAAGGTGGTTTATTCCATTTTTCTGTAAAAGATACTAAAAAAGCTCAGCGTTTTTGGATAAAATTTACAACAGGTCGTGGAAATATATATTATGGCACAGGAATGGCATACAATCCAAATTAAACACATTAAAACTGAAGTTTTGCTTTTAAGTAAAGGGGACGTAAATAAAGGGGACACAATACCAAATTATTAAAAGAATAAATAAAGAAGATAAAGGAATTGAATTCCGGGGACAGTATACTTAATTGACTAAATGGTTAAATAGGTATACTCGTATCTAACAGATATAATAATATTAGAGAGTTTCAAGGTTAATATATTGGAATAAAGATATTTAAAAAACTTTTATAAAGAGAGTTTGATTTCTGAAAAAAAATTATTACAAAAATTATTGAAAAAATTAAATACTAAAGTTAAAACATGTAAAGGAACAGTTAAATCACAAATAGTAAATGACTTTATTGAATATAATCTATCACCTTCTATAGAAAGTTTAGAAAAAAGTAAAATAATTAAAGAACTACGAGAAAAGGAAGAATTAAATGAAAATAATGACCTATAAAATACTAATAATTAGATTGCATGATGATTGATATAGCTAATTGGAATTGGTCTGGAATAATACAAAGTTGTGCTGCCCTTGGAGCTTTTATAATTGCATGGGTAGCCTTAAATAGTTGGCAGAAACAGCAGAATGCTAATCATGTCACATATTTTATTGATGATTTAACAAATAAAGTTCATGAACTTTTACAATCAATATCTAAACCTATAAGTAGAATGGAAGTTATGAATATTGAGATATCTTCATATCTTACTAGATCAGAAGAAGTTGGCAATTCAGATTATGAGGCTATTACAAAGTTCTTAGAAGAGAAGGGTGAAGATTATGGAAAAAATCTTTTTGACGATTTAAAAGATTCTAAGAAAAATATAGCAGAGCTAAATTCCTTAATAGTTAAAGGTCAAATATTTTCAATTGATGATTATTCAATTATTCAAAATAATTGTGAAGGAATCATTAATCTTATACGTGGGATAGAAGGCATAGCTCTTCTTGTTAGTATGACTAATTTACATTGGGCAAATTCAAAGGTTAGGGAAAGAATCATGCCTCTTCTAAATATAAATATACAAAATATACAAAATGAGTTTGAAAGATATCAAAAAGATTATTTAACTAAAGCAAAAGAAATTTATACAAAAAACTATCATACAACTACATTATAGGTCTAAGAAAAGATTATGGCAATAAAAATAACGGGGACACAATACCAAATTATTAAAAGAATAAATAAAAATATAACAAAGTCTAGCAGCGAACGCAGAGCGTCGCTGAAGTCAAACGTTATATGAAAATAAATTAAAAGGAGTAATTTTGTTGTTAACCAGTGTTTATTTACCAGGATTGGTAGCACCACTTATATTTATACTTATAGAAAAGGTGTCAGGCACCAAATAGTAACTTTTATTAGTCAAAACTTAAATAAAAGTGTTTATGAAGTAACATAATCTTCCCCACGGCTCTTCTCCTGACTTTGAGAAAGCTAAATCTTTTTATTTTTTAACGGAGAAAGGCGAGGACTGCTCGAGCGTGAAGAAATGTGCTCTTTAGCACATTTTAGTAGGTTCCACAGCCTAGTTAACAAATAAAAATATTTAGGTACCCGAAGGGCTTTATCAATGTGTCAGTTGCTTCTTTTTGTTTCTTTTTCTGACAATTAAGAAAAAGAAAAAAGCGCAAAGGTTACTTTGTATGAGCTCTTAAAAGTAAAATTGAGTAGAAATAATAAATGGAATTCACTCATGGGGTTGAATTTCCACTTTTTAAGAATTCTTAGAATTCCGAGGACAGTATAGTTAATTGACTAAGTGGTTAAATAAGAATACTGTCTCCCGAATTTATAATCTATATAATATATACATGAAAAGAGGACATGGTAGTGAATGGCATATTATCGTTTATGAGAAGTCCAAAAGTAATAGTAAGTGCTTGTTTATTAAGTACAAGTTTACTAGGTGCAGAATGTAAAAATAATTTAGCATCGAATACATCAGAGTTACGAAGAAATGTAGATATATCCACACCTATAAAATCTAAAGAAGGTGAGCCTTTTTGTGTAAAAGGAGTCATTTGGAAAACACAGGAAGAATTAAAAAATCCAAGATTAGTAGTATTTTTTCATGGAGATGGTTGGGGTGGAGGTGTAAAATATTTTAATGAATTAATAACTGAATTAAAAAATAAAAGATCATCTCAATATAAAAAAGCAAATACAATATTTGCTAATTATGAACATCCTCAAGAATATAATCAAAGTGACTTAAGAAAACCTCCACTTGAAGCTTTGGCATATGCAGTGGCGCAAACCATACAGCAAACAAATCCAATTTATATAGATTTTGTAGGACACTCAGGAGGGGGTGATAGAGCATTAATGGTGGCTGCTCTGTCAAATAATATATGGAAAAACTATGGACTAAAAATTCCAGTAGATAGTATATATAGATTTAACAGTGCTTGTAGTAGACAAATAGTCTATAAAGAATTTGGATATGGTGAATATTCAAGTGAATTTTATGATCCAATTAATCATGTAAATAAAATTCGACCAGGAATAAAAGTGATTGCTGGAAGAGGGACAAAAGATAGACATATTAAAAAATCTTTGTATGAAAAATCAAACAATCAGTGCATGAATAAATTAAAGCTTACGGGTATAGATGTAAAAAATATTGAGTTAAAAGGTGCAGGACATAGTAATTTAAGAGAAAGTTTAGAATACAAAAAAATGATGACTGCTTTGTTAGACCCAAAAAAAGATGGTTATATTACTACACCGGAATATATAAAAAGTTTGAAATTAAAAATTACACCCTAGGGGTAAGAAATCCACTTTTAATTTATGATGTAATTTATTAAAGGGTTTATTATGCCAAAAAGACCACGGGATTCAGAGGACAGTATAAGTTAAAGTTGCCTGTCCCCTTTACTTTATTATTCTATCAAGTAGTTTTTATCCCTTAATGTATCCTTTTTTGTTAGATTAAACAGAAAACAATCATTAGTAGTACATTATGAATATTATACCTACTAAACACCTTACTTTTTACAATACTTAAATATAAATAGTTCATTAAAAATGCATAATAATAGTTATTATTAAGTAATATTAATATAAAATGTATAACTAATAAGTACTTATCTTGATAAAGCATATTTAAAAAGGATCTAAAATGAAGATTTTAAACTCAATAACATCACATAATGAATATGTTCAATCAAACTCAACAGATAATACATCAAATAAAAAAATAGATTCCTCCCAGAATAAAAACGCAATGGACTTTTCTGAAAGTTTATTGAATATAACAGAAGAAAATGAAAAGAAAATATTGCAACATAATGAGAATAAAAAAATGCTCAATAAAGATCTTGTAGACGGCGTAACTTATAATCCAGATACAAAAAAATATACACTTGTTATGGGTGATTATGGACTTAAGCGGAGAGAATTCCAACATATAGCGATAATGGATAATTATACGGAAATAGTATCTGATAAACCAATCACAAAAGAGTATTTAGAAGAAAGATATAAAAAAATACAACATTTCATTAGAACTGAATATACTGAGTTTAATTACCGAGTAAGTCATGATAATAGTATACTAATAGATATAGGTATAGGAATGGGAGGTTTTGGACAAAGAGATGCTTTTGGAATAGTTAGAATAGATGGTGAATACATTGAAATTGATGCTGATGAATTCGACAGACATTATGCTATTTATCTGAATTATCTTTATGAAAAAGCAACATTGAATAGAGAAAGTGACCATGCTGCTAGCGTTTATTATAAAGAACTTAACGGCATAGAATCATCTTTTGAAAATGCAGAAAAATTTGAATACTATATAAATGAGGAAAAGTGGAAAAGTAGTGATTTAAATGGATTGTATAGAAAAATCTCCCTTGCAGTAAATTTAGGATTAATAGAGGAAGGAAATCAAACTCTTTTTACTGAATTATATCAAACAGATAAGGCTACTTATATTTTTAGAAATATAAAAAATGACATCTTATCCCAAGCAGTTTTAGATAGTATTGGTTTACGATATAGTAGTACATTTGAAGGTGTTTTGTATGAACATCTCTTTGGTCCCGATGGTAGTTCTTTCCAAAATAAACTCAATGAATTTGTCAAAGAACTAGAACGTAATCCATCTAAATATCCCAGTACAAACAGTAACTTTACTTTTACTGGTGATATTAATATTGATAAAAACTCTAGCGAAAAGTATAAAAACTTTATTACAGATACATTAATTGACTTTATTCAAAAACTCAAAGATGACTATACGGGTGAAAATAATCCTATATACGATAAGTTGGGAAGAAACTATCATTTTGTTGAACCATATGATATTATAATTGATAATCTAAAAAAAGCTAAGAAGAACTATGATATTTTAAACCAAGAGTTAATGAGTACGTTTAACAAACTAAAAATTAGAAATTACACCCTAGAGGTAAGAAATCCACTTTTAGAATTGGGAGGGTATCCCCCAAATAGTAAATTTCTTAGTTAAAACTTAAATAAAAGTGTTTATGAAGTAGTACAACATTATCAACGGCTCTTCCTCTGACTTTGATAAAGCTAAATCTTTTTATTTTTTAACGGAAAAAGGCGAGGACTGCCCGAGCGTGAAGAAATGTGCTCTTTAACACATTTTAGTAGGTTCCACAGCCTAGTTAAACAATAAAAACTTAGGTACCCTCAGGGCTTTATCAACTCGTCAGTTGCTTCTTTTTGTTTCTTTTTCTGACAATTAAGAAAAAGAAAAAAAGCGCAAAGGTCACTTTGTATGAGCTCTTAAAAATAAAACTAAATAAATGGGAACAAACACCTTTTATTGGCACCCATAATTCTTAAAGTTTATTATTTAAAGGTGGCAACTGTCTGCATTAATCCAGTGGTATATTTGGATATAATAATATAAAAAAATGACGAGGTTAATATGATTCCAATTGAAATTTTACTAACATTTACAGCGGCTGCTCTATTAATGAGTATTTCTCCAGGACCATCCATGTTATATATAATTGCTAGAGCAATTGCGCAAGGTGCAAAAGGTGGAATTGTTGCTGCTATTGGATTAGCTGTTGGTGGTATGTTTCATGTCTTTGCAACGGTACTTGGATTATCGGCAATATTTGAGTACTCACCAACTCTTTATACAATAGTAAAACTTATGGGAGCTGCTTATTTAATATATTTAGGATATTCTTATTGGAAGGATAGTAATTTAATAAATACTAATAAAGAAGATGTTAAAAAACCTAAAATAAAATCTTTATTAACTATTTTTAAAGAAAGCATTCTTGTAGAAATTACAAACCCTAAAACAGCACTTTTTTTCATTGCTTTATTACCTCAATTTGTTACACCTGAAGCTGGTTCAATTCCCTTACAACTTTTTATTCTAGGCTTAATAGTTATCATAGTTGCAATACCTTGTGATATTTCTGTTGCTTTATTTTCCAGTAAAGTTTCATCATGGTTAACAAAAAATAAAAAAGCTCAAATTATACAAGAACGGGTATCTTCTTCAATATTATTTGGAATGGGTTCATATATTGTAGCGGATGAATTAATTGCAGCAGAACGCTAAAATGATATAAGGTAGTCTTACCCTCTAAAAATATACTTCATTGACTAAGTGGTTAAATAGGTATACTGTCAGTAGAACCTTTCAAGGACTAATCATCTAAGGATTTAGAATGAATGAAAGAGTAAAAATAGCCTTAGAATGGTTGAAAGACACATGTGATTTGAAGCAAGTAGAATTTCAAATTGTTGGTGGCCTTGCAGCAACAATTCATGGGGGAAGTCGTGAAGTAGCAGATATTGATTTATACATTCAAAAATCAGATGTTAAAAAAATTTTACCACAGCTTTCTCCTTATATATCGAGACCTTTAAATCATTGCATTGAAGGTTCGTGGGACTTAGAATACTTACAAGTAATTTATAAATCTCAAAAGATAGAAATTGGGTTGTTTCCTGGCACAAAAATTAAATCATCTGAAAATGGCTTATGGTATGAACTACAAACTGATTTTTCGAAGTCTGTCATAAAAAGCTATTGTGGTGTAGAAGTACCAGTAATTTCTATAGCTGAATTAATCGCTTACAAACGTATTCTTGGACGTGAAGTTGACCTAATAGATATTCAAGAATTGGAGTGCATATTAGCGCCATGAGAAAAGGTTTTAAGCCCAAATAGTAAATCTCTTAGTCAAAACTTAAATAAAAGTGTTTATGAAATAATACAACCTTCACCACGGCTCTTCTCCTGACTTTAATAAAGCTAAATCTTCTCATTTTTTAACGTAAATAGGCGAGGACTTCCCAAACGTGAAAAAATTACACCCCAAGGTAAGAAATCCACTTTTATTTTGTGATATAATTTTTGCAATTAATACGAAGGAAATTTATGTTAAAAAATATAGAAGATAACGCACCAAAGGACTTTGATTTTATAATTGGTGATTGGAGCGTAAAACATCGTCGTTTGAAAGATTCACTAAATGGCAGTGATGAATGGGTTGAATTTGAAGGAAGTTCATCTACAAGAAAAACTATGGGTGGATTTGGTAATTTGGAAGACAATCATCTTCACTTTCCCGAATCATCATTTAGAGCAGTTGCTCTTCGTTCTTATAATGCAGTATCTAATACATGGTCTATCTGGTGGTTAGATGGGAGATTCCCTGACGCATTAGATGTGCCAGTAGTAGGTAGTTTTACTGACGGTATAGGAGTGTTTTTCGCTGATGATGTACTCAATGGAGTGAATATAAAAGTTAGATTTAAGTGGATTTCCTTAAATCCAAGCAAGCCAATATGGGAACAAGCTTTTTCAAAAGACAATGGTGAAACTTGGGAAACAAATTGGACAATGGAATTTTTAAAAAGTTAAAAGTGACATCCCTGAGAAAGAATTTCCACTTTTAAGAAAAGGGGCCTTCCCCCCAAATAGTAAATTCCTTAGTTAAAACTTAAATAAAAGTGTTTATGAAGTAAGACAACATTCTCAACGGCTCTTCTTCTGACTTTGATAAAGCTAAATCTTTTTATTTTTTAACGGAAAAAAGTGAGGACTGTGTGAGTGTAAAGAAATGTGCTCTTTAGCACATTTTAACGAGTTCCGCAGCTTAGTTAAACAATAAAAATATTTAGGAACCCGAAGGGCTTTATCAACTCGTCAGTTGCTTCTTTTTGTTTCTTTTTCTGACAATTAAGAAAAAGAAAAAAAGCGCAAAGGTCACTTTGTATGAGCTCTTAAACGTAAAACTAATTAGAATTCCTATGACAGCATACTTAATTATCTAAGTGGTTAAATAGGTATATTGTCACTAGAACTTACGAGAGAAAAACATTTCGGTAGAAAAGGGATGTAATCCCAAATAATAATATTATATTCATAAGCAAAACCTAAGGCATAAACAATTATAATCCTTTTAATGAACGACGTTCATTCATAATAAAGGACCAACATGCCAATTATCGTTGATAAAGATAAAAAAAGACGAGATATCGCGCTTAGTGTTAGAGAATTGCTTTTAGAAAAAGGTATTAAAAACTTATCAATTACAGATATTGTAAAAAAAGCCGGAATATCAAGAGGTAGTATTTATGATTATTTTGAAACAAAAGAAGATATTGTTTTTGAAATAATCATGAATGACTTAAGAGATTTTCAAAAAACACTTGTAAAAAAGTTTAATAAAAATACGTCTACAAAAGAAAAAGTACTTTATTTTTTTGATTTTGTATTAAGTGAGACTGAAAAAAGTGTACAAGAAAGAAATGTTTACAAAGAATACTTAAGTGTTAGTTTTACTAGTAAAAATGAGAAAATGGCTGTTTTTAATAAAGAGTGCAGTTTTTTATTAAAAAATATTCTAAGTTCAATGATACAAGAAGGCATTAATAAAAATGAATTAAAAGATAATTCGATTAAATTAGTAAATGGATTATTAGCACTTGAAAAAGGTTTTTTAGTTTTATTATGGACAGAGAAAAAAGAAATAAAAAAAGAATTTATTGAATTCTTGGATACTTTATTTGAATTAATGAAAAAGGATAAATAATGTCAGCATGGGTATATTTAATATTAGCAGGTGTATTAGAAGTAGGTTTTGCTTCTATGATTAAACTAACAGATGGTTTTACAAAATTAGTACCAACACTAATATTTACCGTTTTTGCAGTAAGTAGTTTTTATTGTCTTACAAAAGCAGTTCAAACACTTCCTATAGGTACAGCATATGCGATTTGGACAGGTATTGGAGCTTTTGGAACAATACTAATTGGAATTTTCTTTTATAATGAATCAGCTAGTGTATTAAGACTCTTTTTTCTTTTTACTTTAATAGCTTCTATTATAGGATTAAAACTAGTATCTAATTAATACATAATATTTTATCTTTGAAATGCACCCAAGAGATAGTAAATCCATTTAATAAGAATTACCGAGCTCAGGGGCAATTTAAAAATAGTACAGAAAATATTTTGCGTTTCTTTTTTACTAAGTGCTACTAATAAATACTTCTTCTTTTATAAAAAGACTTTACATTCCTCACGTATTAATATATTGAAATAATTGTGATAAAGTATTCAATAAATACTTAAAAAAATGGAGATTATATATATGTCAGGAATAAAAGCATTAGATGAGTTATTAAAATCAATGGAGCCTAAATTACTGGAGGCAGAATTTGTATTTTGTACAGTAGAAGGTTCTTTACTTGATTATGTTTCTTTTAATCCAATAGCTACATTTCGTGAGTCTGAGGGACTTACTTTAGTATTAGAAAAAAAAGAAGCTCTCAGGGCTGGTTTGAGCTTTGAAGGTTCTTTTAAACAAATTACATTAAGTGTTCATTCAAGTCTTGAAGCGGTTGGATTAACAGCCGCAGTAGCTAGTAAATTAACGCAAAAAGGTATAAGTGCTAATGTAATTGCAGCTTATTATCATGACCATATTTTTGTACAATCATCTAAGGCACAAAAGGCACTTTTAGCATTAAAAGAATTCAGCCTTTAGCTTAAAAAAAGGTTTGATCCAAAATAGTATTAATCATTATAAAAGGAAGATATTTTGAAAGATAGAAAATTCATTACAAGTGGAGCTGATTTACCTCAATGGTCAAATCCAATTAGCCATGCTGTTGTTGTAAATAACATGTGTTTTATAAGCGGACAATTATCCATTAATGTTGAAGGTCAATATGTTGCTGGCACTATAAAAGAAGAAGCAGTACTCGCTTTTGCTAATGTTTTTGCAGCAGCAAAAGCTTCTGGCTTTGATAAATCTGAAATTGTATATGTTGATATTGCATTTTCAGATCTAAGTGAACTGCCAGAGGTGAATGCTTTATATATGGATTTATTCCCTGAAGGAAAAAGACCTGCTAGGACAATTTATGAAGCAGCTGCTTTGCCTTTTGGTGGAAAAATAAAAGTAGTTGCAACAGCAGTTAAATCTATTGAAAATAGCTAGAAAAGTGGCCAATCGCCACCTTGAAATAAATTTTCTAAGCTTTTACGTTTGGAGGATTATTTGTTAGTAATCGCTTCATTTTTACTTATTTTTATTGGTTTTGTGCATTCTTATCTTGGTGAGAAATACATTTTAATACGCCTTTTTAAAAATGACAATCTTCCTAAACTATTTGGGAGTGATCATTTCACTAAACGAGTATTACGATTTGCTTGGCACTTGACTACTGTATCGTGGTGGGGATTCTCTGCAATATTATATTTTTTGTCTAATCCAAGTTTGAATAATCGTTTTGAAATTCTTATTGTAATAACTGTTGTTTTTACTATTAGTGGTATTGTCTCATTTTTATTTACTCGAGGTAAGCACTTGTCATGGTTGTTTTTCTTCTGTATTGCTAGTATAAGTTACTTTAGTACAATTTACAAGTAAACTTTTAGCATTTTTGAGACAGTATACTTAATAGAAAAGATGTCAGTCCCCAAATAACAATAAATAATTAACAATTAAAAAGGACAAAACTTGATTACGATTCGAAATTATATAACCAGTGATGCCCAAGCATTGAGAAGTATTCATTTTAATACTATTCATAATATTAATACGAGGGATTACTCCAAAGAGCAAGTTGAAGCTTGGGCTCCTTCTTCCTTTGATAAAGAATTTTGGCAAAAACGTTTTAAGGGTTTATCCCCCTTTGTTGCTCAAATCAATGAAACAATAGTTGGTTATACAGACCTTCAAAACGATGGACTGATTGATCATTTTTTTTGTCACCATGAGTATCAAGGAAAAGGTATTGGGCGTAAATTAATGACACATGTTTTAGTTCTTGCAAAAGAGCGTGGTATAAAACGTTTGTATTCTGAAGTAAGTATTACCGCTCGACCTTTTTATGAACATTTTGGTTTCCATCTTGAAAAAGAGCAAGAGTTTGAAATTAGAGGGCAAAAACTAAAAAATTTTGTTATGGAAAAATTTATTTAATTGTTAAGAATAAATGATGACAGCTAGCTTAAATCATTTAGTTACAAGGCTTTAATTAATGTAGTTTCATATAAGGAGTTCGTTTTGTTTAGTAGTATTAAACCAAAAAAATATAATTTTGTAACTTGCTCAATAGATAAGCAAAATAATGAAGACAGCAATTCCACTTCTGCTCCAAAGGGTAAAGTAGAGTGTCCTAAATGTAAGAAAAAAACAAAAGTTGTTTTAGGTAAAACTGTAGAGCATTTACTCACCCCTAAAGCAAAATCAAAATTATCTTGTTTTGATGGATTTTATTATTGCAAAACACCCTCTTGTGAAGTTGTTTATTTTAGTGAGAATACAATACTTACGCAAAAAGATATAAGTGTTATTTTAGGAGCTAAAAAAGGTGCAAAACCTTCAATTTTATGTTATTGCTTTGAATGGAGTAAAGAAAAAATTACAAAAGAGATTGAAAAAAATGGCAGTTCTATCGCACTTGCTGATATAAAATATAAAATGGATACGATAGGATGTCAATGTGAAATTCTAAACCCAAGCGGAATCTGTTGCTTGGGTGATGTTAGTAAGGCTATAAAAGAGATTAAAAAGTAAGCGCTATTTTACCTATGTTTGTACCCTTTTGGGTTTGTATATGAGCTTCTTTTATTGTCTTTATTGAAAAACCTTCTAAGGTTTTGTTTAAAGTCGTTTTTATTTTTCCCTCATCTGCTAGTTTTGAAATTTGTATTAAAATTTCTTGTTGTTTGATCAAATCTTCTGTTTTGTACATTGTTCGTGTAAACATAGATTCCCAGTTAATACTTACTGACTTTAATTTAAATTTGTTAATATCTAAGGGTTCTTTTGCATCTACTAATAAACAAATCTTACCTTGAGCTACAATTAACTCAGCCATAGCGTCCCAATGGCTACTTGTATCTGCAGCATTAAAAATATAATCTACGCTTTGGAAACCTGCATTTTTTACTTCATTAACTAAATCTTTATGATTTACAATATAATCCGCACCCATCGTTTTGCACCAAGATTTTGATTCTTCTCTTGAGGCTGTTGTTATTACAGTTAACTTGGTGAGTGTTTTGATAAGCTGAATAGCAATTGAAGCAACCCCACCAGCTCCTCCTATTATCAAAATAGTTTTATTTTCATCTTTTTGTATATTCATTCTATGAAACATAGCCTCCCATGCGGTTAAAGAAGTAAGAGGTAAAACAACAGCTTGGGCATCACTTAAGGATTTTGGTGCTTTTGCAACAATACGCGAGTCAATTTTTTGATATTGTGCATTTGAACCATTTTTTGTGACATCTCCTGCATAAAAAACTCTGTCTCCTATTTGAAAACCTTCAACCTTATCTCCCATAGTTTCAATAATTCCAAGACCATCATACCCTAAGACTTTGATCTGTTCTAGCGTTTTATTTAGAGATGATTTTGAACGTACTTTTAAATCAATAGGGTTTATTGATGCAGCTTTTACTTCAATAATAAGGTCATACTCTTCTGCGCTTGGTTTTTGTATGTTCTCTTCTATTATACTTTCTTCATGCTCAATATCATGCGATGTTTTAAATCCTATGGCTTTCATTCTAATCCTTTGTTTAATGAATTAATTTTTTATTTAATCATTAGAATATTGTTAAAATACTCAAAATAAAAATTTACTTAGAAGTATAATGCATAAACAAATACCTAAAAGACTAACTATTCATTTCAGTTTTTCTGATGTCAGTATAATCCTGTTTATCTTAAGTATTGCTTACGCTACTTTTGGTAAGTAATAGTACTATATGTATAGTTTTCATGATTTTATTAAAAATTAGATCGAAGTGCTAAAAAATGTACTTTTAAATACCGTAGGCACGATACTTAATTGACTAAGTTTCTAAATAGGTATACTGTCAAGAAAACTAAACAAATATGTAAACGAAAATAATATTAGAGTGAATGTTCTGATACAGAAAATAAGGAAATTAAATGAAAATATCAAAATTGTATTCAAACAATGATACTTTTAAAACAATAGTATTTGATAAAGGTATAAACTTTATCCTTTCTTCCAACAATGGTGTCGGAAAAAGTAGTCTTTTTAAATTAATAGATTTTTGTTTGTTAGGCGATAAGAGCTTTTTAGGGAAGGAGCATTTTAAAGATTATATTTTTTATATAGAACTTCAAATTTCTTCAAATAGATATATAACGATTAAAAGACCTACCAGAGGTAATAAAAATATCGAATTAAAAATCACAAAACAAAAATCTATCTTGCTTGATGAAAAGGATTTTAATAAAAAAGGTAGTCTGGGTATAGCTAAATCTTATTTTGAAAATAAAGTTAATTATTCTATACATAAATTTAGAACATATATAAGGTATTTTTTAAGAGAGGAAAACAACCAAAGTGATGTATTTATATTAAACAAATACTCATCTGCACATGAAATAGAGTACAAAACACTGGTATCAAATCTTCTTGGTATTGATGGACGTAAAATAAGAAAAAAGTATGAACTAGATGAAATAATTAAAAAATCAGATTTTGAATCCCCATCTTTAAACAGTGTACAAAAAGACTTGCAAACAGTTATAGAAGAAAATAAAACATTAATTAGCAGTCACTTTATAGATAGATTGCAAAACAGTGTTTCTAAATATGGAAAAATTATATTAGATAAAGAGCTAAAATTTTTAATTGAATTAAATACTTCAAATGATATAGAGTTTAGCCTTAAAATAAATAATGACGATAAAGCTAATGACAGATTAAATGATGACGTTACTATAAAAAAACTTTTATGTTTCGTTTTTGCATCTGCATTAGCTGAGACATATGTACAAAAAAGACTTATCAAATTTGTTGCTTTTGATAGCCCTTTTGATGAAAATAAAAACAGCTATGAAGATGGTATTTATAAGGCCATACATGAGTTAAACAGAATGGGTATTCAAAGCATCATTACATCTAATGAAAATGTTATTCATAATGCTTCCAATTTATTAGAAATAAAAAATGAATATATGACGGGCTATTTAAGTAATGATGATAAATTAATGGGTGATTTTTAAAAGAAAACAACATTTCTCTCAAAGGGAATTCCGGAGACAGGATACTAAATTATTAAGTAGTTAAATAATAACTTGCTCTCCGGAACTTTGTTATTTTAAGAGTTTTAATAACTCTTGTGCAACAGGTTCAGATGATGCAGGGTTTTGACCTGTAATTAGTTTGTTATCCGTAATTACATAAGGGTTCCAATCTTCACCTTTAGAAAATGTAGCTCCTTTTTCTATTAGACTGTCTTCTAATAAAAAAGGCACAACTTTTTCTAATTTTACAGCTATTTCTTCTGAATTACTAAAAGCAGTTACTTTTTTATTTTTGAGAAAATAATCTCCATTTTTTAGTTTTACATTTAAAAGAACAGCAGGTGCATGACATACAGAAGCAACAGGTTTATTGGCTGCTATAAATGCTTCAATAAGTGCAATTGAATTTTTATCATTTGTTAAATCCCATAATGGACCATGTCCACCTGGATACATTACAGCATCAAAATCACTTTCTTTTACCTCTGCTAAAAGAAGAGTATTTGATAATATTTTTTGCGCTTTTTCATCTGCTTTAAATCTTTTTGTTGAAGCTGTTTGAAAATCAGGTAAATCACTTGTAGGATCTAATGGCGGCTGACCTCCTTTTGGCGAAGCCAAGGTAATGTTTACCCCTGCATCAAGTAATGTATAATAAGGAGCAGCAAATTCTTCTAACCAAAATCCAGTTTTTAAGCCTGTATCTCCTAATTTATCATGAGATGTTAATACAATTAAAATATTCATAATTTTTCCTTTTTAATTTTTGTTCCGTAATTTTATATTAAATCAAGCTAAATGTAAATGTATAAATATACAAATATCATGTAAATTAATAGAAATTATTCTGAATTCGAAATTTTCTTAAGATGTTCGAATGTAATTTTAAGTAAGTACTGCAATATCTTAACCCTAGTTTTCTGATATTTTTTCTTTGGTGTTTTCTAATTTAGTCCTTTTAATGTGTTTTTTCTCTTTTTCTAAAAAGTACACATGCCTATTTAGATTAAAAAAGAGATCTGAGCCCAAAGCATAATTTTAAATAAAAATGATTTTTTATTGATAAAATAATATTATAATATGCCTTATCCTGCATGATTTATTAGTAAAATAACATAATTAGTACATATCATTCTTGTAGTATAAATCAAAGGATGTATAAAAATGTTTAACTTTAGGTTTTTGAATAATATTGTTATTAAATATAAGTTGTTATTGTTGGTTTCTATTCCACTTGTTGGATTTTTGTTTTTTTCGGTATCTCAAGTGTATGATGCTTATAAAAATGTGAATATTATGCAAAAAATTGAAGTTTTATCTACACTTAGCAAAAATATTTCTGCTGTACTTGAGCAACTTCAAGAAGAAAGAAGCGAGATGGGAATTATTTTAAGTAGAAAGGACCAAGAAGGAGAGGGGAAACTTCAAAAACAGATTCAAAAGAGTGATAAAAGTATTCATATCTTTAGAACATTTTCTAAAACAATTGATTATTCACATTATTCATTAAAACTGAAACAAGATATTGAAGTTTCTTTCAAAGAAATAAAAAAACTTAATGTAATAAGAAATAAAATCACTGCTAAAGAAACAAACATAAAAAGTGTGATGAAGTCTTTTTCTAAAGTAAATGAAAGTTTATTAAATATTGTAGTACTAACAGCAAAAGAATCAAATAATATTAAAATATCTCAGGCATTAACCTCTTATTCAAGTTTTTTATATGCCAAAGAAAATGCTAGTATTGAAAAAATAATTGGAATGAATACTTTGATCAAAGATTCTTTTGCTAAAGGAATGCAAGGAGAGTTAAATAACATCATAGCTTCTCAAAAATCTTATACCTTAAACTTTTTACAATATGCAAGTCCTTCAACAAAAGATTTTTATAAAAAAATCTATCAAGGTCAGGCCATTAAAACACTTGAGGAAATAAGAACTGCTTTATTAGAATCAAAAGAGATAGGGGGCTTTAATATTAACTCCATTCATTGGTTTGATACAGTAACAAAAAAAATAGACATTCTAAAAGAGATTGAGAATGAGATTGCTTATGCTTTAAGAATTGAAGATATCAAACTCTTTGAAAGAGTTGAAGTTGCTACAAGAATAAGTGATTTATTACATGCCACACAAAAAGAGGTTGCTGCTACTTCTGGTTTTATTAGTAGTGCTGGAAAAAAATTCGCAAAAGAATTAAAAAATGAACGATACGGGACTGATTTTAGAATCAAAGAAGTAAAAAATGCCATTAAAGTAATTGACAAAAACCTATTAAGCAGTGAAATTAAAAAAGATTTAAAAAATATATTTGATGCTTTATCTTCATTAAAAGAATTACGAGTGAATATTGATGCTTTAAAAATAAATCAAGCACAAACTGTAGCCTATTTTTCAGCAGTCAACAAAAAAATGTTAAAAACGTTTTGGAGTATTTCTAATAATGCAACAACAGTTGATGAGAATAAGGATATTACGGCATTTTATAGTTTTTTACTTGCAAAAGAGAGAGCTGGAATTGAGAGATCAATTGGTGCGAATGCTTTTTCAAAAAATAAATTTACTGCCAGTGAAAAAGAGACATTAGTCAAATTAGTAACCGAACAAAACAGTTATATAAATATGTTTAAAAATAATGCGACGCAAGAGATTGTTGAGTTTTATGAAACAAGTATTAATGAAGGGGAGAATAAAACAAAAGTTTTTGATGAAGTTGAAAAATTAAGAAATATTGCATTAGAGGCAAATAGTATTGGTGGTTTTGGAATTGATATACAAATTTGGTTAAAAGAATTTGATATAAAAATGAATAAACTGCGAAAAATAGATGCTTATATCTCAAACGATATCAAAAAAGATATCAATCAATTAACAGATAATTTTAATACTACATTATATGTAACCTTGTTTTTAGCAAGTGCGGGACTCTTACTGATATTTGCACTTAGCACTATTATTACAAATGGAATTATTAAATCCTTGCAAAACTTTAAAGAAGGATTAAATTTCTTTTTTCAATATGCAGTTAGAGAAAAAGACTATTTAAAACCTATGGATGTAAATGGAAACGATGAGTTTGCACAAATGACAATAGAAATGAATAAACAGATTATTAAAACAAAAGCTTTGATTGAACAAGATAAAAAAGTGGTTAAAGAAATTGATGATATTATGGGAAAAGTATCGAATGGTTTTTTCTGTTACAGAGTGAAAGAAAAAGGTGCCAGTAATGAAGTTGAGATGTTAAGACAAAACATTAATAAAATGTTCGAAAGCACCAAAGTAAAAATTGACAATATTAACAGTATCTTAAATAATTTTGCTTCGAACAGATTTGATTTTGATTTAGATGCATCCAATAGAGATGGTTTATCTGGAGACATGGGATCTTTATATACTTCTTCAAAACTTCTTGGAAATAATATCTCTTCTTTAATGGCAATGATTGAAAATGCAGGAAGTGAATTGAAAAATTCTACAGAAGTTTTATCGATATCTTCAAAAAAACTATCTACTTCATCCAATGAACAAGCTGCTTCCCTAGAAGAAACAGCGGCTTCAGTTGAAGAAATAACTCAAAATATTCATCATAACAATCAAAATGTTCATTCCATGGCTTGTTTGTCAGACGAGTTAGGCAGTTTATCTTTACATGGAAATGAACTGGCTATAAAAACGTCGCAATCAATGGAAGAAATAAGAAACAAAGTAAGTACCATAAGTGAAGCGATTAACGTAATTGATATGATTGCTTTTCAAACCAATATACTTTCTCTTAATGCAGCAGTAGAAGCGGCAACAGCAGGTGAGGCAGGTAAAGGTTTTGCAGTTGTAGCACAAGAAGTAAGAAATTTAGCTTCACGAAGTGCGGAAGCAGCTGTAGAGATTAAAGCGCTAGTAGAAGATGCAAAAGTAAAATCAATTGAAGGTAAAAATATTTCTTCTGAAATGATTAAGGGTTATACTAAATTAAGCGAAAAGATTATACAAACCAAGAGCATGATTGATGATGTATCTCTTGCTACCAAAGAACAAGAAGCGGGCATGACACAAATAAATGATGCAGTTAACTCTTTGGATAAAATGACACAACAAAACGCAGCAACGGCATCAAAGATTGATGGACTTTCCCTCAATGTTTCAAATTTGTCTTTAAAACTTTTAAGTATAACGAGCACATCACATTTAAGTGAAAAAATAAAATCTCAAGTAGATGATATTGATTTGGTGAATGCTTTTTCAAAATATAAAAATGAGCATATCAATTTTAAAGATTTAAACTTTGCGAAATTAGACAGTTTTGAGATGTGGAAGGTTGAAGATTGCCACTCTTGTAATATGGGAAAATGGATAAAGCAGTGTGATGTAAACAGTGAGAGATTTACAAATACTTCTCAATGGAAACACTTAAAATCTTCTCATGAGAATCTTCATAGCAGAGTACAAGACTATATTAATGAAAATGCGAAAAAAGCACAAAACAGTGAATTAAAAACTATTTCAAATAAAATAGAAGAAGCAACACTTGAAATGTTTGAAGGTTTAGATGAGATTTTAGAAGTAAATGGAAGTATGGTAGATTGATCATAGTTTAACATGTGGTAATAAACATAATTAGATTTAAAGAATCTTGCAAAACAAGCTTCTTTATTTCATTTTAGGTGAAAGTATTTTATGAGACAGAAGCAGATATTCGAAGTTTTGTTAAGAGAAGTTCTTCATCATACTAATGACTTAATCAGTTAAATAGGTATACTGTCACCTTTAATTAGAATAATGAAAAATAAAATAAAACGATGCCTGTACCAATTTTTCTATATTTATCGCTGAAGTCAAATGTTGGTGTTTGCTTAGTTTTATCTTAATAGCCTACTCGTATTTAAATCAAAAAAGGTATTTCTTTGGTAAATAAAAATTATCGTGATGACTTGGAATCTTTATTAGTTAAAATGTTTGTTCCCTCAGGTTATCAAATAACAAAAAAAGTTGAGTTAGACCCTGTTCCTGAAAGCTCTAAGTATGAAGCATTAAGCTTTTCTCTAAATAATAGACGTATTGTTTATCGCAAAGGAAAAGTTACTTCACATAGACCTGGAGCTTTTTTGGCGCTTTGGAATCGCCCACTTTTAGAAGATGCTAATGGCAATAAACCTATACCATTAACAGCGAATGAACTCGATTATTTATTTATACAAGTGGAGAGTCATTCTAATATTTTGGAAGAACTTGAATCCCAATACGGAATGTTTATTTTCCCCGTATCTGTTTTAATTGAAAAAGGTATTGTATCTTCTTCAAAAAGTAAAGGGAAAACAGGGTTTAGAGTATTTCCTCCTTGGAGCCAAGACAGAGGAATTGTTGGAACTAAGGTGTTTTCTGAATCGGGCAAAAAAACTCAGCGTTGGCAAATCCCATTTTTTCTAGAAATTGATGAAAATGGTTTAATAGATTCTTCTGAATTAAATAAACTGCTTAATCATAAAAGTATGTAAATTAGTGCGCTGGGATTGAATCTCTACTTTTAATTATGTTGAAATATGAAACTCTTGGAACTACCATCCTCTTATACTAAATGCGTAAGTGTTTAATAGATATACTGTCACCAGAGCTTAAAATTACTTGATTTAGCAGGAGATGAAATTGATGCAGAAGCTACAAATGACACCATTGAAACGATTTTAAAATAATGTCATACCAAGCAATTATGTTAGTTCTTTTTTCCTCCATTTTGCATGCAATATGGAATATGTATAGTAGTAAGTATAAAATCAATATTTCTATCTTTGTAATTGGCGGTTTTTTTTTATGTAGTCTTTTATTATTGCCACTGCTTTATTTTTATGATTTAATTGTAAACATAAGCCTTGATATTTATATACTTATAATTTTTAGCAGTTTATTTCAAACCTTGTATTTTTATACCTTAACCTTAGCGTACAAACATGGTGATTTGTCTATTGCTTATCCTTTATTCCGTTCTATTCCCATATTATTTATTTTGATATATACGTATTTAAATAATAATATACATACAATATCAAATCAAGCAATCTTTGGCGGTTTTTTAATAATAATAGCTTCAATAATCTTACCTATGAAACATCTAAAAGATTTTAAGTTGAAAAACTATAGTAGTATTATGTTTCTATATATCATTTTTTGTGCCATTGGAATAGCTGGTTATTCTCTCCTTGATAGTAAAGGAATGAAATTATTATACCAATTATTAAAAGATGAGGATACAACAATTCTGGCTTTTATTTATATCTATTTTCAAATGATATTTACAACTATTTTCTCTGCTTTTATTGTTTTATATCAAAAAGAAGAGAGAAAAGAATTTATTTTAGTATACAAAAATAAAAAGTTAATATCTTTTAATATCTTTTTTATGATGACTTTATCTTATGTTCTTATTCTTATTGCGATGTTATATGCTACAAATGTAAGTTATATAATTGCACTTAGACAAATAAGTATTCCCATTGCATTTTTTCTTGGTATCTTTTTATTAAAAGAAAAAGTATATAATATACGATATTTAGCTATTTTTATTTTAACTCTAGGTTTATTATTAAATGCATTATATTAGTTTTTTTTGTAGAAAAAAAGAAAAGTGTCAGGCCACAATTTCTTAATTTCTAAGTGGTTTTATTTAAGCTCATCTGTGTTTATTAATAGCTACTACTAATTAACCTTATTTTTTTTCGTCTTTAATAATTTGATAAGCTTGATTTATTTCTTGTGTTTTAGCAGTTGCTTCTTCCATATACGTGTCCCCTTTGTCTTGTGAACTTATGATATCTGGATGGTATTGTCTGATAAGTTTTCTGTATGTTTTTTTAACAGTAGCCATATCATCACTTTCTTTAAGACCTAAAATTTTATAAGCTTCTTGGGGACTCATACTTTGCTGTTTGTTTTTTATCATATTTTCAAATTTATTTACAATATCATCATATTGTGAAGGTGTAATATCTAGCTCTTGAGTAATATCACGTAACACTTTTTCTTCTTCTTTGCTAATACCATTATCAACAAATGCCAGTTGAATTAAAAAAGCTACAAACTGTTTACGTTTGTGCTTATTTCTTCCAAGTTCTTTGTTTAAGGCTTGAGCTATTTCTTTTGTATCCCCGTCTTTTTCTTTTTCTTCATTGAAAATTTCTTTCATAATATTTCTTGTTTTTTCTTTTTCATCAAAAACTTTTGCTATATCATCAAACATTATTCCAATAAGTTGTGCTTCTAACTTTTGTACTGTTCCATCTGCTTTAGCAACTTTAGCAACAAGTGCAATAAAAAGCCCTAACTCACTTTTTTTGAAGAGTTCTTTTGAGCCGGACAACTTATTTAACTTTTTTCTAGCATTAAACTTCAATACTTTAAAACCTAGGTATAAAGCAACAATAATTGAAAGTGTTATAAAAAAATTAACAATAAATGTGTAATAAAGTATTGTTAGAAGTATTGCTATAAATATCCATTTTTTTAATTTCATAGTTTATCCATTTTTATTAGGTCTGATTAAGGCCCTTTATTTATATATGATGAAATTATATCTTCTTAATCTTATATTGTAAAATTGAAATAAAAAGAAGAGACAATTTTTAACTATTTTATTAAAAAATTTGGTTTTTTAATGGGTTTTATTTTAAGCTTGCTGTGTATACAAGCTATAAAAAACCAAAGAAGCCTTTCTTTAAGAACAATAAATAAAGAACAAATCAAGTATCATACTTAAGCAAAGAAAAAAGAAATATGGAAAAATAAATGAATGTAAAAGAAGTTATTCAAAAACTAAAAAAGCTTGCAGATACAAATAAGATTGAGCTAAAAGAAAAAAAATTTGGAATCATTTCAAATAATTCATTGGGAATTTATCATAAAGATTTAAAAGAATTAGCAAAAAAGATTGGGCAGAATAATCAATTAGCTTTAGACTTATTTGATACAGGGATATATGAAGCAAAAATTCTATGCAGTAAAATATATAATCCAAATGATATCAGCGAAGAATTAATGGAAAAATGGGTGAAAACATTTGAAAACTGGGAAATTTGCGATTCTTTTTGTATGGGCTTTTTTGTCAAAAGTAAATATGCTTTGTTAAAACTTGAAGAGTGGTCAAAGAGTGAAAAAGAGTTTATTAAAAGAGCAAGTTTTACTATCATGGCATCTTATGGCTTTGCTAATAAAAATGATTCAAATGAAATATTTGAAAGGTTTTTAGAAATTATAGAAAGAGAAGTTAATGATGATAGAATTTATGTAAAAAAAGCAGTAAATTGGGCCTTGAGAAATATTGGAAAAAGAAATACAGATTTAAATAAAAAAGCTGTTTTATGTGCGAATAGAATTTTACAAAATCAAAATAAAGCGGCGCAATGGATTGCAAAAAATGCTTTAAAAGAATTAGAACAAAAAAACCCAAAAATATTGGATTATCCAAGAGAATTTTATAGACCTAATAACATAAGAATTTAGAATAATATTGTTTGTCTCTCATGAGTGCTGTTATCCTAAATTATAAAAAAAAGGAAAAAAAATGATAAGTAATGAATTTATTCTCACATCTTTAATTGTTGTATTAATACCAGGAACGGGTGTAATTTATACAATATCAATGGGACTATTCCATGGATGGAAAGCTAGTATTTATGGAGCTATTGGATGTACTACTGGAATCATACCTCATTTACTCGCAACTATCTTAGGTTTAGCTACTCTTCTTCATATGAGTTCTATAGCATTTCAAATAGTAAAATTTATTGGAGTTGCCTATTTATTATATTTGGCATGGTCAATGTGGAAAGATACTGGCACTTTGGCATTAGATGAAAAAGAAAATAAACTCAATGCTTGGAGTATAATCACAAAAGGATTTTTAATAAATATTTTAAATCCTAAATTATCACTATTTTTTCTAGCATTTTTACCACAATTTGTACCAATACAATCACAAACTCCAACATTAAATATGTTTATATTAAGTGGCATATTTATGGGAATGACACTTTTTGTTTTTATACTATATGGATTATTTGCAAACAGTATGAGAATCCATATAATAAATTCTCCAAGAATTATAAAAAAAATACAGCAAACATTTGCAGTTATTTTTGTAATACTTGGAGTAAAGTTAGCAATGTCTGAGCGATAAAAACAACAACTCTAAAGAGTCAAGCGAGCTTATATTGTTTTTAGAATTTAAAATAATACCTTATGTGAAGGAGTACAATATGGTGGAAGCAATAAAGGTGAAAGTGATTTTTAAATACAGTTTAGTGAAGGTATTATATGAAGTTAATGTGCTGCAATATATGGGTAAATTAGATGTATGAAATTAGGTCAGCAACTCCGTTGGATTTTGAAGGAATAAATTTTGTGTCTGCGCATCTTGGTTATAAAAATTTGTCCAATGATGAAAGCAAAAGAAAATTAGATCAATTGTTTAATTCCGAAACGGATTTTGTTTATGTTGCAGAATCAAAGGGAATAATAATTGCTTGGTTACATTTATTTTTAGCTCGTCGTTTAGCTTCTAATGATTTTTTTGAAATAGGTGGATTAGTGGTAAATCCTAATCAACGTGGACAAGGTGTGGGTAAATCTTTAATTAATCATGTAATGAACAAACACCAAAGTAGTATAAGAGTGCGGTGTAATCAAAATCGTACAGAAGCGCACAAATTTTACGAAAAAATTAGTTTTGAAAATAAAAAGGTTCAAAATGTATTTGAAAAACAATCACACACTAAAGAGTAATTTTTTTAAAAACTTAAATAATTTAGGATTTCTCTGATTTATGAGTTTTTAGAAAGATTTATAATTAATATATTTAGTAAATTTTTGATATATTTAAATACTTTTTTAACTAAGGAAAAAAATGAATATTGAATTTTGGTTATTATACGTTTCTGTCGTTTTTATTGCTTCAATTATTCCAGGACCTAGTATGTTATTGGCTTTAACTCATGGTATTGAATATGGATATAAAAAATCAATTTTTACAGCATTAGGAAATACAACAGCATCTGTAATACAAGCTATTATTGCGGTATCTGGTCTTAGTATTATATTTGATGCATCTGGAATATTATTTGAAGTTATTAGGTATGCAGGAGCTGTTTATTTAATTTATTTGGGTCTTATGTTATTTAAAACAAAAAAAGAAAATGTTTTTGTTAAAGATATTATAAAAGGTAAAAACATTTCAAATTCAAAGATGTTTACGCAAGCTTTTTTAATTGGCATTGGAAATCCTAAAGCAATTATATTTTTTACTGCATTATTTCCACAGTTTTTATCAAGTGGAAATACTTCACAATATCAATTAATACTTCTAGTTGGTTCTTTAGGATTAATTGCTTTTTTATGCATGATGATATATTCAATAGCAGGACATAAAGCGAATGTTTTTTTTAGAACTTCTACCTTTGGTAAATATTTTAATCAAATAACAGGTGGAATATTTATTTCTCTTGGTTCTTTTGTTGCTTTAAAAGATTAATGTCAAAAAAATAACATTAATATTATGATTTTTTAAGAGCCTAACAAAATTATTAAAGCGGGTATGTATAAATATACTAAACACCCAATATACTTAGGTTTAGTTCTTGCAATATTTGGAATGGCTTTTATTTTCATGCTTCTTATCTGTCTTTTTAACTTGCTCTCATTTTTTGAAATAACAGATGTTTGTTATATAAGATATTAAGAAATACAGTTAAAAAACAAATTTGCAAAAGAGTATATTAATTATTGTTTACAAGTAAGAAAATACTTATAACTAAGTAAAAAATAAAAGCTTCTTTTTAATATTTGGAAAAGAATCAAGTAACAATTATTACTTGAATAAAATTTAGGAGAGAAGTAAAACTATATGAAGACTTATACTAAGAAAATTCTTTAATTAAGCCTAAAACATCGAACCTTTCGTACTTTTAACTCTTAGAATAAACATTACTTCCAAAGTAAAAATACAACAAATTATAAATTCTTAGCACTTACATTTATTATAAGGGAATGTTTAAATAATATTTATTTGAAGATTCTTGTATTATTTTATTTTTATTATTATTACTATCTATAGTTATTTCTTAAATTCTATTTAATATTATTTATGTAAAAATATACTATTAACAAGTCACATTCTTAATTATTATAATCATATATTTAATTATTTCATAAAAATATATTAATTATTTTATAATATATTAAGCTATATTTAATAAAAGGAGAAAGAATGTTTTCTTATAAAAACTTAAAACTTGGGGTAAAGTTAGGATTAGGCTATGGTGTTATTTTAATGCTAATGGTAGTTGTTTCTGTAGTGGGATACAATGGTATAAAATCTTTGATTTTGACGACAAAATGGGTTAATCATACCCACGAAGTTATTCGGACAGGGGAAACTGTTTCTGGTGCAATGGTGGATATGGAAACCGGCCTTAGAGGGTATATGGTAACAGGAGATGAAAATTATTTAGCTCCTTATTATAGTGGAAATAAAAATTTTGACAAACTTATAAAAGTGGGTGCTGAGTTAACAAGTGATAACGATACACAAGTTAAAAGATGGAAAGAAGTTGAACTTTTAAAACAACAATGGATCAATGAATGGGCCAAACCTGTTATAGCAAAACGAATTAAAATTGCAGAGGGTTCAAAAAGTATTTCCAATTTCAAAACTATTTCAGCCCGTCCTTTAGGAAAAGAACTTTTTGATGGTATACGTTCAAAACTAGATTTACTTAATAAAAAATTCACTTATAATGAAGAAGCAAAAGCTTTATTAACTTTAACAACTTTATCTTTAGTAAATATGGAAACAGGGCAAAGAGGTTTTTTATTAAGTGGAGAAGAAGCTTCTTTAGATCCATATATTAATGGAAAAAAGAATTTACTTAAATATTTAAAAGAAATGGAAAATATTATTATTTCTACTTCTGCTTCTAAAAGTGATCTTAATGATGTAAAAACAGCCGTTGAAACTTGGCAAGTAAAAGTTGCTGATCTTGAAATTGAAGCACGTAGAGAGATGAATAAACATAAATTTACGCTGGAAAACTTAATTGTTGATATGTCAAAAGGCATTGGTAAGAATTATATGGATACGATTCGTGCGAAAATTTCTATTATTGTACAAGATGAAGAAAAAATGATTGTAGTGCGATCACAATCACAGCAAGATACCGCTGCATTTGCTACAAACTTTACCGTTGCAGGTACTATTGTTGCGTTACTTTTAGGATTATTAATTGCTTTTTTTATCACAAAAAATATCACATCAATGCTTCGTACTTTTGAAATGGGATTGATAGACTTTTTCAAATATTTAAACAGAGAGATAAGCACAGCAGAACTCATTAACATTGATTCTAAAGATGAAATTGGTAATATGGCAAAAGCAGTGAATGAAAATATTACTATCACAAAAGCAGGTATTGATGAAGACAGAAAATTTATTGATGAAACAATCGCAGTACTTTCAGAGTTTGAGAAAGGTGATTTGTGTAAAAGAATTAGTACAAGCGTTGATAATCCTGCATTAATGGAACTTAAAAAAGTATTGGATTCTATGGGAAATCAGATGGAACATAATATTGGAAATGTTCTTACAATTTTGGAAGAGTATTCAAACTATAATTATATGAATAGAGTTGATAATAAAGAAGTAAAAGATCAATTATTAGACTTAGCAAATGGGGTTAATACTTTAGGGGATTCGATTACTGATATGTTAGTTGAGAACAAACAAGTAGGATTAACACTTAATAGTTCTTCGGATACTTTATTAGAAAACGTAAATGTGCTTAATAGTAGTTCAAATGATGCAGCAACCTCACTGGAAGAAACAGCCGCTGCTTTAGAAGAAATTACCAGTACAATTGTACGTAATACAGAAAACGTAAGTAATATGGCAGACTTTGCAAATAAAGTAATCATTTCTGTTGAAGAAGGTAATGATTTAGCAAAACAAACAACTGTTTCTATGGAAGAAATAAATGAACAAGTTACTGCTATTAATGATGCCATTGGTGTTATTGATCAAATTGCTTTCCAAACCAATATTCTTTCTCTTAATGCAGCTGTTGAAGCAGCAACAGCAGGAGAAGCAGGTAAAGGGTTTGCCGTAGTTGCTCAAGAAGTTAGAAATTTAGCTGCAAGATCTGCTGAAGCTGCAAAAGAAATCAAAGACTTGGTTGAGAATGCAAATAGTAAAACAAATGCCGGTAAAGTTATTTCTGACAAAATGATTCATGGATATACGGCATTAAATGAAAACATCACTAAAACAATAGACTTAATAAAAAGTGTAGAAGTGGCTTCTAAAGAACAACAAGCTGGAATCGAGCAAATTAATGATGCTGTTACTTCACAAGATCAACAGACACAGAAAATTGCAAGTGCGGCGAATGATACAAAAGATATTGCACTTCACACCTCTGTCATTGCTAAAGAGATTGTAACCTCAGTTGATTTAAAAGAGTTTAAAGGAAAAGACAGTGTTCAAAACAGAAGAGCACAAAACTTTGATTTAGACTATTCCAAAAATGAGAGAAGAAGTGCTGAGAAATCAGTGAAAGAGTTTCATAAGGCTCGTCCTAATAGACACGATGCAGAATCAGCAAAACCAATAGAAGTAAGAAGTGTAAAAAGAACAGAAACGGAAGCTAAAGTTAACTTACATCGCCAAAACAATTCTATTAAAGCAACAGAAAACAGCGAGGAATGGGAAAGTTTTTAAAGATTTTTAATTAAATTAGGGAGTTTTTTGACACGATATTTAAAATTGGGCCTAGAGCCCAATTCGTTTTTAATAAACTTCTACTCTAGTTTATCCGTCAGTTTTTTTCCAAAAGCTTCTTCTATATAAGGAGAAATTTGCCATTGTATTTTAAACTGTTTATATTCTTTCACCACTTTATCGATATTTTGAGTGTCTTCAAAAAAAGCTCTGATCATAATATTTTTAGGCGTATGTTCCATATCTATAAATTCAAGTACTTGTGTACGATACCCCATGATTTCTAATACATTTGCTCGTAAACTGTCTGTAATTAAAGAGGATAATTTTTCTTTTATGATTCCAAATTTTAGCATAGGAAACATTGCATTATTTTTTATTTTCTTTAAGAGCTCATGTTGACAACAAGGCACAGCTAATATAACTTTAGCACCCCAGTTTACTGCAGTTGCAAGTGCATCATCAGTAGCTGTATTACAAGCATGTAATGAGATAACCATATCTACTTCTTTAAACTGCGTAAAGCCTTTAATATCTCCTTGTACAAAACGTAAGTTTTCAAAATTCAGTTTTTTTGATAAATCAGAACAAAATTCGATTACATTTTCTTTTAAATCTAAACCAACAATTTCAACATTGTATCCCATTTTTAAAACAAGGTAATCATAAAGAGCAAAAGTAAGATAGGCTTTTCCACATCCAAAATCAATGATTCGAAGGGTTTTACTTTTATCTAAATAAGGAATACAATCAGATACTAACTCTAAATAACGATTAATTTGTTTAAACTTATCGTATTTTGAATTGACAATTTTTCCTTCTTCTGTCATGATTCCCAATTCTATTAAAAAGGGTGTTTTTTCACCTTCATTTAGAATATATTTTTTCTTTCTGTTATGAGAAACTTCAGAATCTTTTTTACTAGCTGCTTTTTTAACTATTTTTGATATTGCTTTTTTATTAATTAGTATGTGATAATCTGAATCTACTGTATTAATAAGGGCTTGTTTAAAATAGCTTTGAAAGTACTTATTTATTTCTGCTTTTGTTTCTTCTTTATCTAAGTTTTTATGTTCTACATTTTTGTCATAAAAATATTCAAATTGATGTTTTACTTCATTTTTAATAATTACTTTTTTTATGCTTACTTTGTTAAACGTTTTTTCCGATTTATTTCTTACACCACTAAAGATAGCATATATTAGACTTTCTTCATTTATTATTTTTTCTACTAATTCACTTACATTTTGCATAATGTTAATACTCCTATAAAATCACAAATCCATTTATAAGACTTATTTTTTGTATAGTAGCAAAATAGACTCCATTTAGCAATTAAAAGTAAAAATATTTAAGAAAACATGGGCTTTAACAAGTCATCTCTTGTTTCTTTTTATTAAGTAATATTGATATAAAATACACAAAAATAAATAGTTATAAGGAGTAGGGTCTTGTCAAATATTGAAGTTATACTAATAAACGCATTTACGCTCAATGGCAAAGGTGGAAATAAAGCAGGTGTTGTTTTGAATGCAGATAAATTATCCAAGGCTCAAAAATTAAAAATTGCACAGACTGTGGCTTATTCGGAAACAGCTTTTGTTTCAAAGGATGATAAAGCGGATTATAATGTTTCTTTTTTTACAAGCACGGGGGAAGTGGATTTTTGTGGTCATGCAACACTGGCTGTTTTTTGGGCTTTATACGACATGGGCACTCTTTCTTCTGGTACTTATGTTCAAAATACAAAAGCGGGAATGTTAAGTGTAAGTATAAAGAGTGATGGTAAGGTTATAATGGATCAAGCTTTACCTAAAAAATTTGATTCTTTTACTTACGAAGATATTTCCAGTCTTTTAGGCATTGAAAACAAAGTACTTAAAAGTACAAACTTGCCAATTGAAATCATATCTACAGGACTTAAGGATGTAATTATTCCTGTTCCACAAGGATATTTGGATCTTATAGTGCCAAAGTATGAAGAGATTGCTGCTTTTTGCAAAAAACACAGTGTTGTTGGTTTTCATATTTTTGAACTTTGTTCAAAAGAAAGTAAATATACAGCAATCTGCCGTAATTTTGCTCCCTTATTTGGTATCAAGGAAGAAGCAGCAACAGGCAGTTCTAGTGGGGCTTTAGCTTCTTATCTTTGGCAACACTTAGACTTAGGTGATGATTATATTTTTGAGCAAGGAAGGGCAATGAATTGTAGCTCTTTAATTACTGCATCGATTAGGTCTAAGAATTCAACAATTGTTAATGTAAAAGTTGGTGGTTATGCAAGTAAAATTGCTACAAGGGTCATTACTTTTTAATGATTCATGATAAGGTATATGCGCTTTGCTTTGATACTTAAATATTAAGTTTATATCCCAAACCAGAATAGTTTTTTATGATTGTTTTATACGTTACTTTTCTTAAGTCTCGAAAGAGGGTTTTAAACGCAGCTTCACTTACGTCTTCTTGCCAGATATGGTATTTAATTTCTTCATAGGAAAGAATTTTGTTGGGGTTTTGAATAAATAAATCAATTAGTAAAGCTTGTTTTTTATTCAAAACATAGGATTTTTTGTTTTTAATAATACTTTGAGTGTGAAAATTAAAAAACATATCTTCGGCTACTTTTGTATTGCTAAAAACACGTTTCGAAATTATTTCCATGCATTTATATAAAGCTTCTTCTAATACAATATTTTTAAAAGATGATGTTATATATTTAGTGAGATATAACTCCATTAAATCATCCACGTAGATATTATTTTTATTAGCTGTAATAACAATAAACGCTGTTTTTAAATCTACTTCTCTTATTGTTTTTAGAAAATTAATAAAAATATCATTATTAAAACTGCTTTGAAGAAGTATTAAACAAGGAGATTCTTTTTGATACAAAGTTTTAGCTTCTTCCAACGAAGAGGCCGTTGAAACAATCTTTACTTGTTTATTTAATACTTCTATTACTTGGCTACTGTGATGCAATTTATCGTAAATATACAAAACAGATAAATCACTCACATTCATATCTTTCCTTAGAGTATTTTTATTGTTTCTTCTGTACTAAGTATTTTAGCAAAAGCAAAACCTAAAGCACTCATAGAAGAAGCATGAACTTGCTCTGCTTTGATTATTTGTCCTTTAAATTCTAAATTCAAAGTCGCACAAGCATCATTTACTACTGTACAATTATACTTTAAATCACTGGCTGCTCTTGTGGCAGAAGTTACACACATATGAGACATTGCTCCACAAATAATAATATTTTGAATATTAGAGCCTCTTAATTCTTCCTCTAAACTTGTTTCTAAAAATGCATTGACCTGATTTTTTATTATAATCTTTTCATTCTTAAGAGGATGTACACTTTTATGTATTTGGGAACCGTTACTGCCTTTAAGGAAAAAAGGAGCCTCTTTATCTAAGGATTCATGTTGTATGTGAATTATTTTACCTTTATTAGCTCTAAAAGCTTTTAATAATTTTCCTGCATTCTTTGATGCTTCCATCGTTTTGTTTAAAATAAATTTTGCGTCTTTAATGTCTCCAAAATAATCATTTTGAAAATCAATTAATATTAAAGCGGTGTTTTCCATATTTGTCCTTTTTTTTTGTATATAAAAGTATAATAAATAATAGAAGGGAAAAAGTAGGATTTTTAAAAGATTTTATTTTTACTCAAGCTTGTTCTTATCTAAGAGAAAAAGCATATTTTTCTCTTAAGACAGATGTTATTATCTTTCCATTCTGCGATCATCGCCTTGATACGCAATTGCTTCTTTTTGTCTTACTTGAATAGCTTCTTTTCCGATGAATTGAATACTGACCATTTTTTCTACGGTTTCTTTAGAAAATTTTAGGTTATTAGCAGAAATAGATTTGACTTTTTCTGCAATATTCGCATTCTCTTGTGTAAAAGTGTCAATTTTGGTAACGGCATCATTTATTTGTTTTATTCCAATTTCTTGTTCACTTGATGCTGTTTCAACCACCGTAATTAAATTCAAAGTATTGGATATGTTTTCGTTTAAAATAGCATATTCATTTACTAAAAGCTTAGAAGTTGTTTTCCCTTCGTTTGTTTTAGAAACCAAATTTTTCATTAAACCTTCAATTAATTTAGCAGCTTCGGCTGATTTATTTGCTAAGGTCCTTACTTCTTGAGCTACAACTGCAAAACCTTTTCCTGCTTCTCCTGCAGTTGCTGCTTCAACCGCAGCATTTAAGGAAAGAATATTGGTTTGAAAAGAAATTTGAGAAATAACAGATATGGCATCAAATGCTTTAGTTGTAGCATCTGAGATATCTTCCATAGATGAAAGTGTTTTATTTACTAAAATAATACTTTCTTTAGAGGCCTGATCCATTTTATTTCCAAAAGCAGACATTTCATTGGTGATTTTTTTATTTTGAGAAATATTTGCAGTAATTTCTTCAATAGATGCAGCTGTTTCTTCAATGGTTACTGCTTGTATCATGGCAGATTCGGAGAGTTTTTTTGATTCTTGGGATAAAATACCAGATTCATATTCATTTACCAGTGCAAAACGATAATTTTCACTTAACATAGCAGTAATTTTTTCATTTAAAGAATTAATACCTAATAAGAGTTTTTTAAAATCACCTCCTCTAAAGATATCATCATCTACGGTCTTTAAATAATTTTGCTCTTCATATTGGCCAAGAATTGTAGAAACTTCATTGATGGCATTTTTCATTTTTAAATTCATTGTATTAATTGTTTTAACTATGTAATTTAATTTTGGGTCTGGAGATACTGAGATGATTTCATCATTGGTAAAACCATCTGATAATTTTTCACAAACAATCATTATTTCTCCGTAGACTTTTAAATCATCTGTACGCTGTATCTCTATTGTATTTGCTAATGCAAGTATTTGATTTTCTAAAGAGAGTAGTTTTTTACTTTTGACTTTGTTTTCTTTTTTTATTTCATTGATATCGGCATTGATATACAATCTAAATTGATCCAAAAAAGTGCTAAGGGACTGAATGTCTTTTTTATTTGAAAAAATCATAATTTACTCCTAATCTAATGTTTTATATAAAGAAATTGCATTTTGTATTTCTTCTTTTGTGGGTTTAATTCGTACTGAAATGTATCTTGTTTGCAAATCTTTTTTAATGACAGAATATACAGTTGCATTGACCCAATAATAATCTCCATGTTTGGTTTTATTTTTTACAATGCCTTTCCAGACTTTATTGTTTTTGGCATGTTCCCATAAGTCTTTAAATGCAGCTTTTGGCATATCTTCATGCCTTAAGATATTATGGGGTTGTCCTATTACTTCATCTTTAGTATATGAAGCGATTTTACAAAAGTCATCATTTGCATAAATGATAATTCCTTTTTCATTGGTTTCGGATACTATCATAGTATCTTTGCTTAATATTATTTCTTGATTCATTATCTCTCCTATCTATTAGTGATAAAATACTCTAAAAACAATTTATCTGAATTTAATTTAAAAACAATTTAATTTTTACTTAATTTAAAATTATTTGTTAAATATATTACGCTATATACCCCTTTATATCGTTAAATATAGTAGTTATTAATTTTATTCTTTAATATGTCTTATTAATATTCTTTTAATATTATAAGTAATTAATAGCTCATTTAGTGCAGTTAATATGTATTTATAATTCTATAATTTATAATAAGTTTCATATAAGTTATTATTATCAAGCTCTTTTTTTAGTCTTAATCTTCTTTACTCTTTACTGTTAATATTAATTGCATATTTTAATAAATTGAAAATTGAAAAAATATTGATTTAAACTTGTATTCTAAAGTGCTTTTTGCTATATTAGCATTTATATTTAAGAGGATGAAAGATGCCAAGAGCAAAAAGTAAAGAAAGTTTAATCAAAAACAGCCAAGATAACTTTGAGAGCTTGTTTTATATAATAAATGAACTCCCTTCTAAAGATATTCTTCGTGAATTTACTTTTTTACACAGAGAAAAAAACATTCGCGATGTTTTAATGCATTTATATTATTGGCATAAAATGATGTTATCTTGGTATAAAAAAGGAATGGCTGGTGAAACTTTTTTAATGCCTGCAAGAGAATATACGTGGAGACAAACACCAGAATTAAACCAAAGTTTATTTTTAAAATATCAAAACATTACATATGAAGAAGCAAATGAATTATTACATGCTTCACATGAAAAAATTATGATACTTATGCTTAAACACAGCGAAGATGAACTCTTTACAAAAAAGAGGTATTCTTGGACAGGATCAACATCTTTAGCATCTTATTTGATTTCTTCTTCCTCAAGCCATTATTCATGGGCGTTAAAATTAATAAAAAAACAAAAAAAATCTATAAAATATTAGGCTTACAATGGAAACAATAAAAATTAGTGATTTATTAAGACAACTGGACATGTGGAAAGACGATTTAAAAGTATATTTGAAGGTTTTTTTAGAACATAAAGATTGGAATAATGTTGAAGAAGTGAATAAACTACAGACTATTTTAGATGAGTTTTTAACAGTATATGCCAACTTAGAAGATGAGAAGAAAAAAATATATTTTTATCATGCTGTAAAACAATGGAGTAAAACCAATAAAGAATATATGCATTTACTGGAAAAACTTTATCTGGCATATAAAGCGAAAAAATAAATTAGGTTTTTTTATTCTTTTGCAAAAAAGCATTAAACGCATTCGCAAAGTTTTGTGCGTCTTTATTTCCAAAAGCAGCAGGTCCTTTGGTCATTTCTCCTGAGTCCCTTATTTCTTGCATTAAGTTTCTATAGGCTAAGTATTGTTTTATATTATCACTTGTATACGTCTCACCTCTATGATCAATGGCATGGGCGTTTTTATCTATACATCTATTTGCTAGTGGAATATCAGCTGTTATAATTAAATCTCCTTCTTTTAAGAGTTCAACTATTTCATTATCGGCTTCATCTGCACCTGCATCTACTATTAAGTACTTTACAAAGGATGATTTTCCTATGGATATTTTTTTGTTAGATATCACATAAGTAGATATTTTTTGTTTTTCAATCGCTCTTAATACAATGATTTTTAAAAGGTTTGGAAAAGCATCTCCATCAATAAACAGTGTCATTATTATCCTTTATTTTATAAAAGCGCAGTATATAGTGTTTTGTATTAATTCCAGAGCAATTTTATCCTATGCTCAAACATTGTTTTTTGTTATAATGCCCCATGAATATGAAATCACTTAAACATACACTTTTTGAAAATGTAGAAACATCTAATGGTATATTTACAAAACACTTTCATGATACCTACACTATAGGTATTACTCATGATGGTTTCTTTAAATCTATTAATTTAAATAAAGAATGTTTAGTGTATAAAAAAACCACACGTATTATAAATCCAGGGGAAGTGCATTCAGGTAATTCAAAAGCTTGGAAATACACGAATTTTTATCCTACTATATCACTCTTAGAAGAGATGTATGAAGAAATGTATTTTGAGAAAAAAATACCTATTTTTGAAAAACACATTGCAAATGATATAAAACTTTATAACTTGTTATTCAAACTCTTTAAAAGTGTTTATGAAAATTTTGATAGTATGAAAATTGAAATAAATTTGATTAATGCTTTGTCGTATTTAATTAAAAACTACTCTTCTGTAACAAAAGACTATAATGTTGTTTTTCCAGATAAAAAAATAATGACAAACAGTTTAGAGTATATCAATGATTGTCTTGAAAGCTCTATTTCTTTAGATAAACTTGCTAATAATGCAGCTTTGAGTAAATTTCATTTTTTACGAGTATTTAAAAAAAATGTGGGTTTAACCCCACATCATTATATTCTTACAAGAAAAGTTCAAAAAGCCAGAGACTTAATTATTGAGGGATCTAGTTTGAGCCAAGCTGGTTTTTCTATGGGTTTTGCCGATCAATCGCATTTTATTAGAAATTTCAAAAAGATATATGGTTATTCACCCAAAGCTTTATTAAAAAAGAATAATTTCATTTTTTATACGTAAAATTTCATACAAACAAAGAATAAAAAAAATTATGACACAAACAAATAAAACACTTTTTTATATTTTAATGCTCGTAGCAATGTTTGCTTGGGGTGCTGCTTGGATTAATACCAAAGTATTAACATCTTATATTAATGAATTTGAATTGATTTTTATAAGGTATTCCTTGACTACTTTAACAATGATACCCATTATTTTGTACTTAAAAAAATCTTTTTATATTGATTTAAGAAGCCTTTTTTTGGTTTTTCTAAGTGCAGTTGTATTACTTTTTTGCATGAAATATTCAATTTTAGGAACAAAACTAGGAACGGCTTCTTTAGGTGGGGCTTTAGTTACTGTGTTAATTCCTATTAATACTTTTATTTTTTTATCCTTTTTGAACAAAAAAATAATACAAAGAAAAGATGTATTTGCTTTAAGTCTTGGGGCTTTTGGTGTTTTAATTATGCTTAATGTTTTTTCTTTAAATGCTGATAATATTTTTACTTTATACAATTTATATTTTGTTTTAGCTGCATTGTTATGGCCTTTAATAAGTATTATCTCTTCTAAATCAAAACGTATTTCTCCTATTGTTTATACTTTTTATTTATACTTATTTACAAGCATGTTAGATGCTGTGTTTTTTGTTGATTTCAAAACAATAAAAACAGAAGATTTTGATACTGTTTTTTATTTAAATATGGGAATAATCATACTTGCAGCAACTACTTTTGGTAATACTATTTATTTTTTATGTATTGAAAAACTGGGTGCCAAAGAAGCCAACTCTTTTATTTTTCTTGTTCCTTTTTCTGCTATTTCTTTAGGGGCTGTTTTTTTAGATGAGAGTATATCTATTAGTATTATAATAGGAACAATATTAACCTTAATTGCAGTCAAATTATTAAATAATATTTCTTTTAAAAGAAAGAAAAAATAAAGTGCAATATCGTTCTATACATATTTGACAAATTCTATTATACTGCGAAAAAAAGGCATTAAATGACACAAAATAATAAAAATATTTTTCACATACTACTTTTTTTTGCGATGATAGGCTGGGGTGCTACGTGGGTTAATGCTAAAATATTAAGCGAGTATATTAATGAATTCGAGATGGTATTTTTACGTATTGGAATTACTGCTTTAACAATGATTCCTATTATATTGGTTTTAAAAAAATCTTTTAAAATTGATATAAAAACATTTTTATTGGTTTGTGTAAGTGCTCTTGTTATGATTTTTTATATGAAGTATTATTTTTTAGGAACCAAACTAGGAACAGCCTCTTTAGGAGGCGCTTTTGTAACTACTCTTGTACCTATTAATACTTTTTTAATTTTGGTTTTAATGCGAAGTAAAACAATAGCTAAAAAAGATATGTTTGCTTTAGGACTTGGCGTTATTGGGGTATTAACTATGTTAAATGCCTGGGCTTTAAAAGCAGAAGATATTTTTGTTTTGCATAACTTGTATTTTATATTTGCTTCCATTTTATGGCCGGTATTAACAATACTTTCATCTAAATCGCGTAATATTTCGCCCATTGTATTTACTTTTTATTTGTATATAGTTGTTGTGGTTTTAGATGTATTGTTTTTTGTAGATATCTCAAATATTGCTTACGAGAGTTTTGATTCAAGATTTTGGCTTAATATTTTTGTAATAACGATTGCTGGTTCTACTTTTGCAAATACTATTTATTTTTTAGGTGTTGAAAAACTAGGAGCAAGTGAAGTATCCTCTTTTATTTTTTTAGTACCTTTTTCTGCCATTGCTTTGAGTGTAATATTTCTAGGAGAAGAAATTGGAATTAATGTTATTATAGGTACTGTTCTTACTTTATTCGCTGTAAAAATATTAAACAATATAAAACTATTTAAATCAAAAACATGAAATTAAATGCTTTTTCTTTGAGCGGTTTGATTATTGGGCCTATTTTAGGTTCAGGAATCATTCTTCTTCCTCCTTTATTGTATAACAGTATAAAACTAAACGCTTTACTTGTTCTTGGTATTATTTTATTTTTGGGATTTATTTTTGCTTTAATATTTGGAAAACTTGCAATTTTATATAAAGGAGAAGGAGGCGTTACCCTAGCTACTAAAGCAGCTCTTGGAAAAAAATATCAATTATTAAGTTCTTTTTATTTGATTTGTGCCGTTTTTTTTGGTCCCGTGGCAGTTTTATTAATTGCTGCACAATTTATTCAAGAATACTTTTCTTCTTTATCTTTGGTTGTTTTAGCGCTTTTAATCTATGTACTTACTTATGTTTTATTACTTGTTCGTATTGATTTTTTGGGAAAACTAATGTTGGTAATTAGTACTTTTATTTCTTTATTGTTTATTGTTTCAAGTATTTATGTATTGTTTAATAGTTCTTCTTTTGTATTTGTTTTTCCCTCTTTATCTTTTCAAGAATTTGGACATTCTTTTGTACTTGCATTTTGGGCAATTGTTGGCTGGGAGGTTATTGGAAACTATTCCAATGATATCAAAAACAATGACAGTTTAAAATATGCAGTAATTGCTTCTGCTCTTATTGTTTCTTTGGTATATATTTTAGTTATTTTTGCTATTTGTTTTGGGGATTTTCCCAATAAAACTTCGGGGGATTTTAGCTTGTATTATTTGCTTGAACCCTTGTTTAAAGAAGCTGCTTATCCTCTTTTAAGTTGGGTATCTTTACTTTTATGTATTGGTACACTTATCTTATTTGTAGGAGGGGTAGCCAGATTAATTGCTTCTTTAGAGTTAAACAAATATACCTCCAAATATTCAGCTAAAAATACCCCCATTGGGGCTTTAAATTCTTTATCTTTTGTGTATATAATTACTCTGGTTTTAGTGTATTTTGAATATTTAAATTTAACTAATTTGGTTTCTTTTGCAGATGGATTTTTTATTGCTAATGCAATAATTGGTTTAATAACAGCCATTGTTTTGTTTGAAAAAGGTTTTTTACAATATGCTGCAATGTTTTTAGTACTTGTTTTTACAAGTATTTTACTTTTTTCCAATATTTTTATACTTTTATTGATACTATTTTTGTTTGTTTTCACGTTTTTTAAGAAAAATACATTAAAAAAAAGTGCTTAAAAATGTTACTTTTTATTTAGAGTTTTTGGCTAATAATTCTATAAATAGAAACTTTTATAAATTTTTTTTTCTATCTTCGCTTATTAAGCTATAATATATCAATATAAGAACTTGATATATAAAATATTATAGGTAGTTTAATGGCTGAAAATGAAAATGACTTAGAATCATACAATTTTGAAGATTTATTATCAGGTGATGACTTAGTTGTTATGTCTGATGATTATACTCACTTAGAAGACAATGCTTTAATTGATACAATAATTTTAAATTATTTCTCTCAAAAACCCATCACTGCTGAAACAGTTGAAAAAATTAACTATAACAGTGATTTTAAAAAAACGCTCCTATTTAATATTCAAAACAGACTTGAAGCTATTGAAGATGATTACAAGTTTATTCATTTTAAAGATTTACATATTATTTTCAATTTATTGAGTTTGGGAAAAAACTATAATATGTTTGGCTCTCACGAAGACAGCTCTTTGTATCACATTACTCGAATCCTTAAGGATTACGAAGATTTATTAAAAGAATTACATGTTTACAGTAAAAAAAATTTTAATCTAAGTTTTTCTTTTTATATATCTTTGTTGGAATGTTTTTCTTATTTGTTTTCTATTAATACAGGAAATGATAAAAAAAGACAAAATATTTTATTAATTATTGATATTATTACTGAGAGTATTAATACAATAAAAGTTTTGGGCATTTTAGATATAAAACAAATGAGTATTTTAAGTATCTACCAAGGGAAGATTCTGCTTACTTACTCTAATGTCATGTATATAGAAGAAGAAAACAGAAGCTGTGAAGATTTAATTGAAGAGTGTACCTATATTTTAAACAAACAAATTGATGGCTACTTTTTCATTTCTAATTTCAGTGATGATAAAGAATACGAAGAAATTTTCTTAGAAAATACAACACGTACTTTACTTTTGATGTTAATGAAACTGCAAAAAACACAAGAATATAGTTTTGACGCGTTACAGCATATTATTTATGTATATAACAATGATATCAAAAAAGAAAAAAACACTTTTTTGAATGAAGCAGAATTCAAAAAAGATTTATTTAAGAACTATCTTTCTTTACATCTTAGTTATGAGAAATTAAATACAAAAGAAGCAATAGAAGATATTATTTCTAATAATTCATTAAGCTCCTATAATTTAAGGCTGATGCATGATTTTATTTTATTTGATGAATCTCTTGGGGAAGAACTTTTAGCAAAAATTTTTAATTTTATGATAAAAAGCAATGAACTAAAGAAAGAAAAAAACGAAGTGCATAAACTTAAAATATTGGATGTAATACTTCACAAGTTTGTAGCAAATGAATCTTTATCTTATTTTTTACCTTATGCACACACCTTAAAACAATATTTAAATAAAAAAGAGATTTTCTCTTATAAAGAATATTCATTTTCAAAATTACACCTGTCTTTATCTTATTATTATTCTCTCTTAGGCAAAGAATATTTAAGAATGTCTTTATTAGAATATTATACAAGCGAAAAAATATCATCTTATACGTATATAAAACATGACAATAAAGATATTTATAAAAAACTCTTGCTTAATAATGCACAAGCACATTTTGCATCTTTGGGTTTAGAGGAAAATTTTTCAGACAACGAACATCTTTTTATTGGAGATGTTTTAATGAAAGACTATTTTATTCATCATGAAGTTTTTCAGAAAAATACCAAACAAGAAGAAAATCCTTTGTTTTTAAAGACTTTGCTTTCAAAAATTAAACTTAGTGTTTATGATTTGGAAAAAGGTATTCCAACTTTACTAAAAAACAATTTATTTTTTACTCTTTTTGATTGTTCTTTGGAAAAAACAATAACAAATGAAAACGATTTCATCATTTTGGACAAAAAACTTATTGAAGGTTTTATGATTGTACTTCATTTGAAAAATTCTAAAATTAAGAATCTTACTGCTTTTAATGAAAACAGCATGCTCTATATTAAAAGTACATTAATACACTTACTGCTTTCTTATATCTTAAAAATGAAAAAACCAGAGCACTACAACAACTTTTTACAAATAGATGAATACATCTCTTTATAAGTACAATACTAATACATAGGTTTCCTTTTGCAAATAATACACTTTTCAGATACCCATTTGGGTTTTAACGATTTAGACATTTTAGATGATAACAATATCAATCAAAGAGAAGCCGATTTTTATGATGCTTTTTCGCAGGTTGTTTCTTATATCAAAAACAATAAAGTAGATTATATTATTCATACAGGGGATTTGTTCCATAGAAGCTCTCCTTCTAATAGAGCTATTACTTTTGCACTTAAAGCAATAAAAGAAATAAATGATTTAAATATTCCTTTTATTTTAATAGCAGGTAATCACTCAACCCCTAAAAGTAATCTTTCTTCTCCTATCTTAAAAATATTTGAGAGTTTTTCTAATGTCTATCTTTCTTATAATCAAGAATATAAAAAAATAGAATTTAAGGATGCCATTTTTCATACTCTTCCACATATGAATGACAGCTCTAAAGCAGAAGAACAAATACAAAAAAGTTTTGATAATATCAACAAAAACAAAAAGAACATTATGATGTTGCATTGTAGTGTGGGTGCTTGGTATTTAATGGATGAATACGGAGAATGGGTATATCCAAAAGAAAAAGAATATATTTTCAATCATATGGATTATGTTGCTTTAGGACATTGGCATGGGTTTAACAGTGTAGCTATTAATGCAGGAAAAGAAAAATACAAGAATGTTTATTACTCAGGCTCATTAGAGAGAACCTCTCTTAATGATAAAAGAAACTCTAAGGGTTTTATTCATTTGTATTTAGAAGATAATAAAGAAATACAAGTTACTTATCAAGAGATTAAAATAAGAGCTTTAGTTCAAAAAGAAATAGATGCACAAGATTATGAGACTTCATGTTCTACACTTAATGTAAGTGATTGTAAAGATGCTTTAGTAGAAGTAGTGCTTAAGAACTTAAGTATTAATAAGTCTTTAGACATTCAAAACGCGGATATAAAAGCTTTGTTTAAAGATGCTTTGCATGTAAGTATAAAAAGAGAATTTTTAAAAACACAAGAAGATAAGAATGAAGTATTAGATATAGAGGCTTTAAGTCTGGAAGAATACTTTTTAGCACATATGCAAGAAGAAGAAAACAAAGAAGAGTATACGCGTTTGAAAAACAAGGTACAAGAGCTGTTTTCTTTATACAAGGACAAAAATGATACTGCTTAGTTTAAAACTTCAAAACTTTAAAAAGTATAAAGAACTAAATATTGAGTTCTCTTTAGGTCTTATAGGGATACTAGGAAAGAATGGTTCTGGAAAATCAACTATTTTTGAAGCCATACTCTTTGCTTTATATGGGGAATTAAAGAATAAAGGTTATAAAGACATAATACGAAATGCCAAAGCCAGTATTAAAGATGCTGTATGCGTAGAACTGTCTTTTGAATATGAAGCTTGTACGTATAGGGTTAAAAGAGAGTTTAGAGGAAAGAACTTAAGTGCTAGTGCCCATTTTTATAAAAATGAAGAACTACTATGTTCAGGGGTTAAAGAAGTTACTTCTTATATTAGTACTTTAAGCCATATGAATAAAGAAGCTTTTTTATCAACACTCTTTGCTTCTCAAAAAGAATTAAACTCTTTATCTTCTTTAAAAAATGAAGACAGAAAAAAAATGATTCGAAAACTTCTGGGTTTAGAAAAAATAGATTTTGTTGAAAAAGAGCTAATAGAGAAGTCTAGAGCATTAAAAAGAGAGATAAGTGCATATGATGAAGTTCTCTTAAGTAAAGAAGAGAAACAAAACAAAACAAACAAACAAAAAGAATTAAAAGAAGAAAAAAATAAAAAAGAAAAAGAACGTGTAGAACTTAAAGAAAAACTTCTACAAAAAAAAGACAAAGAACAAGGCTTGAAAAAAGAACTTGATGTTTACCAAGTATTAAAAGAAGAAAAAGTAAAAGCCTTTAATACCTATACGCTTGTAATAAACAATAAGAGTATCAAAGAAAAGTATTTATCCAAAGTTTTAGTAGAGATAGAGAGTTTAAAGAAAAAAGAAAAAGAACTACAGGTATTAGAGCCTGTTAAAAAAGAGTATATAGATCTGTATGAAAGTATGAAAGTATTTATTAAAGAAAAAGAAATAAGTATTAAAAAAGAAGCCTTGATAAAAGAACAAGAGCACTTACGTTTGGATTTTGTTAAATACAAAGAAGATGTAAGCCTATTAGAACTTGAGTGTAAAGAACATGAATCTTTAATACTAAAAGAACAAGAACAAAACCTTTTGTTAAATGCTAAGAATAAAGAAGTACGTAGTATAGAAGCTAAAGAAAAATCTTTGCATGTAAGTATAAGAAGTCAAGAAAAACAAATAGAGCAAAACAAAGAAAAAATTCATGCCTTAAACAGCCTTGGTAAAAGCTCACCTTGTCCTGTATGTACCAGACCCCTATTAGAAGAGTATGATAAAGTCTTAGAAAGTCTTGCTTTAAGTATAAAAGAACTACAAGAAAATAAAATCAATGAAGAGCTTAAGTCTTTATCTCTTATAAGTAACAAGAAAGAAAACGTAGAAAAAGACTTACATCATTTGCAAAAAGAAGCAATGACACTTTCTCAAAGAATAAACTTAATTGAGAGTAAAAAGAAAGACTTATTAAAAGTAAGTGAGCACTTTTTTAAAGTAAAAGAAAAAGGCCTAAAAAACAAAGAAGAACTTTTATCTTATGAAAAGAGTAACTACAATAAAGAAAAGCATGAACAAGCCAATACAAGATATCAAGACTTAAAAGAAAAATATGAATATGTACTTTCTTTAGAAACAATGTTAATACGAGCAGATAACTTAAAAAAAGAAAAAGCCAATACACAAGAAGAACTTAGTATTCTGAGTGCAAGAGAAGCAAAAAGTAAAACAGAACATGAGAGTATTCTTTATGATGAGGTAAAACATTCATTGCATCAAGATAACTATGTTAAAGAGCAAAAAGAATATGAATCCATACATTTGTTGTTTAATGCTCAAAATGTTCTAATAGCTACCTTAGAAGGAGAAATAAAAACCCTTGAGGCAATATTAGAGAAAAATGAAACACATGCTAAAAAAGTTCAAAATAAAAAAGATGATTTATTAGACTATGAAAAGATTAAAGTTTCTCTTTTGGCTTTTAAAAATAAATTAAATGCTAAAATTTCTCCTCGTATATCTCAACTTGCTTCTTCTTTGTTTGAACGTATTACTAAAGGCAAGTATCAACATATAGAAGTAAACAATGAATTTGACTTTTTTATCTACGAAGAAGGAATCAAATATCCACTTGAGCGTTTCTCAGGAGGAGAAATTGATTTAGCAAATCTGGTATTAAGAATATCTATTTCAAAAACTTTGGGTGAATTAAATAACAGTTCAAGTATGGAATTTATGGCTTTTGATGAGGTTTTTGGCTCTCAAGATGAAAACAGAAGACTTGAGATTCTGGAGGCTTTTCACACCATCAAAGAACAATACAGGCAAATCTTTTTAATATCCCATGAAACGGATATAAAAGAAATGTTTGAAACAGTAATAGAGGTCTAATGGATTTTCCAGATAATGCTTATAAGTATTTAAGCGATGAAGAACGTATATATTTTCAATACAAAAGCAAAGAAGAATTGCAAAAAAGATGGAAAACAGAAGAAGGAGAAGAATTTACACGTAAGATTTTAGAAATAAACTTAGTAGGTGGTTCTTATAGAAATTACAGTTCTTTTTTGGGTTTTGTTAAAAATGACTTTTTTAAGGATGATTTAAAAGTAGATTTAAGAGGTTTTGATTTATCTTCTTATTCAAATGTATTTCAGGAAAAAATTGTTTCTTTGGATTTTTCTTTTTGTGATTTGTCTTATGCTACATTTAATAATTCAGAATTAAATAAATGTCAATTTATGCATTCCAATATGGAAGAAGTAGATTTTTCCAATACCTTATTACAAGAGTGTGATTTTTCTTATAGCAATTTAGATAAAAGTGATTTTTCTTTTTCTAATCTGGAAAATACACAGTTTTTATCTTCTAATATTAATGCTATTGTTTTAAAAAAGACAAATCTTAAAGGTCTTAAGTTTAACAAAAAAGTTGATTTTTCATATCTTGATATAAAAGAACTCGAAAGCATCAATAATCCTGCTTTTTTAGGCTTCTTACGTCAAAAAATGAGTTTTAAAGAAAAAATCAAAAATAGCTTATTTCAAAAAATAGTGTATTTCTTCTGGTTAAAGTATCAGACTTTTTACTAATACAGGTAAAAAAGATATTTTTATGACATTTCCTTTCTTTTGTATCAAAGCTCTATGCGGATGCAAAAGATAGGAGTTTACTTTTTTTACTTTTTACTTTCTACTTTCATATAAAAATAAAAACTCACGCTATTTTAGGCCTTATCAAACAAAAAACAAACAGTTATATTACAAGAACGAATAAAGACATATTTCAAGAATTTTACATCATATTAAATAATATTTATTATGATACTAGTTAGTACTACCTTGACAATAAAAGTATAAAAGAGTAATATACTACTAATTAGTAATATATACAAGAAAGGACTAAAATGTCAAAATTAATACATTGGAGTAAAAAAGAGCAAGAAGAGCAGGTTTTATTTGGAGGAAGTTTTATCGAAAATAAACCTATTTCTTTTCCCTCTTATTTTAAAAAATATGCCTATTCAAATCTATTTTATTGGGCACATTTAGAAGCAAAAGAAAGCAATATTTTTCCTTTACATCCACATGAAGGTTTTGAAATTATGACCTTTGTTTTAAAAGGAAGAGTAGAACATTATGATACGATTAATGCTAAATACATTGCTTTAAAACAAGGCGATATGCAAATCATGCAAACAGGTTCTGGGATGCAACACAGTGAGAAAATTCTAAAAGGAAGTGAGCTTTTTCAACTTTGGTTTAATCCTGATTTTAAGTTATCATTAAAGAATAAAGCACAGTATAAAGATTACAGCCAAGCAGATTTTGTTCAAGATCAAAAAGAGGGAATAAAAAGCATACAATACTTAGGAGATGAGAGTACAAACTATCATGAAACACAAGGTATTAGTATTAAAAAACAAATATTTGAAAAAGGAAAATATTTCTTGGCTTTAGATAAAGATACAATATATTCAATTTATATCTTAAATGCTTCTGGTACTATAAACGAACAAGAGGTGATAAAAGATGATTTTATTAAGATTGAAGAGTCGCAAGAATTAAAAATACTTGCAAAAGAAGCTTTGGAGTTATTTATTGTAAGTTCTCCTTCAAAAATTTCTTACCCACTAATATAAAGGTTAAATATGAAAACAATTACGCATGAAGAGTTAAATACAATGTATGAAAAAAATGACGTTTTTACCTTAATAGATGTGCTGCCTAAAGTACATTATGACAATGTACATTTTAAAAATGCCATTAATATTTGTGTTTATGAAATGAGTTTTATTTCAAGTATAGATGCATTAAAATTGAAAAAAGATTCTAAAATTGTACTTTATGGAAACAATCACAATGATGTAGATTCAAAAGCAGCTTATGAAAAACTTATCTTAGCTAAGTACATTAATATATTTTATATAAAAAATCCTTTTTCTTTAAAGGATAAAACGTATTTAGTAGGTAAAAATATAACATTAAATGAGGAACAAGTTCTTAATCTTCCAACTAAACGTTTTTCATTGAGTTCTAATAACACCCTTACTTGGAGAGGAAAAAATACGAATGGTTCTCACACAGGAAGTATAAAGCTTAGCAGTGGTTTTATATCTTATGAAAAAAACGTATTAGAAGGTGAGTTTATTGTTGATATGAAAAGTATTGATACTTCGGATTTAACACAAGAGCAAGGAAAAGATTATTTGAATACACATTTAAATTCAGAAGATTTTTTCTTTACTCATTTTTTTCCCCAAGCCAAATTTTCTTTTTCAAATATTTCTTTAGAAAAAGACGCGTATTTAACAGCTAATAATTGTATCTTAGAAGGAGTCTTAAGTATAAAAGGAATTTCTAAACCTTTTGCATGTGCTGCTAATTTGTCTTTTGCTGAAGAGCGTTTGGTTTTATCAAGTACTTTTTCTTTTGATAGAACATTTTGGAATATTATTTATGGTTCAAGTAAATTTTTTAAGTACTTAGGCATGCACAAAGTGTTTGATGATATTATTATTGATTTACGTTTAGAGTTAGAATAAAAATATTTTTTTACGCTTGGCTCTTTTTGTATAGAACATAAAAACGCATAAAAAACAATGCGGAAAAGAGTCCATAAAACAAAGAAAAAAGCATAATAAATTCTACTTCTTTTAAAAGCTCTGTATTAATTGTGCTAACAACACCCACAAAGTATTTAATGAAAAATACAAACATCATCATAGTTAAAGGAATGAAACTGCCTTGAATAACAAAAGATCGTTTAAGAGATGAATATTGTATTTGTTTGCTAAGAGAGTATTTTTGATTTAAAAACATAGAAAGATATAAACCCAAAGCTAAACCAATGAAATAGAAAAAACTGCTCAAAAATGTCAATCCAAAATCAAGTAAAAATCCAAGAAAAGACAAAGAACATAAAAGGACAGGCATAATTAAGGCTCTTCTTATTCCAAGTCTTCGTGTTTTACTTTGCATATAACCAACAGCAATTAAAGAAAAGAACATCCAGTAGATGTAAAATGGGGTATTAATAAGTATATCTAATATCATAAAGTAGCGCTTTCATTTTTATATTTTGCATTATACTTAATATATATGAAAAAAGAAAAATATCTTTAGGTAGATTTACTTATATATTATTATTTATCCAAGATGAGCTAAATTAAAAATTAAAGAATTAAGAAAAGAATTAAATAAAATATTTAGTACTTTTAAATTAATTAGTATATAATAACTAACTATTAAGGGTTTTATATGATTGAAAATGAAAATGAATTCGTTTCTTATAATATACATGATGTCCTAGATGATGACATTATCGATGCTTCTTATATGACTACTCAAAAAACAAGTGAAACTGAAAATCAAATTGAGCAAATTACTCAAATGTATTTCAAACGAGAAAATTTAAATAATGAACTAATAAATAAATTATGTTCAGATAAAATGTTTAAAGTTTGTTTGCTAAAAAACATTAAAAATAGAATGAGAAATATTATCTCAGACAGTTCAACCCTACAATTTAAAGAGCTGGTTAGTATTGTTAATCTTCTTAGTTTTGGAAAAGATTATGAAATATTTTCTAAGTACAATGAATTTTCATCTAAGGGAATTTCTGATATTTTTAGATTTTATGAAAAACGTTTGTTAGAAGAATTTCAAAATAAAGAAGAAGAGTTTGAACTTACTTTTGAATTCTATATTACTTTATTAGACTCTTTTAATGAGCTTTGTATTATCAATTCCAGTGATGTAAAACGAAAGAAAAACATCAAAAAAATCATTGAATTAATGACAGAAAGTATTAATTTAATTAAATTTTCTATTCTTTTAAAAGAAGAAAAAATAGAAAAACTAAGTTCCTTTCAAGGGCGTTTATTACTGCTTTTTTCAAATGTTAATTATATTTCCACCAAAGATAAAAATTGTTCAGAAATAATTTATACCTATAAATTTATTTTTAATCAATTAATTGATGGTTATTATTTAATAGCAGGAGATGATAATTTTGAATCACGTCATTTTCCTACTTTATTGGCAAATGTTACAAACTTATTATTATTAATGATTAAAAAACTCCAAAAATATCCTGAGGATTATTTTAATGATTTAATTGAAATTATTGAAGTGTATAATAAATATTGCCAAAAAGAAAATAAAGAATATACTTCTGTATTAGAATTCAAACAAGATTTATTACAAAATCTTGTTTATTTATATGACCCTAAGTTAAAAATGTCATATACTGATTTATTAGAAATTATTTTGAATAAACCTATTTTACTTCACAGTGATATAATTATTTTACATGAATTGATTTTATTTTTAAATGCAATAAATAAAAATCAAGCCTTGATTTTATTAGACAAATTGTTACGAGTTAAAAGAGTTAAAAATGATTATTACGAAGATTACAAATTAAAAGTAATTGATTTAATTCTAAATTCTTTGATTAAAAAAAGAGAGCTTAACGATATTGAAAAATATATTCATCAAATAACTTCTTATTTAAACAGTGAAAATACTGCTTCTCACTTAATTTCTAGTTTTTCTAAAATACATCTTACGATTGCTTTATATTATTCATTTTTAGGTCCTAAGTATTTGGAATATTCTCAAAGAGAGTATTTTATTTCAGAAAAGATTTGTGTATATACCCTTATTAAAGATGAGTATATGGAAATTTATGAAGAACTTTTAATAAATAATGCTTCTGTATATTTAGACAAAAATTCTTTAAAAAATAAATTCAGCAAAGAAGAAATGATTGTTTATGGACAAAGTTTAATGAGTGATTTTTTTAAAAATGAAGAAATTTTAATTCGTTATAAAGTGAATAAAAATATTTCAAATATAGTTGAAAATATTTTAATCAATGATGAATATAATAAACAAAGCTTGGAAGAAAAAATTACCAACTTGATTTCATCTGAAATATTTTTTGGTTTATGCCAATGTGAGATTATGAAAAAAACTTCGAGTTCTTCTTCTATGAATGAAGTTGGTTACGAAGAATTAGAACAAGACTTGTTAAATGATTATGTTCTTGTATACCATTATTCTTATTCTTACAATGATACTTTTTGGGCTATATATAAAAACAACGAAAGTTATATAAAAAGTAATATTGTGCACTTATTACTTTCTTATACAATGAAAAAAAAGGAAAAAAAATATATATCTTCTTACAGTGAAGAAGATGTAGATCTTTCTTTTTATTAAAAATTTTCTTAATCAATTAAGTATTAAAATACTTCGCGCTCTTAATTAAAGTGTGTATATTATAATATTATTTTAAAGGGTCATAATGCGTTTAAGGTTTTATAAGTTAATACTGTTTGTTTTATTTTTTACTCTTAATTTAAGTGCTGATATAAATAACAAAACTCAAAAAATTTCAATTAATATTAATCAAAATAATCCTTTTCATTTTTCTGGTTTTTATATGGCAAAATACAAAGGGTTTTACAAAAATAAAAACTTAGATCTTAGTTTTGTAAAACTTGAAAAACACAAGAATGCTTTAAACGATGTTTTAAGTGAAAAAATAAACTTTTCTTTAGGCAGCAGTTCTTTGCTTATTCATAAATCGCGAAATAAAGATATTTATTTATTGTCTGCTTTATTTGAATCTTCGCCTTTGTTATTTTTAAGCCTTAAAAACAATAATATACATTCTTTAATAGATTTTATTGGGAAAAAAATATATCTTGGAGATAAACTTAGAGATAAAGCTATCTTAGAGCTTATGTTATCTTCTAAAAATATTGATATTAATACACTTAAAATAGAAAATAAGCCCCCAAACATTGAAGACTTAATTAATAAAAAAGTAGACATAATTACTGCTTATGAAGGTATTGATTTACCTATATTAAATAAGTATGGTTTAGAAGTTAAAATGTTTTATCCAAAAGATTATGCTTTTGATTTTTATGACAATATTTTATATACGAGCAAAAAATATGTAAATGAAAACCCTTTGATTGTAAGAGATTTTTATCTAAGCAGTATAGAAGGCTGGAAATATGCTTTTAATAATATAAAAGAAACGGCTGAATTTATTTATAAAAATCATAATTACCAAAAATTAAGTTTAAAAGAGTTGATTTATGAAGGCGAACAGTTAAAAAAACATGCACTTAATAAAAATATATTTTCCAGCAAACTTTCAATGGAAAAATTAAGTATTATTAAACATTCTTACAATGTAATAGGTTTAATTAATAATGATTATCCACTTGAAAATATCATTTATGAGCACAGCCACGGTTTTTTGAATCATGAAGAAATAGAATGGATTAAAAAGAATCCTATTATAAAAGCGTATGTTTCTTCTTTAGCACCTCTTCATTTTATGGATGAAAAAAAAGCTTTAGGAATTTCTACTGAGTATTTAGATTTTATTGCTCACAAAACAGGTTTAAGTATAGAATATCTTTGGAATATTCCTATAAAAAAAGCCCTAAATATGATGAAAAATTCTAATGAACTTGATATTTTATTAAGCCATACAAAAACAAAAGAAAAAGAGAAATATCTTAATTTTTCAAAAGCATATGTTAAAGCTCCTTTGGTTATTTATACTAGGAATGAAGATAATTCTATACAAAGTTTGGAAAATTTATCTTTTAAAACAATAGCTGTTGAAAAGAATTTTACTGCTATGAATATTTTGAAAGAAAAATATCCTAAAATTAAATTAAAAGTATATGAAAATTCAAATGATGCTCTTAAAGCACTCTCTTTTTCCCGCGTAGATGCCTATATTGGTGTTTTACTTATTAGTAATTATCAGATTTTACATTCAGGTTATTCGAATATTAAAATCGCAGCACCCACTCCTTTTAAAGCTTTAAAAGTATCTTTTGCTTTACAAAAAAACAATGAAATATTATTAAGTATTATTAATAAAACATTGGCTTTAATGACACAAGAAGATATTAATCAAATCAAGTCAAAATGGTTTTCTTCAAAATCTTATAGAATAGAATATACCTACATTGTATATTCTATTCTTGTATTTCTTATCATTTTGTCTATTATTTTATATGGTAATTCCAAATTAAAACTTGAAATCAAACAAAGAAAAAAAAGTGAAAAACTGTTTCGAATTATGTTTGAACAAGCTGCTGTGGGAGTGATTCTTTTAAACAGTAAAAATAAAGAGTTTATTACTGCTAATCAAAAGTGCTGCGAAATTTTTGATATGAGTATTAAAGATTTAGCCAAAAATGACTATGAAACAATGACTCATGAAGAAGACATATTTAAATCCCATGAATTTAATGCAGATCTTTATTCTAATGATATGCAAGATATTACAATAGAAAAGAGATATATTTTAAAAAACAAAAAAATGATATGGGTAAAACTTTCTGCAAAAAAAGCCAAAGATGAGCAAAAAGATGAGAACTATACTATTTTAATGATTGAAGATATTAGCGAACAAAAAGATTTGGAATTACAAAAAATCGAGCAAAGTAAACTTTATCTACAGCAGTCTAAAATGATTTCAATGGGAGAAATGATAGGTAATATTGCCCATCAGTGGAGACAGCCTTTAAGCGTTATTTCTTTGATTGCAACGGGTATTAAATTAAAAAACGAAATGGATTTACTGGAAAAAGATGATTTAATCGAAGGTATGGATAAAATCAATCATACTACACAACATTTGTCAAAAACAATAGATACATTTAGGAATTTTTTTAAATCAAGTAATTCAAAGTTATGGTTTAATTTAGACAGTATTTTTACTAATAATGAACATTTATTATTGGCTCCTTTTTTAAATGATGATATTGAAATAATAATTGAAATTGATGATATACGCTTGTTTACACTTGAAAATGAGTTGGTACAAGTATTTCTAAATATTCTTAATAATGCAAAAGATGCCCTAAAAAGTAAACAAAAAGATAAAAAATATATTTTTATACGTGCTTATAAAGAAAATAATGATGTTATTATCATTTTTAAAGACAATGCTTTTGGCCTAAAAAAAGAAATTTTAAACAGAGTATTTGAACCTTATTTTACAACCAAACATAAATCATCTGGAACAGGAGTTGGTTTATATATGAGTGAGGAAATTATATCAAAACATATGAATGGGTCTTTAGAAGTAAGTAATGTAGAATATACGCATAATAATATTCTATATACAGGTGCTCAGTTTAAGATTATTATTCCTATCTCTCTTGAGAATTAAACTATTGTTTGTTTAAATAGTTTAATATTCTTTTTTCTAAAAAATATTTTGGTTTAAAAATACTTCCTTCAATAAAACCAACATGGCCACCTTTTTTATAAAGCTCAAGGCTAATAGAAGAAGAAAGTTCTTCTTTTTTTGGTAAATTAGAGGGCTGCATAAAAGGATCATCAAGGGCTTGAATAATAAGTGTTGGTATGGTAATATTTTTTAAAAACTGTTTTGCACTGCAGCGCTCATAATACTGCGCGGCTGAAGCAAAACCATACATTTTTGCTGTGTATACATTGTCAAATTCTTCTATGCTTTTTATTTTTTTTACTTCTTCTTTTTTAATACCTAAATAAGCTTGCATATCATGATGTTCGTATTTGTTTTCTAAAGAAACAATTAAACGCTTTAATAAATGCCGTTGATAAATACGTGCAAAACCTTCATTAATGCTTTTGGCACTAATCTCTAATTGTAAAGGGGCACAAATTGAAACAGCAGCTTTTAATGGATTTTTGTTATTTTCACCTAAGAGTTTTAACAACATATTTCCACCCATAGAATAAGCAATGGCAAAAAGTTCACAGTGTTTGTATTGTTTTTTTAGATGTTCTAACCAAAACAAAGCATCTTTTGTATCTCCACTGTGATACGCATAAGGACTGCGATTTATTTTTCCGGAACACCCTCTAAAATGCATAAGCACAGAAGTATAGTTTTCTTTTTTTAACGCTTGCATAATTCCTTGTATATAAGGGGATTCGTGTGAGCCTTCTAAACCATGAAATAAAACAACAATTTTTTTTCTATTGTTCATTTTTTCTTTATTAAACCAAAAACACTCAAGAAAATCACCATCTTCTAATTCAAAGGTTTCTATCTCCATTTTTAAAGAATGTTTTTTTCTAAATAAAGCAGGGTAGAGTGTTTGAATATGCCTGTTTCGTAATAAAAAACCAGGATCAAAATGGTTCATCTTATAACCTTCCTTCTTGAAAAATTCTAAAAAATTAAATGGTATTATAGTCAAATTTAATTATAATACTTTTTTAAAGGCCAAATATGAAAAAAAAATATTTTATTAATCGAATTTATATCAGCAAACAAGACAAACTCTATAATGTAAAAGCAGAATTACAAGAACTTGGTTTGCTTTGGAATACTAAAGAAAACCATTATTATAATAAATATGAAATTTCCAAAAGTAGTATGGATGCTATTATGTGGATATGCAAAAAGAATGATTTTTCCTATGAGCTAAAAAAAGAAGAATACGAAGACATAACACAAAGACTTCAAAGCCAGTATAAAATACTCTCAATTAGTGAGCTTACTTTTGCCATTGTTAATAGAAAAGACGATAAATATATTTATATTATTTCTGTTTATAAAGATGTTCTAAGTGATACTGTAAATATTTTGGATAATAAAAATGCGAAACATTTTTCTTTTGTAAGTAAAGTTAGTGATTCTAAAAATACAATTTTGGCTATTTATTCGTATTTACAAGATAAAGAACATGAATTTAAAGAAAATATTATTGATTTTGATTTTGATGGTTTTTTATTAAAAATGTCAGTTTTATTAAGTGAGTTTACGAATGAAAAAGATGTGTATGGGAAGATAAATAAATTTAAGTATTATATGATTTCTAAACTCAGCGATAACGTTTTTTTATGCAATAGTGTTAAAGGATTTTTTCCTGAAACAAACTTTTATTTAAACAAAGGAAAAATTACTTCTTCGTATTCAAAAAACAATCTTAATAAAGAACAAGAAAATAAAATATGGAAATTTTTATATTACAACAGAGATAGGGTTGCAGTTGAACATAAACCAAGCTTATGGGAGTTATTTGCCAATAATAGGATTAGTGTAAGTATTGATGGTTTTGAAACAAAAATGCCTATTTGTGATGTAAAATGGAATAATGGAAATATAATAGTTCATGTATTTAATGGCAATAAAAAGGTTAGTTTAAATAAAACCTTTAGAAAAGAAGAACTTTGGGCTGAAGTTCTAAAGAATAGGTAAAAAATGTTAATAAAAAAAATATTATTAGAAATACTTGGATTATTTAAAAAAGTAAAAAGATATCCCTGTATTCTTTGGGATGGTAAAACAATGTCTTACCTAGATTTGAGTAATGAAGAAATTTCAAGCATGAAAAAAGAAAACAAAGATCTGGTAATTACTAAAAAAGAAGAGTTATAAACTCTTATTTTTTAAAAGGACCACAAACAAGAGCTTTTTCAAGGCCTGCACTTAAATGATCTAAACCATGGACCAGCTTTTCTTCCTTTATTAGCACATCAACAATTTGAGAAGAATATTTAATAGCACTTTCTTTCATCATTCCTAACATTGGCCAACCCCATAGTGCTGATAAAGTGATATCCTCTTTTACAAAATGTGCTTGGGTTAAAAATGTACAAGATATAACACCTTCAACCGCACTTCTATTTGTAGAACTGCCTCCTACTAAATCAATAATAACAGATTTTTTTGGAATATCATTTTTTAAATGATCATTAGAAATAAGATATACTTTTCCTCTTAATTCAATAGGTAATTCTGCTGCATTTACAATAAGATCTACATCTTTAAGGTAGGCTTTTATATTTTCTGGGCTTGTTTGCGTACGTCCAAGAACATGAATTTTTTTAATACCTTGATTGTATAATTCATGCATGGCACCACGTCCCACATTTCCATAACCTAAAACAATCACTTTGGCATCTTTTATATCCAAGTTTGCTTTATTTTCTTTTAATAATTTAATACCATATCTTGCCCCTGCCATTCCAGTTACATGCAAACACTGAATGCGTCTTAAGCCAAAGGGTAAAGGAGGGTGTTCTTTTCTGTATTCTTTTATTGCTTGAATTCCTTGTTCTTTTTCAAAAACATGTAAATCAAAAAGATGACACTTGTTTGTTTTTAGTTTTTCTAATAAATCCTTGTTATTAAAGTCTTTTGAATCATAAAAATACAAACAGTCTTCGCCTAGGTTTTTTATTTCTTCAAAGACAGTATTTTCATTTAATAATTGTAAAGAAAGCGGATTTCTATTTCCTGCTCTTCTAATAGCACCTGCTAAACGCTCATTTCGTCCAAGAACATGGATTTTAAGTTTGGAAATTTGATTGTTTTTAATAAAGTTTTTCAAAGCTTCTTTCATAGAAACTCTTGCTAAAATTTCTTCGTCATCTTGGATCTTAGGAGATTCAAGAATTTCTTCCATAGCAATAACATTGATTTTTTTCTCTTGTAATAACTTGGCTCTTGCAGGAAAAGAGTGAAAGTGAGCCATACAAAAAAGAGTAGAGTTTTTTTTCATTAATTCTATTGATTCTAAAGAAGGGCCTTTGAATTTTATAATCATGTCTTTATTAAGATAAATATCTTCTTCATTTTGCAGTATTGCACCTGCATCTAGATATTCTTGATCCGAAAAATCAACACCTAAACCAGCACCTTCTTCTACAAAAATATTTAAACCAGCTTCAATTAATTTTTTTACATCTAAAGGAATAAGAGCAACTCTTTTTTCCAAACCAGAAGGATTTTCAGGGGATTCTATTTCTTTTACTAAAGCGATATTTTTAAAAGCGATTAAATTTTGTTCCATAATAATTCCAATTTTTTGTAATTTACTAAGTTAAAGTGATAAGCATAAGACTTTAGTGTATTAGCAGTTAAGACAGGTATTCTAGCTTATATTAGCTTGAAGAGCTATAAAGATATACGCTTAATATTTATCTAAATAAATCTTGTGGATTAATATGATAAGAATCTTTAGTGGCTTGAAAAGTAAGAGTATAATCAACTCTTCCTACTACATATCCTTTTTTAATCCATTTCCCAACTCGCAAGGTGGGTGAGATTTGATCTAAATGAGAATAAATAGTATGTAAACCTTTAGAGTGTTGAACAATTACGACATTTTCTAATAAACCAGAGGCTTTTTTCGCATAAACAATTTTTCCATTTAAAACGTTAAATACCTTGGATTTTCTTTTATTGGTTTTTAGTACAATAGATTCATTAAAAAGTTTTATTTTATAAACTGAATCATAATAATTTCCAAATTTTTTGATTATTGTGTAGGACTTTAGAGGAGCAATGGTTTTAGGTCCTCTGTATTTAGATATTTTAATTCCTCGGGTAGAAGATCCTATCATTCTTACATCTAAGTCAATTTCTTCACTGTATCTTTGGCTTACTTCTTTTTGACTTTTGGCTTTTGATTTTTTACTTGATCGTTGTGCCCGTAAACGTTTCGCTCGGCTCTTTTTTAATGCAAGTAGTCTTGCTTTTGCTTTTTTGTTTTGTTTTACTTTTAAAATGTTTAGTTTCCCAAGTAAAGAAGAAAGTTTATTTTGTTGAAGCACAACTTTTTTTAAAGCTTTTTGATAGAGTTTATGTTTTGTTTCTAAAGAGAGTAGGTCTTTTGAATGTCTTTTTTTAAGCCCTTGTATTAGTTCTCTTTTTTTAATTCTTCCTTTTATATAAGAGGCTATTTCTTTTATCTTTTGTTCATTTTTTCTTTTGTCTTGGGATATTTTTAAATAATTGCTGTCAATTTTCAAAAGTTTATCTTTTGAATGCTGAGATAAAAGATTATAAATCTCTTGATTTATTAGGGCATCTAAAGAGTCTTTTGATGCTAATTCTAAAGCAATAGAGCTTGTAAAATTATTGATAATAACATTAACAATTTGTTCTTCTTGTTCTTTTTTTTGATATTTCAAATGAGAAGAAGATTTAAGCAGTTTTTTTAAACTTCCTTGGGATTTATTTAACAAGGTTTCGTGGGTTTTAATATCTTTATTAATAAGAGATATTTTAACTTCAAGTTTTTTTAATTGAAAATCTTGTTTTTTTATTTGGAAAGCCAAATCTTTTATTTTTAAGGTCGTTGTTTTTTGTTTTTTTTGACTTAACTTAAAATTTTTTTTGTTGCTTGAAATTTTAATATCAAGATTATTTGCACTTAGGAAAACAAAAGATAAAAACAGTGAAAGTAAAAACTTATTCATTGGAGATTTTATAGGAAATTAATACAGACATTACTGTAATAAAAGAAATTCCAAAAGATAAAAGAAATAGATTAATAATTTGTGTTTGAACATTTAGTTTAGTATGAACAATATCTTGAAGTTCAAGTGGAATAAACATATTCATATTCATAGATACAAATACAACCAAAGAAGAAATAAGTATAAAAGCTATAAAAGCGCTAAATAAAGCCTGTTTTATAATACGTGAGGCTGAATATAAAATGGATGCGCCATGCAGTTGAAGAATGCTTATTTGTCTTGAATTTTCATAAAACCATATTTTAACTTGTTTGGCAATAATAATTATTGTAAAGATACTAATAATAGTAAAAACAATAACAACAATTTGATTAATTATTAGTAAAAGTAAATACACTTGATTATGGTTTTTAGAAAAAATCTCAATTCTTTTAATATTTTTATTAAGGCTTAGTTCTTTTTTTATTTTCTTTAATTGTGAAGTAGTTGGAAAGTCTTTTAATTGTATTTTATAAAAAAAAGGCAGTTTACTTTTTAATAAATTAAGGGATTCAAAAGACAAGTCTTTTTTTAGTTTGTTAATAATTTTGTCTTTTTTTAATCGTGTAACTGTTTTTATCTCAAAAGAAGACATTTTCTTTAGTTTATCATTGATTAAAGGGGTATGAGTAATGATTACAATGCTGTAATCATTTGAAATACTTTCTTTGTAATCTTTAATAATATTATTCGTAAATAAATATATGGTAAAGGTTAATAACATAAATGCCAAAGGAATGACAAAAGCCAAATGATTTTTAAGAGACTTCATAAATAATTCCATCTTCAATTGAGAGTTGTTTAAAAATAATTCCTAGGTTTTTAGGAACTCTGTGTGTTACAACAACTACAGTGATTCCTAGTTGCTCATTTGCCCCTTTAAGTAAGTTCCATACTAATTGGGCTGAATAATCATCTAAGTTTCCTGTGGGTTCATCTGCTATTATTATTTTAGGATTGTGAGCTAAAGCTCTTGCAACTGCAACTCTTTGTTGCTCACCCCCACTTAATTCATTTGGATAATACCCTTTTCTATGAGAAAGTTTTACATGAGATAAAAGTTTCAAGGCTTGGTTCATAGAAATTTCATTGCTGTAACCATTGATTTTTAAAGGAATCATAATATTCTCTTCAATAGTAAGTTCATTGATTAGTTTATAATCTTGAAAAATAATACCAATATCTTTTCTAAGACTTCTTAGTTGTTTTTTATTTATTGCATTAATTTGTTTACCATCAATAATTAACGAGCCGTGTTTTAAGGCTATTTCTCCATAAAAAGACTTAAGAAGAGTAGATTTACCCGAGCCACTAGTGCCCCCAATAAATACAAATTCTTTTTCTTTTATTTTAAAACTTCCTTTTTTAATAATGAATTTATTTTCATCATAAGCAAGATAAATATTTTTGGCTTCTATCATCTAAACAATCAACGCTTTGATTTTATTGTGTGCTTTAATATTAGAAGAAGTAGGTAAGGGATTGCCTTGATAATACAGAGCTTTGTTATCTTTTATATAAATATATTTATTTAAAGGTTTGTTAAATGATCCAAAAGTAACTTTAATTAAAGCAGAAGTTTCATCTATAATATAAGCATCTTCTAAGTGCATAAAATAACCATCAAATATTTCTGATTTTCTGCTCATGTTTTCAATAAGTTCTTTAAGATTTTTTATAGGAGCAAAATCAAATTCAAAATCCAGATTAATATCTTCATCGTTTGCATAGTTGGTCAAAACAACATCGTATATATTTTTGCCTTGTTTTTTCCATCTGTCTTCATATTTACTTGAAACTTCTAGTTCTTTGTTAATATCTATAGTGATTTTACCTGTAGGAAGATTGGTTAGAAGGTCTGTACAATACTCAAAGTATTTTCTTGAATCTGTTCTTAATTCCAGTGTTCCGTCTTTTTTTAATACTCTTAAGGCTTCATTTATAAATTCATTTGAATAAATTCTTCTTTGAGGTTTTTTATCCCAAGGAACAGGAAAGTGTACAAAAATCTTACCTACCGTATTTGATTTGATAAATTCCATAAACAAACGTGCATCATAAGAAAGTGCTAGAATATTTGAAAGGCCATTAATCTCTACTTGTTTTAACATTTGTTCTGTAGAAGGAGTATGTATTTCTAAACCAATAAACTGAATATTGGGATTTTGTTTGGCTTGATGAATTAAATGCCGTCCTGAACCGAAACCAATTTCAATATAAATTTCTTTTTTGCAATCAAAGTCATTTACAAAATAATTAATATCTTTTAAGTACTCTTTTTTAGGCGCTATTTTATTTTTAAAAGAACTGGTATTAGAAGACAGAATATTTGCTTTGCATAAAGATACATAATCATTAAGGGCATCTTTTACTAAAGATACAGGAGATACTCTTGTTACTTTATCAATTTTAATCATTTCATCTTCGTCTTTTGGACGTAGGGTCAATAAAAAATCTTTATTATCGTTTGTTACGGCTATCTTATATTCCGCTTTTCTATTTTCATTATTGAAATTATAAGACTTCGCAATAAAATTAAAAATCGTTCCTTGATGTTCACAAGGAAAAGATATTTTTTCGCTTTTGTTAAAAATTATATGTGGCATGATCTACTTTTGTAATTTTGGTAATACTAATAATGATTCATCTGTCTGTAAAGACAGAATTCCGAATTCATCAACTGCTTGAATAGAATACTTGTATTCTACGCCTCTTACTATATCTTCATCTTCAAATCTTAATGCATTTATATTTGAATACTTAAGTTTTTTAATGGAAAAATATCCTGTTTTTGCTGTTTTATATACTATATATGAAACCGCTCTGTTATCGCCTTTTTGCCAATTTAAAATAGCTTTATTCTCTTTTATTTGAGCTAAGGTCATAACTGGTTTTGTAGGTTTACCTAGGGTTGTACCCATGACTGCATTAATATTTATAGAACTTTCTAATTTATCTTTATCTAAAGTGGTGACTTTAAAGAAAATATTTTTACCATCTTCATGTTCAGTGATTTCATAAGACAAATCATTTCGTGAAAGGGTTTTAATGTGTTTAAAACTTCCTTGCAGCGATGAATTTTGATAGATTTTGTAAAAAATAATATCTTCTTGTACCGAGGCATCCCAGTTTAAAACAATTTTTTTAGCCATATTGGAAGAAGCACTTAGATTTAAAATTCCTTTTGGTAAAGGTTTTGTTTGTGCAGTTACAATTGCACTTGGTTTAGATTGTAAATCTTCATAAGTATAAGAAAAAAGTCTGTATTTATATACTACATTGTCATCTAAATCGCTGTCTATAAATTCAGCCTGTAATCTTCCTTCTATTGTGTCTAAATCTTCCCATTCACTCTCTGTTGGAGAAGAACGTTGGATTTTATAATAAGCAATTTTATTTTGAGTATGGGGTCTCCAAATAATTTTGATTTGTCTTGGTAGATTTGAAATAGCTTGAATAAAAGAAACTGAATTGTGTAAGGGTTCTGTAGTTACATTAATTGAGTTTGAAATTCTGGATTCAAAATCATCTTCTTTTACACTTGAAAATGCATATACATAAGAAGTATGTGCTTCTAAATCTTTATCTAAATAATGTGTAGTATATCGATTTTCAATAAATTTTATTCGCTTTAATTTTCCATTACTTTCTAGGGCATTTGCACGGTATAAATTATATCCTACGACTCTCGTATCATCAACTTTTTGCCATTCAAAACCAATTGAAGTTGTATCTTTTAAATATTTAATGCTGCTTGCATTAATACTCTCAAGGCTATTATCAATTTTTGGTTTTGATGGTGTTGTTAAATTATTTTGACATGCACTAAGAAAAACTATTAAAAAGATTGATGATGTTAGTTTCATTAAGTTGTTCATTTGTTTTCTCCATATTAAAATTCTTATTTAAAAATGCTTTCATATCATCAGCAATATTTGCTGTAAAATTCATTTTTTTATTTGTTTTTGGGTGAATTAAGTACAAGTTATAAGCATGTAAGTAAAATCTTTTTATTTTATTTAATTCGCCCTTAAAACCATATAAATTATCTCCTATTATATGCCTATTTATCGAGTTTAAATGCACTCTAATTTGATGTGTTCTTCCAGTAAAAAGTTTGCAAGAAATCAATTCACTCGTTTCATCTTTACTTAAAGCAAGTTTTGCAAAAGCACTTTTTGCAAAACGACCACTTGTTAGAACTTTCATTTGTAATCTGTTATTTGGATTTCGTCCAATTTCATTTTGAATAACTACATGTTCTTTTAAAGGCATATCAACAAGTGCTAAATAATATCTTCCCATGGATTTTGCTTCTAATTGTTTGCTTAAATGTACATGACTTTCATTGTTTTTAGCAATAACCATAACCCCAGAAGTTCCTTTGTCAATTCTATGTACTATTCCATGTCTCTCTTCTCCTGAAATGGTAGACAAAGAAAAGTTTTTTGCTTTTAACCAATCTACTAAAGTAGCATCTTTAACAGAAGGTGCTCCATGAACAGTAAGATTATAAGGTTTATTCACAACTAAAATATCATCATCTTCATATATGATTTCAACATCAAAATCAACATGTTCTTTTGTTTTTTGTATTTGTTTTTTTTCTTCTTCAATGGCTTCAAAATCTATCTCAACTTTGGCATTGATTTTAAGTTTTATTCCAGGACGTTTTTGTATTTTGTCATTTACTTTTACAAAACCTTTTTTAATTAATTGTTCAATTTGGTTTCTTGATTCATTTAATTCCACAGATATAAATTTATCCAGCCTGTTTATCTCTTCTACAATATATATTTTATTCATTTTTAGATACTCTTTCATATGCATTTTTTTGATAAAAGAATTATTTCACATTTTGATTATTTAATTATAATATTTATTTTACCATTGATCTATTTGTCTTATCACTTAATAAGTGAAACAAATGTCATTTTAGCCAACAAACAATTGATATATTTTTCAATATCTTTTGCTGCGTTTTTATTTGTATTTATTTTACCAATAAGGAATAATTTAGGGATTATACCATTTTTATACTGGCTTGGCATTGCTTTGTTATTAGCAGTAGAATTTTTTGGAATTACGAAATTAGGAGCACAGCGCTGGATTGCTATTCCTGCTACTTCTATGACCATACAACCCAGTGAATTAATTAAGCCCATTTATTTGCTTATGATTGGTTATTTGGTATACAAAAACCCACCTCCACGACATGGAAGAGGTTATGATTTAAAAAGTTTTTTACATTTCTCCATTTATATTTTCATTCCTTTTTTATTAATCGCAAAAGAACCTGATTTAGGAACTGCTTTGGTTTTGTTATTAGTGGGTTACGGAATTTTATTTATTGTGGGTGTTAATTGGAAAATCTGGGCTACAATTGCTTTTATAATTGCTTTGTCATCGCCTCTGATATATACCTATTTGATTAAAGATTATCAGAAAAAAAGAATTACTGATTTTATTTCTGAAAAACCTTCTTATCATGTTCAACAATCTATCATAGCCATAGGTTCTGGGGGATTAACAGGAAAAAGTGCACAAGATGCAACCCAAACACAGTTAAAATTCTTGCCCATAGCAACCAGTGATTTTATTTTTGCTTTTTTGGTTGAACGTTATGGTTTTATTGGTGCGATTGTATTGATTTTAATTTATTTAATGTTAATTGTTCACCTCTTGTCCATGAACTACTTTTTTGCAGATGATTATATAATACGCTGTTTTGCTTCAGGGCTAGCTCTGCTCTTATTTTTGAATATGAGTATTAATATATTAATGGTTATTGGTTTTGCTCCTGTTGTAGGCCTTCCTCTGCCCATGTTCTCCTATGGGGGAAGTTCTTTTATTAATTTTATTGTTATTTTTGCAGTATTAGAAAATTTAGTATCTTTTCGTTTTAAGGATATGTATAATTTTGAGAGGAAATTGGTGTAATGAAAGCACAAAATGTAACCTTTATTGGTTTTGAAGATGATTTTGAAGAGTCTCAAGCCGTTTTATTTGGAGTTCCTTTTGATGGAACTGCCTCTTTTAAACCAGGTGCCAGGTTTGCTCCTGCTGCTATGAGAGAGGATTCTTGGGCTATTGAGTCTTATTCTCCTTATTTGGATTTAGATTTAGAAGATTTAAAACTTTTTGATTATGGAAATTTAGAACTTCCTTTTGGTGATAAAATGAAAGCATTAGCCATGATTGAAGAAACGGTAGATGAAATACTTAAGAGCAATAAAGTTCCTGTAATGATAGGTGGAGAGCATTTAATTACTTTTGCACCTGTAAAAGCTTTATTGAAAAAACACAAAGATTTACATGTCATACATTTTGATGCTCATACAGATTTACGAGAACATTATTTGGATGAGAACTTTTCTCATGCTACAGTTATAAGGCGAATTGCTGAGTTAATAGGGCCTAAGAATCTTAATTCTTTTTGCATCAGATCAGGACTTAGAGATGAATTTATTTGGGCAAAGAAGAATGCAAACTTAGAAAAATTTACTTACAAAACCTTGCCTGCATGTGTAAAAAGATTAAAAGATAAAGCAGTATATATTACTATTGATTTGGATGTTTTTGATCCAAGTGTATTTCCAGGAACAGGAACACCAGAACCAGGTGGAATAAACTTTCATCAAATGCTTGAAATTATAGGGATATTATCCAAGCTTGATAATGTAGTAGGAATGGATTTAGTCGAACTCTCCCCTAAACACGATGCTTCTGGTGTATCTACAGCAGTGGCATGTAAAACATTAAGAGAATTAGTACTAGCAACCATAAAAGTAAAATAAAGCTAAAATACGTTCTAAAATAAACTGAGTTGTTTTAGAATTTGTTTTTTCTTAGACAGTTTTTCAATTTCTTTATTATAGTGGGCAACTACATTAGTAGCTTTTATATATTCAGATGAACCTCGAAAAGATTCCATTTTCCAAATAGCATAATCTCTGCATTTATAAAGTGTTGAAAGTTCTTTTGATAACAACATGATAAAACCCCTTTTTAAGAATTCTATCACTTTATGACATTATTTAATAAATATATGTCATTTTGTTATATTTTGTCTCATTATTACATCTACTTCTTTTAATAATACAATAGATGCATCTATTTCTTCTTTTCTAATAGCAACACTTTCTACATTACATCCAAGTGGAATTCCACGTTTTAAAGCAAATTTATTAAGTTCTGTAAAAATATTTAAACAAATGTCTAAAGATTCTTGTAAAATGTCTTTTGAATCCAATAAATCTTCTTTTAAATAATTGGGAATATTAATACCCAACCATTCCATAAATTCCAGCGTTTTTGATGAACCACATGGGGTAAGTGTAATAATAATTGGTACCATTTCTTTATTGTGTTCTTTTGCATAACGGGCATAATCACTTAAAAATATTTTGGCAGCTTCAAGATTATAAACACATTGTGTTATAAAATATTTACAGCCTTGATCGATTTTATTAAAAACTCTAAGATGTTCATCTTTTTTTATTGTATGACGCTCTGGAATTGTAATAGCCCCTAATATTAAGTCTTTATTAATTTCTTCTTTTAAAGCATAGGCTTCTTTTACGCTTAATTTAATGTTTTGATCTTTTGATGCTGCGCCTACAAAAACGGAATAATTGTTTTCATTTTTTGTATCTTCTAACCAAGATGAAAAATCATTTTTACTATATTTGCCAACAGCTCTGTAAACAATCGTTGGAATATTTAATTCACTTAAGTATTGATTTTTATATACATAAGGATCAAGCGTACCAACAAAAGGGAAGGTTCTTTTTTCAGCCGTTCTATCACTTTCATCTTGAATATCGTAAAGCACCAAAGCATCAATATCTATAGTATTAATTCTTTGTATATGTTTTTGAGCAATAGTATTCATTTGTTCTTTTGAATGTGTGTGTCTTGGAGGCGTTAATCCATACAACAATATACCGTTTTCTTTATTTAAAATTTTTTGTTTTAACATTGTTTCTCTCTACTTTTTTTGTATTTTACAAATATAATCATTAAAGGTTAATTATATGAATCCTAAGTACTTTAGTATAGTTTATATCGTACACGTATTATTATTTTTGTTGGTTCTTTGGGTCTTGGATAATCTTTATAAGCAGTTTTTATTGTTTTATAGGTTTGTTTGTTTAAGGCTGTGTATTTAGAATTTTTTATAAACACTGGTTTTGAAATATCCCCATTTGGGTATAAAATAAAAGTAATAATATTTTCTCCCTGCTGTTTTGTACGTACAGAGATTCTAGGATATCGTAAATAATACTGTGTAATTCTACCAATAGCATTGAGATTGTTTCTAATATAAACTTTTTGTACTTGGGTAAAAGAATCAAATTCTTCTCCATACAATTCAATATTATTTTCCAGTTTTAAATTAGGATGATTGCTTTTATAGCTTTTAACCATGGATTCAAGGTCATTTAAATTGTCTCTTGGTTTTTCTAAGAATTTTTGTAAAGTAGATTTCTGAAAGTTTGTATTGTTTTGTTTTTCATAGTTTTTAATATCTATTGTTTTGTCCAGAGCACTTTTAATCGTGTTTTTACTTTTTGATACTTTGAGAAGTTTTTTTATTTTTTGTTTTTTCTTTATTACTCTTTTTTCTTGTTTTTTTATTTTATTTTCTACTTTTTTATACTTCTTTTTTAAAATATTCTTTGTAGGAGTGTTCTTTTTGGGAATATTTTTGATTTCTTTTTTTATAATTGTATTTTCTTTTTTTGCTACTTTTTTCTTTTGCAGTTTTACATATAATAAAGAGCTTGTTTTAGCATTGCCTTTTTTAGAAGTACTTGCTGTAACATTCTTATTAAACTTGTAGAAAATTCCCAGATGAATTAATATTGAAAAAATAACGGCAATTAAGATGTATTTCATAAACGAAATTATAGTATAATAATGCTTTTAATTTAGAAATTTAGGATAATAAATGTTTGATAATTCACTTAAAGCATATGAAGCAGCTAAAAAAGTCATTCCAGGTGGAGTTGATTCTCCTGTACGAGCTTTTAAAGGGGTATTAGGCACACCTCCTTTTATTGATAGAGGAGAAGGCGCTTATCTTTTTGATATTGATGATAATAAGTATTTAGATTTTGTACAATCGTGGGGTCCACTTATTTTTGGACATTGTGATAAAGATATTGAAGATGCTGTTATTAAAACCGCAAAAAAAGGTCTTTCTTTTGGAGCACCTACAATTTTAGAAACCCAATTAGCTCAAGAAATAGTTGAGATGTATGATTATCTTGATAAAGTTCGTTTTGTAAGTTCTGGTACTGAAGCTGTTATGTCAGCTATTAGATTAGCAAGAGGGGTTACAAAAAAAGACGATATCTTAAAATTTGAAGGATGTTATCATGGACACAGTGATTCTTTATTAGTACAAGCAGGTTCTGGTTTAGCTACGTTTGGAACACCCAGTTCACCTGGTGTTCCTGCTGATTTAATCAAACATACTTTAATATGCGAATACAATAATATAGAAAGTCTAAAAAAATGTTTTAAAGAATCTTCTGATATTGCTTGTATTATTATTGAACCAATAGCAGGGAATATGGGTTTAATTCCTGCCTCTCAAGAATTTTTACAAGAATGTAGAGACTTATGTGACCAAAACAATGCATTATTGATTTTTGATGAAGTTATGACGGGTTTTAGAGCATCTATGACAGGTGCTAGTGGTCTAACGGAAGTTAAAGCAGACATAATAACTTTTGGGAAAGTAATTGGTGCTGGAATGCCTGTAGGCGCTTTTGCATCATCTGCTTTTATTATGGATCATTTATCTCCTGATGGTACGGTTTATCAAGCAGGTACACTAAGTGGTAATCCAGTAGCAATGGCAGCTGGTTTGGTTTCTTTACAAAAACTAAAAGCTATGCCTACTATTCATGATGAATTAAACAAAAAAGCTCTGCGTTTAGTAAATGGTTTAAAACAAGCAGCAAATGATAATAATATTCCTTTTGTTGTAAATACAAGAGGTTCAATGTTTGGTTTCTTTTTTTGTGAAAAAGAACCGAAAAACTTTAAAGATGTAGCTTCTTGTGATTTTGATGCTTTCGCAAAATTTCATAATGAGATGTTAAAAAAAGGCTTTTATTTTGCTTGTTCTCAATATGAGGCCGGTTTCATTTCAAGTGTTATGGACAATGAAATGATTGATGAATGTATAGAAGCTGCAAAAATAATAATGAAGGATTTAAAAAATGCTTAAAATGCAATCGTATAGAAATGTAGAATTAATTAAAAAAGCCAATATATATTTTGATGGAAAAGTAACTTCACGTTCTTTTATAAATGAATTTGGGGATGAACAATCTTTAGGTGTTATGCAAATTGGTGAATATACTTTTGAAACTGCTAAAGCAGAATTAATGGAAATTATTGAGGGTGAAGTAGAAATAAAACTTGAGGGTGAAACTACTTGGCTTAAATATCTTGGTGGCTCTTCTTTTAAAGTTAACGAAAATTCAAAATTTGATATTAAAGTACATACAATATGTGATTATTGTTGTTCTTATTTAGACTAAGAACAATCATGCAAGATAACACAGAAAAAAAGAATGACAATGAAAAGAAAGAAATTAATATTACGAAAGAATCCCTAGAACCAAAACACAAAGGGAAACTAGAAGCTTTAGATAACCTCTCGCTTGGTATTTCTATGGTTGTTTCTGTTGTAATTGGTGTGGGAATTGGAATTTTATTAAAAGATTGGACAGGTGCTGCTTGGACTTTATGGTTGGGAATCTTTTGGGGAATAGCGGCCGCTTTTTTAAATGTTTATAAAGCCTATAAAAGAGCACAAAAAGCGTTTAAAGAACTAGAAGATGATCCAAGATATGTGTACAGAGCAAAACATGGAGACAAAAGAGACGATGATTAATACAATAAAGTCTTTTGCCAAAATTCTTTTTATTCTTGACGCTGTTCTAATTGTTTTTTCTTTTTTCCAAGACAATGAGTATTTTTTAATTAATACACAAGTTGCTTTTGTTTCTTCTTTATTTATTTCTTTAGGAACCTTTTTATCCTATCGAAATAATGTTTCAAAACGTTTAGACGGTTTAGAAGAAAATAAGAATAATTTAGGACAAAGAGATACCTTAGATGAATTAGATGATCCTTATGATTTGTATTCAGAAGAGATAATTCATGAAGATAAAGAATTAAGTGCCCAAGAAATCAAAAATATTTTAAAATTTGAGAAAGAAAATATAAAAAAGAATACTTTCAAAAATACTTTGTTTTCTAGCGGTGCGTATATTTCAGCCTATAGAATCTTTGGTTATGCTTTATTAATTATTGGTTTCTTTTATTTAAACAATAATATTATTTTTAGCGCTTATGCGTATTTAATTGGTTTAACTATAATGCCTATATCCGCACTATTTTTAAGCCTTAGTGCAAAAGAGAAAAAAAAGCCTTAATTATTCCAAAATTAAAGGAAGATCAATAAAAACTTTATTGTCTTCTTTACTTAAAATAAAAGAAGAATAATTGTCTTCTTTTATTTCATCTAAATTTACCTCTTCATTAGAAGATATTTGTACACTTACTAAAGAATATTTTTTACCTTCAACTCTTAAATACTCTCCAATTTTTAATTTAACTACTGAAGTTACTTCTTTTGTTTTATTAAATTGAGTATATATTAAAGAAAGTAGTTTGATTAAATCTGAAGCTACGAGTCTAAACTCTGGGATAGAAGGATCATAATTTTTAATAAACTTTGTTTTGCTTTTTATTTTTTGTGTAGAAATACATAAATCCAATAAAGTAAAAATATTGGTAATACTCGTATTTTGTTGTTTAATTGAGGCTTCTTTTTTTGTTGATGTGGATTTATACAGTTTTAAATGTATTTCTTCATCATTTTTATATGTTACAGTAAGGGCATAAAACAAGTAGTTTTTTAAAGATAAATCAACATAGGTAGTTTTTGTTCCATAAGTAGTTGAGGCATTATTAACAGCTAATTCAAAAAGTGTTTTAGCATTGACTCTGTTTAAAACATATTGTGCTTCTGAATTGGTATAAAGAATTTTTCCAAAGGTAGAGAAAGAAATAATAGGATTTAAATCTAACTCTACCCAGTTTTCGTAAAAGTCCATTTTAACTTTCTACGTAGTTCTTAAGGTTTTTTCCTACTTTTGGATGTTTAAGTTTTTTAATAGCAGAACTTTCAATTTGTCTAACACGCTCTCTAGTAACTGATAATTCTTTACCAATTTCTTCCAGTGTTCTATCACTTGCATCATGCATAAGACCAAATCTCATTCTAACAACTGCTTGTTCTCTTTCATTTAACTGAGATAAAATTTGATCAATTTGATTTTGTAAATCTTCATTCATAATATTATCAACAGGAGTAGGGGCTTTTTCATCAGGAACAAAATCTCCAAACTTACCATCATCATCGCTTCCAATAGGAGCTTCAAGTGATACTGGTTCTTTTGTAATTTTAATTACTTGTTTTACTTTATCAACAGGTAAACCAACTTCTTTTGAGATTTCCTCAACATCTGGCTCTTTCCCATTTTCTTGAATCCCTTTTCTAATGATTTTATTAATTCTATTAATCGTTTCAATCATATGTATAGGAATTCTAATCGTTCTTGCTTGATCGGCAATGGCTCTAGAAATTGCTTGTCTAATCCACCATGTAGCATAAGTAGAAAATTTATACCCTTTTTTATATTCAAACTTATCAACCGCTTTCATAAGTCCGATATTTCCTTCTTGAATTAAATCTAAGAAAGGAAGACCTCTGTTGGTATATCTTTTTGCAATAGATACAACCAGTCTTAAATTCGATTTAGCCATTCGTGTTTTAGATTCATCTGTGATTTTTTTACCACGTTTGATTTGCTCTAAAACATCTTTTAATTCTTCTTCTTCTAAATCAAAACCATCTTTTGATGCTTCTTTTGTTTGAAAAAGTTTTTTGATTTCCATATAAGTAGATACCATAGTAGCTTCAGGAACCATAGCCGTAATTTGAATTTTAGTTAAATTAATAATTTCTAATAATAGTTTTTGATGATTTTCTTTTAACATATCATTAAATAAAGGTAATTTATATTCCAATCTTTTTAATTCTTGATCAAAACCTGAATCAGATTTTAACGATGTTTCCATTGCTTTTACAATTTCAGTAATTAATTTAGAGGTTGGCCCTAAATTTAATAATGCATCTTTTAAAATATTCTTTTTAAACGCAATTGAAAGTCTGTGTTGAATTACATCATCGGGTTTATCTGACGCTGCAGTTGCTTTACTTATGAATTTTTGCCAATCTTTTTTTGCTTTTTCCAGCGATTTAAAAGATTCAATAATAGAAATTGAACGTTTGTCCAGTTTCTTTTCTTTTTTCTCATCTGTAAGTACTTTTTTTTCAGTATCTGTATCGCTTGAATCATCTTTTTCTTCATCATCAAAGTTTCTAAATAATTCTTTTACTTTTCGTTCTCTGTTTACTAAAGGTTCTTTGTATTCTAAAATAAAATCAATTAAATAAGGAACAAAACAAATCGCATCTAAGATTACATCTTCACCTGTCTCAATTTTTTTAGAAATTTCAATTTCTTCTTCTTTAGTAAGTAAAGGAATCTTTCCCATTTCTCTTAAGTACATTCGTACAGGAGAATCAGATCTAGACCACTCTAATAATTCTTTGTTCTTTAATAAATCAAAAACATCATCATCGTTTTCAATCATTTTCAACCTGGTATCTGCTCTTTTTTTAGCCTCTGATTCATTAAGAAGTTTGGCTTGTTCTTGAGAAGAAATAAGCTTTACACTATAAAGCTTTACTAAGGCAACCAGTTTTTTTACATTTGGTCCAGAAGGAGCTTTAGGAAAAATTTTAATAAGTTTTTCATAGGTTAAAACAGAATCTTTATTCTCTTTTATCATTTTTTCAATAGTTTTATTTAAATCTTTTGCACTCATTGTGTTGGAAATCCTTTTTTTGAATAAGAGCTACATTATATCCAGATTATTTATCAATAACAAGGTAAAGCTGTTTTTTTAATAAATTATTTAAATATTTTTTTCTACTTAGCTTCTTTTTAATCTCTTTTGTTTAATCTAATTCTTTTATACTTTTTGCTAGAATCAGCCTAAATATAAAAAACAATTATAAAAAGCAATTATTTATAGGGAATAAAAGGATACAAAATGAGTAAAATTACAGGAAATGTTTGGACATTTGGTGCACATATTGATACAGATATTATTATTGCGGCCAGATATTTAAATTCTTCGGAACCATCGCATTTGGCTAAGTATATTATGGAAGATAAAGATCCTGATTTTGTTACGAAAATGGCAAAAGGTGATATTATTGTTGCAGGAGAGAATTTTGGTTGCGGAAGCTCAAGAGAACATGCTCCTATTGCTTTAAAAGCTGCGGGAATTGCTGCTATTATTGCACCTACTTTTGCAAGAATCTTTTACAGAAATGCGTTTAACATGGGTTTACCTATTTTTGAATTGCCAGAATCACTTGAAATTAAAGAAGGTGAGAATATTTCTATTGATTTAGATGCAGGTACGATTATTAATAATACAACGAACAAAACATATAAATTTGATGCCATTCCTCCTTTCATGCAAGAATTAATTGCAGCGGGTGGATTAATTAATTTTGCAAAAGAAGAAATCAAAAAGGAACAAAATGGCTAAGTCCTACAAACTTTCAATAATCAAAGGCGATGGAATTGGTCCTGAAATTATTGATGAAGCTATTAAAATATTAGACGCAGTTGCTAAAAAATGTGATTTTACCTTAGAGTATAAAGAATATTTAATGGGTGGTATAGCTATTGATACTACGGGTCATCCTTTACCAAAAGAGACTGTTGAAGGTGTATTAAATTCTGATGCATGTTTATTTGGAGCTATTGGTGGTGTTAAATGGGATACTTTACCAAGAGAGTTACGTCCTGAAACAGGACTTTTAAGTTTTAGAGAAAAAATGGGTGTGTATGCAAACTTACGACCTGCTGTTATATATGATGAACTTATTAATGCTTCTACGCTTAAAGCTGAAGTGATTAAGGGTGTTGATATTATGGTTGTAAGAGAATTAATCGGTGGGATTTATTTTGGACAACCTCGTGGTAATGATGGTGAGACTGCTTATAACACCATGGTATATACAAAATCTGAAATAATTAGAATTGGTAAAAAAGCCTTTGAAATTGCAATGACCAGGGACAAGAGATTGTGTTCTGTAGATAAAGCAAATGTTCTTGAAGTATCTCAGTTATGGCGTGATACTATGAATGAATTAAGCAAAGATTATCCTAGCGTTGAACTTACTCATATGTATGTTGATAATGCAGCTATGCAATTAGTAAGAAATCCAAGACAATTTGATGTTATTGTTACGGGTAATATTTTTGGTGATATCTTAAGTGATACTGCTTCTATGGTAGTTGGATCTATTGGTTTATTACCTTCTGCTTCTACAGGAGATAAAACAGCTATTTATGAACCAATTCATGGTTCTGCTCCTGATATTGCAGGACTTGGAATTGCTAATCCAATAGCAACGATTGAAAGTGCGGCTATGTTATTGCGTTATTCATTAAACGAAAATGAAGCAGCTTCTTTAATTGAAAAAGCAATTAAAAAAGTATTACAAGAAGGCTATCGAACAAAAGACTTAGCTGATTTTGATGCAAAAGAAGTATTAACTACCTCACAAATGGGTGATGTTATTTTAAATAATATTTAAAAATAACTTTTAAAAGTGGCTTTTAAAGGTCACTTTGAAAACAAATATTATTTTATTCCATTATTTTATTTTTTTAATGATATACTTCTTTATAATATAACAAGGTAAATGTAATGAGTGATAAAAAATACAGATTAATTACAAGAAGTGATATGGATGGTTTGGTTTGTGGAACCTTACTTAAGTATCTTAATATCATTGATGATATTCTTTTTGTACACCCAAAAGATATGCAAGACAAACTCATTGAAGTAACAAAAAACGATATTACGACAAACCTACCTTATGTTCCAGGTGTTCATTTATGTTTTGATCATCATTTATCAGAAGTATTAAGAAATAATGATGAAGACAATCATATTATTGACCCTAACTCCCCCAGTGCAGCACAAGTTGTGTACGATTATTATCACGGCTCTGAAAGTTTTCCTAAATTTTATAAAGAAATGATGATAGGTGTTAATAAAGCAGATTCTGCTGATTTTACTATTGATGAAATACTTAAACCAAAAGGTTGGGCTTTACTTAGTTTTTTAATGGATTCACGAACAGGGCTTGGACGTTTTAAAGATTTTAAAGTAAATAATTATGATTTGATGATGAATTTGATTGATTATTGTAAAGATCATAAAATTGACAAAATTCTTAAAATAAAAGATGTAGAAGAAAGAGTTGAACTTTATTTTAAATATGAAGACGAATTTGATGAACAATTAGAACGCTGTTCAAGTATACATGGTAATGTAATTGTTATTGATTATAGAGACGAAGATATTATATATCCAGGTAACCGATTTTTAGTTTATGCAAAATTTCCTGATATAGATGTATCTGTACATGTTTCTTATACTTATGGTAATGAAAAAATCGTATATTCAACAGGAAAATCCATTATTAATACAAACTCCAGTACTAATATTGGAGAACTAATGCTTACTTTTGGCGGAGGAGGTCATCAAGCAGCTGGTGGCTGTCAAATTCCTTTAGATGAAGCAGATGAAGTTTTAGAAAAAATCATTGAGAGATTAAATTTTAATTATTAATCTCTTCTTTTTTTAATACCTCTACTATTTTTTCCCAACATTTTTGGAAATCCAAGATACTAAGCTTTGATGTTCTTTGTTTTTTACCCCACATTGGCTCTGGAAAATAAGAATCTTCTTTAAATCTTGCCATGATGTGAAAATGTACTCTTGGTTCGTAATTTCCAAAAGAAGCAATATTTATTTTTTCTGGTTTAAAATAAAGCAGCATTTCTTTCTCAATAAGGTCAAGACACCTATAGACCTCATTTTTAGTTTCTTGTGTGCAAAATGAGAATTCTTTTTTTTTGTCTTTGGTAAAAATTTTTAGCCAGGGAATTTCACTTTCTTCTATTATTATTTCAATATACTTATTTTGATAAATCATTTTTGTCCTTATATGCCTAAGTGTTTAAGAAATTATAGCCTAAATATAAAAAGTAATTAATCATCTAAAGAATGAAATATTCGTAAATAGATGATTATTAAAGCCTAGTATTATAAATTAAACTAATCTTAAGCAATTATTTCGTATAATCGCATTCCAAATTTCCAACCATTGAAGAAGTTTTTATAGAAATTTTGTGTTCTATAAAGAGTTGGTTAAATGATACAGGTGTAAACTGTATTGTTTATGCCTGTTGGTAATGCGGACAAAAAAAAATACACAAAAGAGGACGGACTTATGAAAGTAAGAGCTTCAGTTAAAAAAATGTGTGACAAATGTAAAATTGTCAAAAGAAGAGGAATCGTAAGAGTAATTTGCGAAACTAAAAAACATAAACAAAGACAAGGATAAAAAACATGGCAAGAATTGCAGGTGTTGATTTACCAAACAAGAAAAGAATGGAATATGCTTTAACGTATATCTTCGGTATAGGTTTGCATAATTCAAGATTAATCTTGAATGCTATTGGAATGGATTTCAATAAAAGAGCTCACGAAGTTACAGAAGATGAAGCAGCAGCTATCAGACAAGAGATCCAAAAAAACCACATGGTTGAGGGTGATCTTAGAAAAAAAGTAGCTATGGATATCAAAGCTTTAATGGACTTAGGTTCTTATAGAGGTATCAGACATAGAAAAGGTTTACCAGTTAGAGGGCAAAAAACTAAAACTAATGCTCGTACTAGAAAAGGTAAAAAGAGAACTGTTGGCGCAGCGTCTAAGTAAGGATATTTAATGGCAAAAAGAAAAGTAACTAGAAAAAAAATAGTAAAAAAGAATATTGCTGACGGTATTATTCATATCGCTGCGACGTTTAACAATACTATGGTAACAGTATCAGATTTAGCTGGAAATGTAATTACATGGTCATCAGCTGGTAACTTAGGTTTCAAAGGTAGTAAAAAATCTACTCCTTTCGCTGCACAAGCTGCGGTTGAAGATGCTTGTAAAAAAGCAATGGAACACGGAATTAAAAATCTTGGGATTAAAATTCAAGGTCCAGGTTCTGGAAGAGATACTGCAGTTAAGGCTGTTGGTGCTTACGAAGGTATCAAAGTTAAATGGTTAAAAGATGTTACTCCATTACCACATAATGGTTGTAGACCACCTAAACGAAGAAGAGTGTAAGGATACAGCATGGCAAGATATAGAGGACCAGTAGAAAAATTAGAAAGAAGATTAGACGCGGATCTTGGACTTAAAGGTGAGAGAAGACTTAACGGTAAATCAGCTTTAGAAAAAAGACCATTTGCACCTGGGCAACATGGACAAAGACGTACTAAAATCTCTGAGTATGGTTTACAACTAAGAGAAAAACAAAAAGCTAAATTTATGTATGGTGTATCTGAAAAACAATTCAGAAAATACTTCAAAAAAGCGGCTTCTAGAGATGGAAATACTGGTGAAAACCTAATTACATCAATTGAACAAAGATTAGATAATGTTGTTTATAGAATGGGATTTGCTTCAACTAGAGCATTTGCTAGACAAATTACAACTCACGGTCACATTACTGTAGATGGAAAAAAATTAGATATTCCTTCTTATGTTGTTAAACCTGGACAAGTTATCGCTGTTAAAGAAAAAACTAAATCTAATCCTCAAATTGTACGAGCATTAGAATTAACAAACCAAACTGGTATTGTTGAATGGGTTAATGTTGACAAAGATAAAGTTTCTGGAACATTTACTAGAGTGCCTACAAGAGAAGAAGTAGTTATTCCAGTTGAAGAAAGATTAATTGTAGAGTTATACTCTAAATAATAAATAAAGGTAGCAACATATGAAGAAGTTTGTAGACACACCATTTTTACCAACTGAAGTTGAAATTGAAGCAATCAGTGATACTGAAGCTAAAATTTCTGCTTACCCATTTGAAAGTGGTTTTGCAATTACTTTGGCTCACCCCTTAAGAAGATTACTTCTTTCTAGCTCTGTTGGATACGCTCCAATAGCTGTTAAGATTGAAGGTGCTACGCACGAATTTGATTCTTTAAGAGGTATGCTAGAAGATATTGCTATTTTTATTATTAATCTTAAAAACATTCAATTCAAAATTATTGGTGACGAAGAACAAGTTGAAGTTGAGTATTCATTTGATGGACCTAAAGAAATTAAAGGTTCTGATTTAGTGAACGCAGATGTAGAAGTAGTTTCTCCAGATGCTTATTTAGCTACAATTAATTCAGATTGTAACTTGACATTTACTGTAGTAATTCAAAAAGGTATTGGTTATATGCCTTCTGAAGATATTAGAGAAATGTTAAATGATGATTATATCCCAATTGATGCATTTTTTACTCCGGTAAAAAAAGTAGTATATGATATTGAAAAAATGTTAGTTGAAGATAATCCAAATTACGAAAAAGCTGTTTTTACAGTGCAAACTAATGGGCAAATTACTCCTATTACTGCATTTAAAGAAGCGGTTTCAGTTATGTACTCACAAATGTCAGTATTTAACAAAGTTTTTGATTTATCTAAAGTAACTGTTAGTGATACAAGCGAAGAGCAAGTAGAACTAAAAGATTTAATTATAAAAATTGAAGATTTAAATTTAAGTGCTAGATCATTCAACTCTTTAGACAGAGCGGGATTAAAATTCTTAGGTGAATTAGTACTTATGAGTGAAGTGGAAGTAAAAAATATTAAAAACTTAGGTAAAAAATCATTTGATGAGATTTACGATAAGTTAGAATCATTGTCTTTTCCAATTGAAAATACACTTCCAGAAAACGTTGCATCAGCTTTAAGAAGAAAGCTTGAGCAGTTAAAAGCATAATAAAGGTTTAGTATGAGACATAAGCACGGATATAGAAAGTTAAACAGAACTTCTTCTCATAGAAAAGCATTGTTAAAAAATATGGCAATCGCTTTAATTGAAAGAGAAAAGATTGAAACAACTGTTCCAAAAGCAAAAGAATTAAGTAGATATATTGAGAAATTGATTACTACTTCTAGAAATGCAGATTTAAATACACATAGAATTGTATTTGCAGCATTACAAAGTAAAGAAGCTACTAAAAAACTTATTAATGAAGTTGCTCCTAGATATCTTGAAAGAAATGGTGGATATACATCTATCATCAAAACAAGAATCAGAAGAGGGGATGCTACAGCGATGGCATTCATTTCATTAGTATAATCTTTAACAGATTCTAAAAAAAAGGTAGGCTTCGGTCTGCCTTTTTTTTTACTCAAAATTCTCTCAAAAACAAAAAAATAATTATTTCAAAAAGATCATTTTAGCCTAAATTTTAAGCACTATTATTGTATAATTTCGCGATATATACAATATGAATATAATTTAGGAGACCTCATTGATTACACTTAAAGAAGCATTGGCTTTAAACAGCGATGAAATCAAAAAATTACAAGCAGATTTATTAGTTAAAATTAATGAATCAAACATTGGCTCTTATATAGAACAATTAGACAAAACAGAACTATCACGCACTGGCGCTGGTATTCCAATTGCAATCAAAAATAATATTAATGTTAAAAACTGGGAGATTACAAGTGCCAGTAATATCTTAAAAGGGTATATCTCTCCTTACAATGCAACCGTTATTGATAAATTAGAAAAAGCGGGATTAAGCGCATTTGGAAAAGCAAATATGGATGAGTTTGCAATGGGAAGTTCAACGGATACTTCTTGTTATGGTAAAACATTAAATCCACATGATAATAATAAAACTGCAGGAGGAAGCTCTGGGGGTTCTGCTGCTTCAGTTGCATCTGGAACTGCTATTTGTGCTCTAGGAACTGATACTGGGGGTTCAATTAGGCAACCTGCCGCTTATTGTGGTGTTGTTGGAATGAAACCTACGTATGGAAGAGTTTCTCGATTTGGAATTACTGCTTATTCTTCTTCTTTGGATCAATGTGGACCTATTACTCAAAATGTAGAAGATGCTGCTATTTTATACGATATTATTTCTGGACACGATCCAAAAGATTCAACATCTGCAAATGTTGAATATATAAAAGTGACTCCTAATTTAGACAAAAATAGAAAACTTACCATTGCTGTAATTGATGATTTTTTATTACAAGCCAGCAAAGATGTTCAAGATGCACATGCTTTAGCTGTTAAAGCCTTAGAAGATGAAGGCCATACAATTATTCATAAAAAGATGTTAGATTCTTCTAAAGTCCTTTCTTCTTATTATATAGTTGCAACGGCTGAAGCCTCTGCTAACTTAGCAAGAATGGATGGTATCAGGTTTGGTGCTAGAAAAGGCGATGGAAACTTATCCAATATGTACTTACAAACAAAAACACAAGGTTTTGGAAAGGAAGTACAAAAAAGAATTATGTTAGGGGCTTTTGTATTAAGCTCAGGATATTACGATGCGTATTATATTAAAGCGCAAAAAATTAGACATTTAATAAAAGATGAATACGATGCTATATTTAAAGACGCTGATTTAATACTTTCACCAGTAGCTCCTACAACTGCACCAAAATTTGATGCGTTTTCTAGCTCACTGGAAATGTATTTATCAGATATTTATACAATCTCTGTAAACCTTGCAGGATTACCTGCAATTTCAGTACCTGTTTGTAAAAGTGAAGAAGGAATGCCAGTAGGGCTTCAATTAATAGCAAAAGCATTTGATGAACAAACATTATTTGATGGCGCGTTAAGTTTAGAATCTGTTGTAAATTATACAAAATAATTTAATCATTAGAAAGGGATAAAATGAGAATTAGAAAAAGAGCACTTACATTTGAAGATGTATTGTTAGTACCAGCCGCATCAAACGTATTACCAAAAGAGGTAAAATTACAAACACAATTAACAAAAAAGATTACTTTAAACGTCCCTTTTGTATCAGCAGCAATGGATACTGTTACTGAATACGAAGCAGCAATAGCAATGGCACGATTAGGTGGTATTGGTATTATTCATAAAAATATGGATATTAAAGCACAGGCTTTACAAGTTACAAAAGTAAAAAGAAGTGAATCAGGAATGATTACAGATCCAATTACTATTAGAAAAGAACAAACACTTCAAGATGCTGAAGATATTATGGCATCTTACAAAATCTCAGGAGTTCCTGTTGTTGATGATAATAATAACTTATTAGGAATTATTACAAACAGAGATATGAGATTTACAAAAGATTTTTCAAAAAAAATCGAAGCTAAAATGACAAAAATGCCTTTAATCACTGCTTTAAAAGGTACTACCTTAGAAGAAGCAGCAGATGTTATGCATACCAATAAAATTGAAAAATTACCTATTGTTGATTCTTTGAATAAATTAATTGGTTTAATTACGATTAAAGATATTAATAAAAAAAGAGAACATCCAAATGCATGTAAAGATGATAAAGGACGTTTAAGAGTTGGAGCTGCTATTGGAGTTGGACAACTTGACCGTGCTACTGCACTTGTTGAAGCAGGAGTTGATGTTTTAGTTTTAGATTCTGCTCATGGTCATTCAAAAGGTATTTTAGATTCAGTTACTGCTATTAAAAAAGCCTTAGGTGTTGAAATTATTGCTGGAAACGTAGCAACAAGTGAAGCTACAAAAGCGTTAATTGATGCAGGGGCAGATTGTGTAAAAGTAGGTATTGGTCCAGGATCAATTTGTACAACTAGAATTGTAGCAGGTGTTGGGGTTCCTCAAATTTCTGCTATTGATGAGTGTGCTATTGAAGCAGCTAAATACGGAATTCCTGTTATTGCTGATGGTGGAATTAAATACTCAGGGGATGTTGCAAAAGCTTTAGCAGTTGGAGCATCTTGTGTTATGATGGGATCTGCATTAGCAGGAACTGATGAAAGTCCTGGGGATTTAATTCTTTACCAAGGTAGAAAATTCAAATCATACAGAGGAATGGGTTCTATTGGAGCTATGACTCAAGGTAGTACAGACAGATATTTCCAAGAAGGAACAGCTTCTGATAAACTGGTACCTGAAGGAATTGAAGGACGTGTTGCTTATAGAGGAAGTATTGCAGATATCATTCACCAAATGGTAGGAGGATTACGGTCTTCTATGGGATATTTAGGAAGTAAAGATATAGAAACGTTCCAAGCTACGGCTGAGTTTGTTGAGATTACTAGTGCTGGGCTTAAAGAGAGTCATGTGCATGATGTTACAATTACGAACGAAGCACCAAACTACCACGTCTAAAAATGCTTTTATAGCATAATCTTTTAGATTTACTCTGCGTTAGAGATAAAAATTAAATGCTCATTGACTTAATGTCAACTGCGCTTTAATTTTTATCTCCGCCTTGATTAAATCCAAAATCTCACACTTTAAAAGCATTTTTTCAAAATGCTAAAATATTTCCTTTTTTTATTTTTATTCATTATTTTATTAAATATCAAAATTTGTTAATTCTGTGACGCAAACTGTGACGCAGTTTTTGTATACTGACAGCAGAATTATAATTTTAGATTAAAGATATCTGTCCCCAGAAATTTAAAATAAGTATACTTAAAATAAAAAGGAAAATGTTTAATGAATGAAATAAAGGATGATTTAATTATTTCTATTGAAGAAGCTAAAAAAACCGGAATATTGAATTTAGATTTTACTAAATATAACTTACAAGATATACCTAATGAGATTTTTAAATTAGATAATTTAACTTCATTAGATATAAGAAATTTTAGAGAAAGCTTTATTTCTGAATCCCTTGGAAACTTAGTGAATCTAGAAGAACTTACTTTTATTAACTGTATGTTAATAAAAATACCAGATGCCATTAGTAATTTAAAAAAGTTAAAAAAATTTACTTTTATGATGACTTTTGAGAAGGACTTATCGTCTAAATTAGAGTCACTTCCTGATTCTTTTGGAATGTTGGAAAATCTTAGAGAATTAGATTTGATGGATGCCAAATTAACCTTTCTTCCTAAAAGTATGGAAAAGCTAATAAACCTGGAATTTCTTTCATTATATGGGAACTGCCTTAAGGAGTTTCCTAAATGTATAAAATATATGAAAAAATTAAATTATATAAATTTAAATAATAATTCTGAAATAAAAAGTATTCCAGATTTTATTTTAGAATTAACTTCACTAGAAAGTCTTGCTATAGGTCCAATTGGAATTAATAGCTTTCCTTCTATTCTTGTAAAGCTTGTAAATCTTAGAGGACTTTACCTACAAGAAAACAACTTAAAAACTATACCTGAAAGTATAGGAAAGTTAGTTAATTTAAGAAAACTTTCACTGCATGGTAATCAAATAAAAAAGATTCCTGAAAGTATAGGAAAATTGGTTAATTTAACAAGTTTTTTGATAGACAATAATCAAATTAAAAAGCTTCCTGAGAGTATAAAAAATTTAAAAAACTTAAAGGAATTTAATTTTATAAAGAATAAATTTGATGTTCCTCCTGAAATAAATAAATTAAAGCCTATTGAAATTATAAATGAAATATTAAAATATCAGAAAGCTGAAATAGAAGGTACTCTCGAACCTATACATGAAGCAAAAATTATATTTATAGGTGAAAGTAATTATGGAAAAACACACCTTATCGAATTACTTCAAAATGGCAAAATTAAAAGGAAAATAAATACTACGCATGGAATTGAGAGAAGTAAAATTTTAATTTCAAATAAAATAAAAGATATACGTCTTAATATTTGGGATCTTGGTGGACAAGAATTTATGCGAAGTACACATCAATTCTTTTTTTCTGAACGTACTTTATATGTCTTAGTAACTCTTGCACGCAGAGAAAGAAAAGAGCTTAATCACTGGTTAAAGTTAGCCAATCAATTAGGTAAAAAAGCACCTGTTTTAATTGTAATAAATAAAATAGATATAGATTCCCATGATTTAGATAGAACAAGTCTCGAAAGAGATTATCCAAATATTGTTGGATTTGTAAGAACTTGTATCAATAATTATGATAAAGTGAATTCAAGTGATACTATTGACGAATTAAAAAATAAAATATTTGAAGTAATAAGGAATAAAGACCTTATGCCTAGTGTATATGAGCTACGTCCTATAGATTGGTTTAAAGTAAAAGAAGAATTAGAAAAATTGGAAGATGAAGGTAAAGATTTTATTTCGTATGAAGAGTATGAAAAATTGAATTTTATAAAAAATCTACCTGAAGATGAAAAAAAAATAAATCTAAAACTTCTTAGTATGCTTGGATCAGTTATAAGCTTTGTAGATGATCCCCGATTAATAGATACTAATGTTATAAATCCTCAGTGGATTATGGATGGTGTTTATGCAATTATTAATGATTCTATTGTAAAAGATCAAAACAAAGGTAAATTAAATATTAATGATTTGGAACGTATTTTACCAAAAGATAAATTTCCTAAAAGTAGACACACATATCTTTTAGATTTAATGAAAAGATTTAATCTTTGTTATGAAGCAAAAGATGAAGTCGGGATCTATTTTATCCCTGATCTTTTTGAAGATATAGAACCTAAATTTGATTGGAAAGATGATAATTTAATGCATTTTAGATATGACTATGATGATTTTTCTCCTGATGCATTTATGACCAGATTTATTGTTGAGATGAATCATGATATTGTAGATAAAAAACGTTGGAGAAGTGGAGTGTATATTTCAAATGGTTCATGTCAAGCAAAGATTTATCAATCTTATCGTAAAAATTATATAAATATTGAGATAAGCGGAAACAATCAAGATCGTAGAAGTTATTTATATTCTATTAGAGAAATCTTTAGGAAACTACATGAACCATTTAAAAACATGAATATACTAAAAGAGGTAAAGTATAAAGATTATTGGCTTGATTATGAACGGTTATCAAAATTAGAAGAAAAAAATAAACCTTGGTATCATGAGAAATTAGATGAAGACTTACCTATTACAGATCTATTAAATGGGTATTCCTCGCCAAAAGAAAGAGATGGTACTTTGCAAATCATTAAAATATTCCTTGCATCATCTTATGAGTTAAAAGAAGATAGAGAACAGTTTGAGATTTTTATTAATCGTAAAAATAAAAGATTAATTGATGAAGGTGTTTTCTTGAAACTTGAAATTTGGGAAGATTTCATTGATGCAATGTCTCAAACTAGATTACAAAATGAATATAATACTGTAATAGAACAATCCGATATTTTTGTAAGTTTATTTTTTACAAAAGTTGGTAAATATACTAAAGAAGAATTTGAAATAGCTTTTGGTCAATTTAAAGCAACAGGTAAGCCCATAATTTATACATATTTTAAAAATGCAAATATTAATGCAGAAGATATAACCGAAGAAATTCAAAGTTTATTAGATTTTAAAAAGAGACTTAAAGAGTTAGATCACTTTAGAACAGTTTATGATAATATTTACGATTTAAAGGAACAGTTTGGGAATCAGTTAGAGAAGATATTGCCAAAAAAATAAATGGGAAAATAAGATAAATAAAAATAAAGGGGACAGTTGCCACCTTAAAAAAACTTGAAATTTAAAAATTCATAGTAATCCTTTTCTTTAAATCAAGAGTTTCTTCAAATTCCGGTGACAGTATACCTAACTCCTCAAAGTCCTAAAATATAGGTATCTAAAAGAATAAATGGGGACAGTTACCACCTTAAAAAAACTTGAAATTTAAAAATTCATACTAGTCCTTTTCTTTCAATCAAGAGTATATTTCTACTCTTGAACTCCACAAGCTTTTGCATAAAATTCTTTGTTGTACTGTTTATCATTTCTGTATAAACTATGAGCAATAATTATCATCTTTCTCATAACTGCGATTTGTGCAACAGTAGTATGTTTTCCATTTTCTTTTAGTCTTTCAAAAAATCTTTTAAAGTTTTCATCAAATCTAATAGCCGTCATTACTCCCATAAATAAAGTGCCTCTTTATAGTTTTGAGCCAGCCTTTGATATTTTTGGTTTCTTATGTACAGAAGTTCCCGATTCTTTTACAATTGGATCTAAACCAGACAGTGCTACTATTTGTCTTTGATTTGCTTTTGGATATTTAATAAATAAATGTAATAAAACTATTGCACCAACTTTACCAATTCCTGATAATGTTTTTATATTATTGTATTTTACTAATAAGTCTTCATTTTTTTCTATTATATTCATTACTTGATTTAGAATATCTTCTTGCGTATTCTTTAAATTTTTCATTGATTTTTTTAGTTCTTTTATTACAAAAGAACTTCCATCTTTAGCACTTAAGGCTTCTAAATGATTGGATGTTTTAGTCTTTTGTTTTGAAGTGAATTTATAATATCCCATAAGCTCTTTTATACTTTCTGCTTCTTCATTGATATAAGGTACTTTAATCTCATTGTCTCTTGCTAAATGAAGACTTTTAGATAAAACAATAGAATCTACTTCATCTGTTTTGTTTCTTTGTCCTAAGGCTTTAGCATGATTTGAGAATTGTTTAGGATTAATTAAAAAACATTTGATATTTTTATCTTTACAAAATTTTGTAAGAGCAAAAGAATATGAACCTGTTGGTTCAAATATAAATACTAAAGAATCTATTTCTTTTTTATAAAGCTTTTTTAATTTAGAATACAAGGCTTTAAACGCCTTTGAATTATTTTCAATCTCAAGATTAACTTTATTAATTGGTATATATACAGCAATTAATTTTTTACTAACATCTAATCCGATACAATTATACACCGTGAACCTCCAATAGAAATATTTGAGAGTTCGTTAGGCTAGGAGTTAACTCCTAGCTGATTAACGTTTTTACACATAACCTAACCTCGTGTAATACGATCTAGTAATAAATACCGATCTTGTTGCCACTCAAGTTTAAAGTGTAATTATCTGACTGTCCCACAAGCTAGTTTATAAATTTAAGTTTTATTAACCGCTTTCGCACCATTTCCAATATATTAACCTATTAAACTCTCTAGATTCATTATATCATGTGATACGAGGCACGAATGGTACTAAGAATAGGGGTCTGACCCCATTTAGTAACTTTTCTAAGAATAGGGGTCTGACCCCATTTAGTAACTTTTCTTAGTTAAAACTTAAAATATATGAGTGCCTTCAACCTGTTTTCTTCTCTTTTTACTAAACAAAACTACAAATTAAAATAACGGGGACACGATACTAAATTATTAAAAGAATAAATAAAAATATAACAAATTCTAGCAGCGAACACAGAGCATCGCTGAAGTCGAACGATATATCCATAAGACGAATTTGACAAAGTGAATAAATTTGAATATAATAGTATTGATAAATATTCAAAGGATTATGTTATGAAAACTGTAACAATGAGAGTAGATGATTCTATCTACGATATGATTAAACTTGCTGCTGATGGGCAAAAAAGAAATCTTTCAAACTTTATTGAATTTGCAACAATACAATATTTGACATCTTCACAATTTGTAGAAAATGATGAAATGAATGAAATTATGGATGATAAAGAACTTGTTCAAAATTTAATGAATGGATTAGATGACTTTAAAAATGGTGATTACACTATTGTCTAAGTATCAAATTGCTGAAACTAAAACTTTTGAAAAAGTTAAGAAAAAAATTGATAAAAAGTTATATTCAAAAATTGTAAATTTTGTGTATCCTCAACTTCGAGAAAATCCATATTATGGTACTAATATTAAAAAACTAAAAGATAATCTTGAAGGCTATTATCGATATAGAATTGGAAATTATAGACTTTTTTATCTAATAAAAGATGATAAACTGATTATCGCTATTGTTGATTTTAAACATAGGCAGAAAGCTTATGAATAGTATTATAATTTTTATTTAAAATGTAAACTAAGTAATAGAAAAGGTGTAGAAAAGTTGTCAGGCACTAATTAGTAACTTTTCTTAGTTAAAACTTAAAATATATGAGTGCCTTAAACCTGTTTTCTTCTCTTTTACTAAATAAAACTACATTCCTTACGGCTCTTCCTCTGACTTTGATAAAGCTAAATCTTTTTATTTCTTAGCGCAAATAGGTGAAAACTGTTAGAGCGTAAGAAAGGTGCTCTTTAGCACGTTTTAGTGAGTTTTTGAACCTAGCTAAGAAATAAAAATATTTAGGTACCCGAAGGGCTTTATCATCTCGTCAGTTGCTTCTTTTTGTTTCTTTTTCTTCCAATGAAGAAAAAGAAAAAGCGCAAAGGAACTTTGAATGAGCTCTTAAAATTATCGAATTATCGAATTAGATACGAGGCCCTAATTAAGTGAATTTGCGTTTGCTTAAGAGGGAAGGTTTACTTGATCACTTGCTTAAAAATCATTATGAAGTGATAAAAACCTAAAAAAAGTTTTGTATATAAGAAAAAACCTTAGTTTTTTAATAAGAGGGGCTCAAAGTAGCTTGTTAATCTTAAATGTTATAAGATTTTTTGATTACTTGGCTTTTCTAATTTCTTTTTTATGTTTTTCCTTATACAATACAAAAAAATATAACACTAGGCTAGAATATGAGTACTAAAAAAAACTCCTCGAGTATTAAAACTACTTCTTCAGAAAAAATGGCGGCTAGAAGCAATCAAGACAAGAACAGCGTTAGGGTTGGTTTCTCTCAAAGTAGATATGAGAATGAGCAGGTAATTAATGCAAGAAAGGGTGCTAATTTAGAGCTGGCCAAAACGAAAGCCAAAAAGAAAGCCAAACTAGCTAAAGCCTCCAAACGAAAAAACAAATAAAATTACACCCCATGGGTAACAAATCCACTTTTGGAATTTGGAATTGGAATTCTGGGGGCAGTATACTTAATTGATTAAATCTAAAATCTCACACTCTAAAAGCATTTTTTAAAGATGCTAAAAAATTTTTATCTCTGAAATTTAATTTTAAACACTTAGCTATTTTATTCAATATTAAAATTTGTCAATTCTGTGACGCAGTTTTTGTATACTGAATTTAAAGGTGCCTGTCCCCTTTTTTTCTTTTTTTGAAGTAACTACTGTAGACAGGAAGAAGACTGTATAAGGGCATAACTGTAGGCAAAATTTTGATTTTTCATCAAATTTCTTATTTCGTAAAATTTAAGATTTATTTAAGCTAAATTGGAAATTACTTCTGATATACTTCTGATATATCAGTTGATATATCACTAATTTAAGGTGTTATATTATTACTATATTACTTAGATGTAAATAATTAGTACAAAATATTAAATTAGCTAAAACTGCTGCTAACATAGGTAATAAAAATGTTAGAGAACCTAGACTTCCATTATATGGAAAAGAAAGAGAAGCAGTTCAAGCTGTAATCGATTTAGGTTTAAAAAACAGACCAAATTAACAACACTATAATAATATAATTTAGACAAAACAAAAGGATATAATGATGAATAAAAGAGAAGCAAGTAATACAGATTGGCTTTATACGGTTATGCCGGCCGTTTTTACATGGCTAAAAGAGTCAGAATCCGGTGCTCTTGAAATTGACTTTGATGAAACACGAAGACAGGCTGAATATGTTTTAAAAGCTCAAGGAAAGGGCGGAAGCAGAATGGGCGGACTTGTCGCTTCTGGTACTTTAGGTGAGAATAGTTACCTGAGCAACGAACAACGTCTTTCTTTACTTAAATCCCTTTCTGAAGTTGCTAAAGAATATAATGTTCCATTGATCAGTGGAGCTGTGGCAGAAACAAAAGAAGAGATTGCTAAAATCATTGCAGGACTAGCAACGGTTGGTGTGGATACTGTTATGGTTATGCCTCCAAAAACTAAGGCACTTCCTTCTGATGAAGATATGTATGCGTACTATGCTCTTGCTGCAACAGCTGCAAAAGAGGCAGGCGTAACAATTATGCCTTACAACAACCCTGATGCAGCCGGATATCATGCGATCTCAACAAATATTCTTAGAAAACTTGCTGAGCTACCTGAAGTAGTTGCTCTTAAAATATCGACTATAGATGTTTCAACTATTGAAACACTGATGTTAGAGAACAAAGATTTAAAAATCTTGGCAGGTGTTGACACTGTTACTGTATATGCTGGACTTGCTGGAGCATGCGGTGGTATTACCGGTGTAGGTACTGTATTCCCAAAAGCTAGTGTTACTATGCAGGAGTATGTTTTAAAAGGAGAATGGGCTGAGGCATACAAAGTTTCTCAGGCTATGAACTCTATTTCATATCTTGATGGTCAACCGCTGCTTATGGAATACCTTAAGTTTGCAATGGGAATTCATCATAATGATGCTGTTGGAGGACTTCGTACTCTTGGTAAAAAATTAACTCCAGAGCAAATTGAAGATGTTCGCGCAAGATATACTCTAGCAAAAGAAAGAGTTGATGCATTGGGTTTATTAGACTAATCCTTCTAAATATTCTGCAAAATTCCTGGGACAGTATACCTAATTGACTAAATAGTTAAATAGGTATACTGTCCTTCGAACTTCTAAATGTAAATCTTACATAAAACGTGCATGATATAGATATTATTAAGGCTTATTTATATATTATGTACTACTAAATAAAGAGTTATGTCTCAGAAGGTTAAATTATGTCTATTAGCTTAATTTCAGAAAATTCATGGAATAGTATTCTAAAAATTCAAGAAGAGGCTTATACCGATATTTTACCTGAAGATATAAATGTGCTTAAAAGTAAGTGGATTTCATCTCCCAATACTTGTGCTGTTTACCTAAATAATGACAATAAAGTTTTAGCTTATCTATTAGCCCATCCATGGGCGAGTGAAGTACCACCTAAGTTACATGAAAAGAGCCAGATTACTAATAGCATAAATCTATATTTACATGATTTGGCTTTAGCGCAAGAGGCAAGAGGCAAAGGTATAGCTAAAAACTTAGTAACTAACTTAATAGATAAGGCCAAATCACAGGGCTTCGCTAAAATATTTTTGGTAGCTGTTCAAGGATCAGATACGTTTTGGGCTAAGTTTGGATTTATAGTTAAACCTAATGCGTTAATTTGTCCGAGTTATGGGGATGATCCCAAATTAATGACATTAGAGTTAACGAAATAACAAGGGTTTTCAAGTCGAACAAATTACACTTGGTTTTTTGTTTGCACTTCACTTATTTTAGCCAAATGCAATTTACCTCTTAAAACGGCCTTAGATTACCTTTGATTTCACTTTTAAAATAATAGGAAATTGACTAAGTAGTTAATTAGGTATACTGTTCCAAGAATTCTATTGATTAAAAAACAAAGGTTGATGATGCACTTTAGGACTAATCCATTAGATATTAATTTGGAACACATTCGGTCTTTTTTTCCTCTTACAAAAGAAACTGTTTATCTTAACAGTGCTTCTCAAGCTCCTTTAAATACCTTAGTATATGATAGACTTCAAATGCTTTTGAAGAGAGAATTAAATCCTGCTTTAAAAAAACCTTTTAATCGTGATGATATACGAATATTACTCTCAAAATTATTGGGTGGTTCTCCTAGAGAATATGCTTTGACTGCTAGTACTGGTCATGGTTTGGGAATGATTTCTCTAGGTATTGATTTTAAGAGAGGCGATAATATTATAATTCCAGAACAAGAACATTGGAATAATACCTTTCCTTGGTTAAACCTTGAAGAAAAAGGTGTTGAAATTAGATTTGCTAAAATAAATGAAGACAATAGCATAGACCCAGAATCCATTGAAAAACTAATTAATAATAAAACAAGAGTAGTTGCTATTGCTGCTGTAAGATTCAATAGTGGATTTAGACCCAATTTAGCTGTAATAGCAAAAATAGCACATAAGAATGATGCATTGTTTGTTGTTGATGCTGCACAAGCAGCTGGAATGCTTCCTCTTGATGTGCAAAAAGATGGAATTGATGTAATGTCTGGCTGTGGTTTTAAATGGTTATTAGGTATGCACGGAACGGGGTTTTTATATGTTAATAAAAGAGTTATAAAAAGAATTAATCCCATCTTACCTGGTATGTTTTCAGCTGATGCTGTTTATGATAAACTTTCTTATCATGAGGACTCTAGGAAATTTGAGACTGGAACACTTGCTTACACACTTTTTGATGCGTGGAGAGAAGGTTTACAATTATTACTTGATCTTGGCATAGATAATATTTATGAAAAAGCTTTAGAGAACACAGATATTTTGATTGAAGGTCTTAGAAAAAAGAACTATCAAATAGTTTCCCCTACAAAAAAACGTGAAAACAGAACAGCTATTGTTCATTTTAATGCAGGTTCTTTAGAAAAAACAAAAGCTCTTTATATAAAACTAAAAGAAAACGATATTCAAGTCTCTTTACAGGCTTCAAATATAAGAATAAGCCCCAACTTTTTTACTACAAAAGAAGAGTTAAGAAAATTCTTAGCTGTGGTATAAGAAGACAGAAATGGGGTCTGAGAAATGGGGTCTGACCCCAAATAGTAAATTCCTTAGTTAAAACTTAAAACACATTAGAATAAATGGTGAGAGGCACCTTTAATTCCTCTTTATCTTGAACTATCAGCCTTGTTTGAGGCACCTAAGAGAACTTATAATGAAATTAACAACTCAATAGCCTTTTGTACTCTAAAGAGTCTTCTATTGTAATGTTTAGTCTATTAAGGAGTGAATTTGGATAATATACTTCAAATAATTCATATGAACATATGGAATTAAACAATTATGTTAGTAAACGTAAAAGAGAAGATATAATACATAAAATAAAAAGTAGCGACATTTTATCAAAGAAAAAATAGTTAAATACCCAATCAAGACTATTTATGTGACAATACAAAATCAAAAAATATATTAGCAAATATAAATACTAAGGAAATATTAAAATGGAAACAATTTATTCAAAAAAAAATCATCAAGAAATTAACACTAAAGTTTTATTTAAATCATCTGAATTTAAAGAGAGTGTAATGAAAGAATCTGCAGAAATATTTGCACTTATATCACGGACAACAAGATATATGCCAGAAATAGTTCACAAAGGAGATTCTCTTAATATAATTTCCTATTTTGACAAAATGAAAGAATTATACTTCAGCGAGCGTTCTATTAAAAATATGAGAGATATGTCATTAAGTAGATGTTTTTTCAACACAGAAGCTCAAGAATTTAACCTTGAGATGATAGAAAAAGAGCTAAAAGAATCAGGGGAATTTTCAAGCATAGAAGATATATTTAAAGCGTGGGAAGAGCACCCTGTAAATCAAGTTTCATTTTTAACTCCTCTTTATCATATGGGTTATTTTTTGGTTTTAGCAGAGATTTCAAATAACAAAAATTTAAAAAATAAACTTAAAAACAGAGCTTCGAGTTTTTTAAGAGCTTACTTTAAATTAGAAGAATATAACGCTGTTATTGATTATAAAGTTGATGTAAATATAAAATCTTTAACTTTTACAGAGCTAATAGCCCAATGGATGTCTTTTATTAATTCATTTTTAAGTGATTTTTCTGTTTATTTAATTAAATCTGAACAAAAAGTGACTTATGAAAATAAAGATGAAATAGTGTTAAATTTTAAAAATATAATGAAAGATATTAAACCAAAATCTCTTAATATTAATGAAGCGATTTTGACTTACTTAAAATAAAGAAAAGATGTAACTGTCAGCATTTTCCTAAACTATATTTGTTATGTAACTTTAATAGTTAATACATTACTTGTTGACAGATATATGTTCTTATGATATACTTTGGATATACATAGAAAGGTAAATTATGACAGCAATTATTTCAAGTTGGGGAAATTCACAAGGGCTAAGAGTTCCAAAACATATTATGAAAGAATTAAATTTATCTATTGGTGATAAAATGAATATTGTAATTGAAGATGAAAAAATAGTATTAGAACCAATCAAACAGACTAGAATAAAATATAATATTAATGATTTAGTTAAGCAGTTACCTAGTGATTATAAAGTTAATGAAGAATTTGATAATAAAACTGGATTAGAAGAGTGGTAAAATACATTCCTGAACAAGGAGATATTGTAGCTTTGAGTTTTGATCCACAAAGTGGACATGAACAAAAAGGACGAAGACCTGCAATAATTATCAGTAATAAAGTATTTAACAAACATCTTGGGCTTGCTTTTGCATGTCCTATAACTAACACAAAAAGAAATTCTCCTTTTCATATTGAAATTGATAGTGAAAATATAACAGGTTTTGTCATGGGTGAGCAAATGAAATCAATAGATTATAACTCTAGAAATATTAAATTTATTGAAAAAGCAAATCAAAAAACTATGAATGAAATATTAGGTATTATTGATAGTATCATACAGTAAAAGCATAATAAAAAAACTACACTTAAGAGAATAAATCTCCACTTCTAAAAAATAAAACTACATTCCCCACGGCACTTATCCTGACGTTGATAAAGCTAAATCCTTTTATCTTTTAGAGAGATTGAATGCTCTTGAATGCATTTGCTATTTAGTTAAGGATTTACGAAAAACCACCATTGACGAAAGGCTAAAATCATGCTTTTGGTAAAACCTATGAGCGCCTTCATTATCATGATCTGTTAATAAGGTAATTCGCTTACATCCTTTCTCTCTCGCAAAATCTATAGCTCGTTCTAAGAGCTTACTACCAACACCAGAGCCACGACCTTCTTTGGATACTACCATATCCTCAAGTATACCAACTCGGGCTCCAATCGCTGTAGATACGGTATATAAGATATTTACCATTGCGATGATATTGTCATTTTCTCTAACAATTAAAATATCTCCAACATCATCATTCTTTATTACCGATGATAATCCTCGAATTTGAGAATTACGATCAGATTTGAATTCTGATTCTTGGGTAAAAAGTGAATCTAATAGATCACATAACACAGGGATATCTGAGCTTTTTGCAATTTCAATTTTCATAATTTACTTGAATCCTTTTTATATATAACTGTTTATTTCTTGCATTATATATCAATATTACTTTAGGAATTAAGAATTTAGAATTCCTGGGACTTATACTTAATTAAGAAAATGGCCTTCCTCTCATTAGTAACTTATCTTAGTTAAAACTTAAGATATATTAGAAAAGGTGTCCGGCACAAATTTATAAAGAAAATTTAGAGTAAAATGTTTATAATTGCTTTTTAATAAATTGTTATAGTATAAGGAAATTAGATGTACGAACATGGTTCTTATAAGATTAAAGTTATTAATCAAACAATAATTGTTGAATGCTTTGATTCTTGGAATATTGAAACTGTATTAAGATTTTGTAAAGAGTATAAAGAAATGGTAGAAGAGATAAAGTCTAAACCTTGGGCGTGTTTAGTAGACTTGAGTCAATGGGAATTATCAACACCAGATATGTGGGATGAAATATATAAGTTGAATGAATGGAGCAATGATAAAAATCAAAAATATGAAGCTGTTATTTGTTCCTTATCTTTGCAAGAAAAATTAGTGAATAATAGCCATAAAGCTTTTATTAATGTTGAAAGTAATTTTTTTAAAAATATTGATCAAGCATGTAATTGGTTAACTAGTATTGGTGTATTAAATATTGAAGAAGCTAGTTGTCTGATGGTAGGTAAAGAAAAAATGGGGTCTGACTCCTATTCGTAAATTCCTTAGTTAAAACTTAGAAATTACACCCTAGAGGGAACAAATCCACTTTTTTAACGTGGATACTGAGGTGTGATTTTAATTAGGGACAATAAGGACAATCATAATCTGTATTCTCAGGTTTTATGGGGTGGCTTTTATTATCTATTTTCTTTTTATCAAAAGCATGATAATTTTTGCACTCTTTTACAAAAGCACTTTTAGGGCTTGAAGCATAGAAGAATTTAAATCTTTTATATTTATTAATCCAATTTTTAATTTCAGAATTTATATCTGTATCAGAACGACCATAATATTCAACTACAAATAGACCACTTTTACTTTCATGTCCTAAAGCAAAGTTTCCAGCTGATATTTCTGTGATTTCATAATCTACACTCTTAGCTGTTAATACATAAGAACTTTTCATTCCAATAGATCTTTTCATATATTTTCCTTACAATCATTTTTTCCATGATATTTATACTAAGCGTAAGATACCATCCTTTCACTGAAAATACAGCAAATAAATGAGGGAAGGCACCTTTAAATTTATACTTTAGATAATCCCAATCTAAATACATCAATAGCATCTTCAACCATGATAGAATATTTTCTTTCTTCTATTTTAAAAAAGCCTTTATGTAAAATAATACCATCAATCATACTTACTAATACTCTTGCAAAAGTTTCTGTGTTTAGTGTAGGTTTAACTTGATTGTTTTGTATAAGTATTTTAAAGTTTTGTGCATAAAAATATCCTATTTTGTCAAATAAATTTTTATAATCCTTCATAAATACATCTGATGAAAGTTTAGAACCAAAGGCTTCAAAAAAGATTGGTATAAACTTACTATCTTCTTCATTTATTAATAATGCATTTTTGATATATTCTAATAATTGTTCAAGTGTTTGGCAATACTCTTTGGGTAATAAATCATTTAAAAGCTTTTTAAAATGCAGTTCTGTAATACTTGATATTAAAACATCTTTAGATTTAAAATAAAGATAAAGTGTTCCTTTTGCAATATTAGTTTCATTTGCTATTTGATCCATTGTTGTTTTATTAAATCCATATTTTAAAAATGATTGTAAAGCAGCATTTATTATGCTCTTTTTCATGAGTTCTTTATCTACAATTTTGGGCATTATATTCCTTATTTAATACTATATTATATTATGACTTATTAGTCATTAAAAGTTTAAGTTCTCTTGACATTATATAAAATATTAGCTAGTATTTATTATGACTTAATAGTCAATTTAAAACAAGAGAAGAAAATGAAAAAAGTATTAATTGCAGGAGCCACTGGATATTTAGGTAAGTATATAAGTGCCGAACTTAAAGCACAAAGTTTTTACACTAAAGTATTAGTTCGTAATTCTAGCAAGTTTGAAGAATATAACATTGAAGTAGATGAGATGATTCAAGCTGAAGTTACAAACAAAGATAGCCTAAGTAACTGTTGTGAGGGCATTGATGTAGTGATTTCCTCTCTTGGAATTACAACACAAAAAGATGGACTTACTTATATGGATGTTGATTATCAAGCTAATTTAAATTTGCTAAAAGAGGCTAAACAAGCAGGAGTTAAAAAATTTATATATGTTTCAGTTTTAAATGGAAATAAATTGAAAAACTTAAGAATTTGTGAAGCAAAAGAATTATTTGTGGAAGCATTACAAAAATCAGGTTTAAAATTTTGTATAATACGTCCAAATGGTTTTTTCTGTGATATGAGTGAAGTTTATTATATGGCAAAAAAGGGACGTATTTATTTATTTGGAAATGGAAGTATAAAATCTAATCCTATTCATGGAGAAGATTTAGCTAAAGTTTGCGTAAATTCAATCAATTATGAGGACAAAGAAATAGAAATAGGTGGACCTGAGACATTAACTCAAAATGAAATTGCACTTATTGCTTTTAATGTACTGGGAAAATCCCCAAAAATAACTTATATTCCAGATTGCATAAGACTTATGATTCTGAGTTTAGCAAAACTGGTATTAAATAAAAAAACTTTTGGACCCATTGAGTTTTTTATGAATGTTATGGTTCTGGAAATGATTGCACCTGAATATGGAAAACATACATTAAAAGAACATTTTGAAAAATTAAAGAATGAAAAATTACTTGAAACATGAAAAAAACCTCATGAAAATCCCTGAGATTGAAACTCCACTTTTCTAAAATAAAACTACATTCCTCACGGCTCTTTTACTGATTTTGGAAAAACTAAATCTTTTTATTTTTTTGTGCATAAAGGTTGTAAGTGTTCCCATTTATTAAATAAATGACAAAAAAAATTATAAAAAAACTTAAATCATAATCTCAATCAATGAATAAAAGTTGTTGAGTTGATATAATCTGATATATAAAAAGTAAAAAATAAACCCTTGTGTTTAATAAAAAAGTGAGAAATATGAGTAAAATAAATAAAGAATTGCTAAAAAATATAACAGTATTATATGTGGAAGGTGACGATTTAATAAGAGAAGAAGTCTCTACTTTTTGCAAACAATATATAAAGAATTTTTATTGCGTTAATAATGCAGATGAGGGAATAAAACTATTTTCTAAGATTAATCCTGATTTACTTATAATTGATTTAGCTATGCCTAAAAAAAATGGCTTAGAAATGATTAAAGAACTGAATACGAAAATTCCTGTTATTTTTACTGCAAAGTATTCCGATATGGATCTTTTTTTAGAGGCTATATCGTTTAATATTTATAAATTTAACACTAAACCGATTAATTTAAATAAGCTAGTGTTAAATATTCAAGACAGTGTTTATTCTGGTATTTTTAGAGAAAAACTATTTGAAAAGATGAGTTTATTGGATATTATTGATGAAAATGTACTTATTTCTATTACTGATAATAAGGGAATAATAATTGATGCGAGTAGTGCTTTTTGTAAATTTGTGAAGTATTCTAAAGATGAATTATTAGGAGAAAATCATAAAAAGCTCAGACATCCAGATATGCCAGATAGTTTTTATGCCAATATGTGGTGCGTGTTAAATGCTAAAAAAGTTTTTAAAGAAGAAATTAAAAACCTAAATAATGATGGAGATGTTTATTGGGCAACCCTAACTATTACACCCGTCCTAGATGAAAGGGGTGAGATTTTAAATTTTATAGCAATTAGACAAGATATCACGAATAAGAAAAAACTTGAGTCCCTCTCTATCGTGGATGAATTAACAACACTTTACAATAGAAGATATTTTAATAAAATAATAGAAGAAGAAATTAGAAGGGTAAAAAGAGAGAATCTAAATATCTCTGTAATGTGTATAGATATCGATAATTTTAAAAAATACAATGACTGTTATGGCCATCCCCAAGGCGACAGTGCTCTTTCCCAGATATCTTTATATTTAAAAGAGAATGCAAGCAGAGCAAGTGATTATGTTTTCAGATTGGGTGGAGAAGAATTTTGCATAATATCTTCAGGTGGGAGAATGAATGAATCTTTTGTTTTTATGGATAGTATTGTAAAAGGTATTGAGGCATTAAAAATCGAACATAAAAAAAGTGATGTAAGTGAATATTTAACTATATCTGCAGGATTGATTGTATTATCAGCAGATAAGATTACAGATTCAAAACACTTATACACCTGCGCAGATGAGGCTTTATATACAGCAAAAAATGAAGGCAGAAACAGATTGCTTTTATCAAATAAATCTTTATGATACTAAGCATTTAGACTTTTTTAAATTTGAGAAAATTCAGGAGAGTTCATAGAAGAGTTTTCCTAATTACAGTTTACTTAATTATTTTTAATTAACTATACATATTCATTTTATTAATTAGGTATACTGTCCCCGTAACTTATTAACTTATAAATACTATAATTATACAAATTACGAATCCCAACAAAAAGAGAAAAAAAAATGGCCAAAATAAATTATAATTATGAAAAAAAAGCAAGAGAAATAGAAAAGAAGAAAAAGAAAGAAGAAAAACTAAAAAAGAAACAAGCTCTAAAAGAAGCTGAATCTAAAGATTCAGATACAAACGAAACTAATTAGTTCATAAAATCAAGAATAGGGGTCTCGTATCTATATGGGATTTCCGTTTACTGTATAACTATTTAAGCACTTAGTCAATTAGTTATACTGTCTTCTACTTACTTGTGTGTAATAAAAAGAAAGAATTAATTTAATGAAATATTCAATACTTGAAAAAGAGACGTTTACTGTTAGTGGACTACAAATAAAACTAAGCACTTCTCAAAGAAAGAATTTTAAAATAATTACACAACACTGGCAAAATTTCAATAATGAATTAAAAATCAACAAGATAAAATTTAAAAGAAATTGGTTAAAATATGGAATTACCAAAAAGATTAATGGTGAATATTTTTATCTAATTGCAATACCTTATGAAAATGATATTATCGGATTTGAAAAAGAAGAAATCAAAGGTGGCACGTTTATTTGTTTTGAACATACAGGAAAAATGGATTTAATAAAATCAAGCATTTTTGATATTTATAAAAACGTTATTCCAAAGTGTAATTTTGAAGTGGAAATAAACAGAACTATGATGCATTATGAACAATATGACCATCGCTTTTTATGGAATAATTCAAATTCAATTGTTGAAATCTATTTACCAATTAAATCAATAAAATAAGAATATCAAGTAAATATAATATTAAAATAATAAATATTTACGCAAACAAGTCTTTTCTAGCCTATAGAATATTATTTGTAGAATTCCTCAAAACATTTATAGAAATGTGCATTCCTTTAATCCTTGAAAATCTATATACTTTCCAAATCTTAAGTCAAAATAAAAAGGTTAAATATGAAAAATATATTAATTATAAATGCACATCAATTTTACGAAAACTTTTCAGAAGGCAAACTAAACTCTGCTATGGTGGACATAGCTAAAAATGAATTTTTAAAAAAAGACTATCAAGTGAAAACAACAACTATTGACGCTGGTTATGATATAAATGAAGAAGTTGAAAAACATTTGTGGGCAGATATTATTATCACCCAAAGTCCCGTTTATTGGTTCAATACACCATGGATTCATAAAAAATATATTGATGATGTATTTACAAGAGCTATTGTTCAACAAAATCTAGTGATTGATGATGGAAGAAGCAGAGAAGATGTTGATAAACATTATGGAACAGGAGGTAAAATGCAAGGTAAAAAATTCATGCTTTCACTTACTTGGAATGCACCAAAAAATGCCTTTGATGACAAAGATCAATTTTTATTTGAGGGTAAAAGTGCTGACGATGCCCTTCTTTCTGTTACTACAAATTATAAGTTTTGTGGAAGTGAAATTTTACCTTCTTTTTCTTGTTATGATGTTGTGAAAAATCCCAATATAAAAGAAGATATAAAAAATTATATCATTCATATACAGGATTTATAGACTACTTAAAGTTAGCCTTATAAACTATACTCTTCAAAAGAAACTCTTGACTCTTTTGGAGAGAATCCAAAATATTTTTTAAATTCTCTACTGAATTGAGCCGTACTCCCATACCCAACCTTGTGTGCAGTCTCACTAACTGAGAAGTTTTCTTCATTTATAAACTCTCTGGCTTTTGTAAGACGAATTTTTTTTATGTATTGAAAGGGTGTATATCCAGTAATCACCTTAAAATAAGTATGAAATGATGCTTCACTCATATCTTGCATTCTTGCTAAAACAGGTATATTTAACTCTTTATAAAATTCATTATGAATCACTTTTAGTGACCTTGAAACTTTCGCTTCATTGCTGGCTTGATTAAACAGTTTATGTAAATAAGAAGCATTATCTCCTTTAGCAACACGATAAAATAATTCTCTAACAATAGCTGCGCCTAAAACATGAGATTCCTCTTTTGAGTTTAAAACACATAATAACCTGTATAAAGCATCATCTATTTGAGGGGTGACTTTATCAATAAAAGGTCCTATTTCACTGTTTTTTGACTCTAAGTTATGCGATGTTGATACATCGTTGATTACTTGGTGCATTACTTTTTGGTTGATTGTAATAACCAAAGCTATTAAGGGCTCATCATTTGAAGGAAAAGCCGTGCATTCGAAGGGAAAAGTTGATGCAGCAACCAAATAGTTATTGGGGTTATACTCTAATATTTTTTCGTGAAGTTTCACTTTTTTAAAGTTTTGTAAAACAAAAATAATACAATTATCATAAAGATGGGCACTTAATGACTCAGGTTTAGAGGTTTTATATATTTTAACATCATCTAAAAATGTATTACAAACTCCATCTTTTTGTATTAATTTATTTACCATATGTAATTTATTTTCATTCATAATCTGACCTTCTAATAATTTGTTAGTATATCAAATTTTATGATGAACTGACCCTAGATATAGGCACAAAGCCAATATCTTTAAGTACTTTTTATATCTTATTTTTGCTATCTACACAAGTGAGCGCTTCTTTAAATATTTTTGCCGTAACTAAGACATCCTCTTCCGTCGTTACCCAAGAACAAATACTTATTCTTATGACATTTTGTCCCTTCCATGTAGCCCCTCCTAACCAGCACGTTCCTGATTCTTGAATATATTTCATGATTTTATTTGTCAAATCATCACTTTTATATCTAATCATAATTTGATTAAAGACAACATCATTTACAATCTCAAAGCTTTCTTTTTCTAACTCATATGCGAGTTCCGTGGCTCTTTCATAAAATCCATTTATGAGTTCTTCTATTCCATCACGTCCAAGATACTTCATCGCCGCCCAAAGCTCAATACTCCTTGCTCTTTTCGACATCTCTGGAGTATAAAACATGCCATCCCTATTTTCATTGTGTACAATATAAGAACCTGAGGAATGTAAAGCGTGGGTTAATGCTTCTTCATCATCACAGAGAACTATTCCATTGTCATAGGGAGTATTTAATGTTTTGTGTCCATCTACAGAAAAAGAATTTGCTTTTTCCATTCCTTTGGTAAGATATTTTAACTTCTTACTGGCAGCTGCCCAAAGACCAAATGCTCCATCTATATGAACCCAAGCACCTACTTCTTTTGCTTGTGTACAAATAGACTCAAAGTCGTCAAACGCGCCAGAACATACATTTCCCGCTTGTAATACAACAATAGTATTTTTATCTAGTTTTGGTAGTTTTGACACCAGTAATCTTCCTTGGGAATCATGGTCTACCCATTCAATATTATCAGTGCCAAATCCTAAAAGAGACACCGCTTTTATAACTGTTCCATGTGCTTGTTTCCCTGCAACTATTCTAATCTTTGGAGCACCTTGAAAACCCTGCTTGTTTATATCCCAATCATTGTTTTTAAATACGCGATAACGTCCTGCTGCCAGACCACAAAATATTGCAATAGATGAGCCACTCACAAATCCTGCCACCGTACGTTTAGGTAATCCAAACAACTCTTTTAGCCAAGATTCGCATACTTCTTCAAGTTTTGAAGCTATGGGAGACATAACATACAAAGCACTATTTTGATCCCAAAAATCACTTAATACCCTAGCAGCAAGTGAAGCAGGAATAACGCCACCAGTTACAAATCCAAAATATTTTCCTCCTAGATGATCCACTGTTGCTTTAGCGCCATTAGTATTTAAAAACTCCAATACATCTTTAGCTTCCATACTTTTTTGAGGTAATTCTTCTGAGAAATTTTCTAAGTTCTGTAAGGCTTCACTTGCTGGATAAACATCTCGTTTACCAACTTCATCTAAATAACTTAAAGAATAGTCTTGTACTTGCTTAAAAATTGATTTGTCTTTAAATTCTTTAGTCATCTTTTCTCTTATATTCATTAAATACCCTTTAATTAATTTTATAGATATTAGTATTAACAAGGTTGTAAGTAAATAAAATTTTATATCAAAAATCTATCATATGTGCTATTTAGAAAAATATTGATACCATACGATTATGTTAAAAGGCAATACGACAAAAGCTCAATATGAGCAAATAAACTTATCTTTAGAATACATTTATTATCACTGTGGAGAAGTTCTTAGTGCAAAAAGTTTGGCAAAAATAAGTGGCTATTCCGTATATCATTTTCATAGGGTTTTTAAAGCAATCACAAGTGAATCTGTAAGCCAATATATTAGAAATATTCGTTTGGAGAAATCTTCTAATTTACTTTTATACAATATTGACAAATCTATAGAAACCATAGCTTATGAGGTTGGGTTTTTAAGTAGCAGTGCATTTAGCTCCGCTTTTAAAAAAAGATTTTCCATGACACCTTCTAAGTGGAGAGTAGAAAACCATGAAGAAAAAAGTGTACATCAAAAAATTGATTCATTGTTTAAGATAAAAGAACCTGAAATTGTCTATAAAGAACAACTTCCTATTACCTATCTTCGTATTCATGGATACAGGAAAGAAATAGAAAATACTTGGATCAGACTTGATAAGTGGGTAAAAGAACAAAAAAACTTAAAAAAAGAGTATAAATACATAGGAGTATTTCATAATTATCCCTCATCTTTGCCCCATGAAGAGTGTAGGTATCTAGCTTCAATTCATACGGACGAAAAAATATCCAAAGGTGGAGAGTTTGGTACTTGTATAATGGAAGATGGCATGTTTGCCAAGTTTGGTTTTTTTTGTACCCATGATGAACTTTATGATTTGATGAAACACGCATACCAGTCTTGGCCAAGTAATTCAAAATATAAAATCAGAAACTTTCCTGCTTATGCGCAGTATAGTGATTTGGAAAATATACTCACTACCAATAAGCAAGATATAGATTTTTTTATCCCACTACAATTGAAAAATGATTTGTCTATATAGATAAATCATCTTGGAATTTTGAGAGAATATTATTCTAAATTTTTAGAAAATTAAGCATAAAAAAACTTATGCTTAATTTATTTTATTTCTAAGTATCGTTGTTACTTAGAACCCATAGTTCTACTTTTTCTTTAGATCTTTGACTTGTTCTTTTTGTTCTTTGAGATAAAGCTTTTACATCTGCTTGTAAAAATTCTTCTTTCTTAAATCTTGTATTGTTTTCTAACTCATCTTTAATCGGGTGAGCTGCGTTTCTATCAACAACTTGTGCAAGATTTGAAAATATTAAAACTAATTTTCCCTCAGGAGCTAGGTGTTTTTTTGCTTCTTCAAAGAATCTAGGAAATAGATCTTCTTCGTAATACATTGCTTTATCAATTCCTTCTTCAAGATCATGTTTAGCAAGTAACCAAGGAGGATTAAAAACAATTAAATCAGCTTTATCTTCATATGAGGTAAATAAATCTCCATAAGATAAGTCTATTTTTTTATCAAAACCTAAACGTGAGCTCTCTTTAGAAACTCCAATAATTGAATTTTTGTTAGTATCAGATGCAAAAATCTTTTTAAAGCCTTTTCTAAGCAATTGAAAGGATAAAACTCCGCTTCCAACACCAATATCAACAGCTTTCTTTTTAGCTCCCTTATAACTTGTTAACCATTTGTCAAATAATACAATATGGTCAAATCTTGTAGGAAAATAGGTTCCGTAATAAGGATGAAGAGATAAGTTTAAGGTTTTAACCTTTAATCCTTTTTCATGCCATTGCCAAGAAGAATTCATACCTTGAACTTCTGGATAAGTAATATAAAAATCAGAAATCTCAGGATATAATATTTTTAACCATCCAATATCAGGGCATTTTTTAACTGCTAATTTATTATTTTCTACTTTTATTAATAAGCGGTGAGAAGCTTTTCTAAAAGCAGATCTATAATCTCTTTGACCTTGAAAACTACTATCACTAAATTCTTGTAATAAAGCACGTCTTAGCTCAACTAAAAGTTCTAGACCATTAGAGTAGAATTCTTCTACAATAACGTATTTACCGTCAATCATCTCTTTAATTGTTGCTTCTGTGTCCATTTTACGATAAAAACTGATAGCATCAACTTCTGTAGTAATAATAGAAGGTCTATCTGGTTTAAGATCTTGTATATTTGTATTCATATATTGATTCCCTTTTGTGTATGGCATTTTATTGTATATAGGCTTAAAATAGGTACTATTTTCAATTTATTTTACTGTTCTTCTAATTCTAGTCACAAATTACATCCTTGGGTTTGAATCTCCACTTTTTTAAGAATTAAACTACATTCCTTAGGGCTCTTTTACCGGTTATTAAGAAAAAGATGCAGAAATGAAATGACTAAATTCTGCTTGCAGACCAAAAAGAAAGTGTTCAGATTAAAGTTAAGAGTATTTTTCAAGACTTTTTTAAATAAAAAGTTGAAGTGAGGCCTAAACAGTTTCTAAACTAATTTATTTATTTTAGACAATTAGGCAAATTATAAAGAGAAATTAACTATTAATATTTTTGATTTTAGATTATAATCAGGGAATAAAATTTAAAGGAAATAAAATGAAAATAGCATTAATAACAGGTAGTAGTAGAGGGTTAGGAAAAAGCATGGCTTTAAATCTTGCAAAAAAAGGTTATAATATAATAATTACGTATAAAACATCAAAAGAAAAAGCACAAGATGTTGCAGATAAGATAAAGTCTTATGGGCAAGATGCAATTGTCTTTCAACTTGACACAGAAAACAGTAAATCTTTTGAAAAGTTTTCTCAAAATTTACGTCTTTGTTTAAAATCAACTTGGCAAGCAGAAGGTATTGATGTTTTAGTAAACAATGCAGGAATTGGAATAAATTCAAGTATAAGTGATACAAGTATTGAAGAGTTTGATAAGTTATATAATATTCATGTAAAAGGAGTATTTTTTTTGACACAAAAATTATTACCTATGTTAAACAATGGTACAAGTATTATAAATATTTCTTCTGGGCTTACCCGATTTGCTTTGCCAGGATTTTCTGCTTATGCAATGATGAAGGGTGCAATTGAAATAATGACTAAATATCTGGCTTTAGAATTAGGTAATAGAGATATAACTGTAAATACAATAGCACCTGGTGCAATAGAAACTGATTTCGCTGGTGGATTTGTGCGAGACAATAAAGAGGTAAATACCTATATGGCTTCTCAAACTGCTTTAGGTCGTGTTGGAAAAGTAGATGATATTGGAGCTTCTATTGCTACTTTAGTATCAAATGAGTGTCATTGGATTAATGCACAAAGAATTGAGATATCCGGAGGAATGAAATTATAATTTCATGAAAAAAGTAAATAAACTATTAACATTCATAGAAGAACAAAAACTTGAGGAGGGGATTAACCAGACAATAATCCCTTCTTTAAGAATTTTTAAATCGTCAAATGTAACGCAAATTTTACATACCGTTTATGAACCTTCCTTATTTGTAATAGTTCAAGGTAGAAAGATTGTCTCAATTTCGAGAAAAAATATTGAGTATGATTCTTCTAAATATTTATGTTCTTCAAGTTTTTTACCTGTATCTGGAAAAATAATAAAAGCAAGTAAAGAAGAACCTTTTTTATCTTTACAAATAGTTTTTTCTTTTGAACAAATTTTTGCTGCTTTAGAGAGTTGCCACCTTAAAATCTAATAAAGTATTTACTATTTTAAAAAGAAATTTTATCTTTTATTCACATCGAACCTTTCGTTATTTTTATATAATGAATGAGATATTACTATCATTTTTCTCATAACTGCTATTTGAGCGACTGTTGTATGTTTACCCTTATCTTTTAATCTATTATAAAACTCTTTTAGTCTTTCATTTTTTTGTACAGCTACCATTACTGGCATGAACAATGTTCCTCTACAAATCTTTGAGCCTGCTTTTGATATTTTAGCTTTTCCTTTTACAGAAGTCCCGGAGCTTTTTTCTACTGGATCAAGTCCTGCTAATGAAACTATTTGTCTTTGGTTTGCGTCGGGGTATTGAATAAAATGATAGATTAAAATAATTGCAGATATTTGACCTATTCCTGGCATCGTTTGCATATTCAAAAAAGATTGAAATAACTTTTTATCTTTAGAAAAATAAGTAAGTATCTTTTTGATTATTCGTTCTTCTTGTTTTTTTAGGAATTTATATTGTATTTCTAATTCTTTAA